>CAYRVF010000008.1:0-63385 GCA_964427535.1 uncultured Ktedonobacterales bacterium
ACGCGATCACGCCGTCGCTCCGCCGCACGATAAAGTCGCCGGTCGTGGCCGCGACATTTTCGCGCTGCTCGCCCGCGACAGCATCCACGAATGCGATCTCTGCGGATGGCGCGCGGAATCGCAGCGATGGACGGCGTCCCGCGCGTTCGAACCGCTGCCGCTCGCGCTGCGAGAGCGTGCGGCACGTGCCTGGATAACGCGGAGCTGTGTCGGGTCCGTGAGGTGCGCTCGCGAGCTGGGCCAACTCGGCGCGTGTGCAGTAACACGGGTAGACGAGCTGCTTCGCCCGCAGACGCGCGAGCGCCGCGTCGTAGAGCGCCCCACGTTGGCTCTGCATGTACGGACCCAGTGGGCCGCCCATATCGGGCCCTTCGTCCCAGTCCAGGCCGAGCCAGCGGAGGTCGTCGAGCATCGTCTGAGACGCCCCAGGCCGGGTGCGTGGCCTGTCGAGGTCTTCGACGCGCAGCGCGAAGGCGCCGCCTTGAGCGCGCGCGAACAGCCACGCCAGCAGCGCGGTGCGAAGATTCCCGAGGTGGAGCGCGCCCGTCGGCGAGGGAGCATAACGGCCGCGTACATGACCAGGTGAGGACTGATCTGCTGCGCTCATGGGGAGGATGTCCGGCGGACGTCCACGACATGTATGCCATCAGAAGGCGGAAACGGCGGGCGGCACAGCGGCGACCACGGGCACGGCGGAGATGCGTGGCTGTTGGGTAGGTGCGGCGCTCCCAGCTTCACCTGCGCCAGCAGCAGCGTGACCAGGCAGATCGGCAGGCCGATGACGCCGAGGTGGCACCCAGCCAGCGACTCCACCGGCATGAACGACGGATGTTGGATGGAGTAGCTGCCCGCCTTATCGAGCGGATCGCCGGTCGCGACGTATTGCTCGACCTCGTCGTCGCTGTAGTCGCGCATGCGCACACGGGTAGCGGCAGTGGCCGAGAGAACCGTGCGCCAGTCCGTCGGAGCGACGGCCACACCGGTCGCGACGACGTGCTCGCGGCCACGCAGCGAGCGGAGCATCGAGATCGCGTCTTCAGTATCCAGTGGTTTGGCGAGGGACTTCCCATCCAGCAGCACGGTCGTGTCAGCGGCCAGAACGATGCCGTCCTCTCCGGCGTCACGCAGATGTGTGACGGCGGCAACCGCCTTCTCGCGCGCAAGGTACTCACCGAGGTGATCGAGCGGGCCGATGTACTCGGCGGAAAGGGCATCCTCGTCGATCGGGACGGGAAAGAGCGTGAACCGGATGCCTGCCTCGGCGAGCAACTGGCGACGGCGCGGCGAGGTGGAGGCCAGATAGATTGTACGCGCCGTCATGCCATCGCCTCCAGCGCGACGACGTTCTCGATGTGAGCCGTCTGCGGGAACATGTCGAGTGGCTGCACAGACCGCACGCGATACGCTCCCGTCTGCAGGCACAGGTACGCGAGGTCGCGCGCGAGTGTGTCGGGGTCGCAGGAGACGTAGACGACATGCGGCACACGCCGGGCGACCAATGCGTCGAGCACCGGACGCTGGCATCCTGCGCGTGGCGGGTCGATCACCAGCCCGTCAAGGCGCTCAGTGATATCCGGAAGTATGTCCTCGACTTTGGCTTGCACAATCTCGACATTCGCAACGTCGCGAAGGTTATAACGCGCGTCGCGAATGGCGCTCGCCGATTCCTCGATTGCCAACACGCGACCGGCTCCCGGTGCGAGCAGCCGGGCGAACGTGCCCACCCCACAGTAGGCGTCCACGAGCGTCACAGCGCGGCCGGACGGAAGTGCCTGCCGTACCAGCCGCGCCATCTCGTTGGCCTGCGCGGAGTTGGTCTGGAAGAACGAGCTCGGGCGGATGCGGAAGCGTGCTCCGGCGATCTCCTCCTCGATGGCGTCGTCGTGGACCTCGATGCCGAGGTTTTCCACACGTCGACGTTGCTCATCGGTGGGGGCGGGCTGGAGCACTATCTGGCCGGTCGCGGTGCCGTAGCGCAGCAATACCTGTGGCTGGGGCAGGGCGTCGTTCGCGAGTGTCGCTAACGCGGCGTTGATGTGCTCATCGGCAATGGGGCAGTTGACCAGCGGCAGTACGCGTCGGGTGCCACGCGCGGTCAGGCCAGACTGCCCCTCGCGATTGACCGAGAAGCGCATATGATTGCGATAGTGCCACGGATCACCCGCGCCGAGCATGGGCAGCACAGGAGGATCAGCGAACCCCGCCGCGCGCAGCGTCGCCGCCACCCGCTGCGTCTTCCACGCGAGCTGTGAGGGGTAGGGCATGTGCTGGAGCTGGCAACCACCACACTCGCCGAAGACGGGGCACGGCGGCGCGACGCGCTCGGCGGCAGGCTCGATCACCCGCACCAAATGAGATGTAGGCGGAGGAGTGTGACGCGCCCGCTTGCGCTCAGGCCGGGGCAAGCGCCAGCGCAGCTCGATTTCCACCAGCTCACCGGGCAGCGCGCCGATGCAGCCGAGCTCCTCCGCTGGGGGTGGTACGCGATCTGGGGTGCTGTACACGGCAAGCATCTCGTCGTCGCCTGGCGTCGCGGTCGCGCGGACGACACGTCCGCGGGCCTCTCCGGTGAGCGCGATGTGCGTGATGCGCACGAGATATCGACCCCGGACAAACGTGGCGAATTGCGGTGGCGGAGAAGCGGGTAGCACCGGTGCGAACATCCTTCTTGTGAGCAGGGAATCGGTCGCCGTACCTTCCTGGATCTGGCGACTGAGACATCGCGCTTAGCGCAGGAAAGCATGGTAGTTGAGTATACCATGCAACATGTCCGCCGCTGCCCAGGCGCACTACAATACGGGAGAGTCGCGCTTCTGGTGTCGCTGGGGACGAGCAAGGGTGGCGGTCCCCCTCGGGCGCGCGGCGAAGTGGGAGAGGTTCTCTATGGACGAGCAGACACAACTCTCGGCGGCATTCCGACAGGAGGCGCTGGAGCAGATGAGCCGGGAGCCGCTGGATGTGCTGGTGATCGGCGGTGGCATCACCGGCGCGGGCATCGCGCTGGACGCGGCCGCGCGTGGGTATCGCGTCGGACTCGTGGAGCGGAGCGATTTTGCCAGCGGCACGAGCAGCGCGGCGACGAAGCTGGTGCATGGCGGTATCCGCTATCTGCCGCAGCTCGACGTCGCGCTCGTCCGTGAGGCACTGATCGAGCGCGGGCGTCTGCTGCGGAACGCGCCGCATCTCGTTCACCCGCTGGCGTTTGTGTTGCCGTTGTATGCGAGCTCGCGCCGTCCTGTGGGGCTGCCTGTCGCGCCTCCCAGTGGGATCGGGCTGAGCCTGATTCTTGACGCTGGGCTGTTGACGTATGACATCCTGGCCGGTCGCCAGAATGTGGCGCCGCACCGGCACATCTCGCGCGACGACGTGATGCGCCGTGAGCCTGTCTTGATGCCGGACGGCCTCAAAACCGGCTTCATCTACTACGATGCCCAGACCAACGACACTCGACTGACGATGGCCGTGCTGCGGACCGCGGCGGCGCATGGGGCGTTGCTCGCGAATTATGCCGAGGCTGTGCGCTTCGAGCATGAGGGAGACCGGCTCTCGGGCGTGCGCGTGCGAGAGACGCGAGCGGGCGATGCCGAAGTGACGGTTCGCGCGCGGCACGTCGTGAACGCGACGGGCGTGTGGGCCGAGCAGACTGAGCGCCTGAGCGACGGCGCGTCGCGCCTGACGATTGCTCCAAGCAGGGGCACGCATCTTGTCTTCCACCGCGAGACGTTAGACATCGGCGACGAAGCGGTGGTGCTGCCGGAAACTGAGGATGGCCGCATCATCTTCCTGGTGCCGTGGCTTTCCAGTGTGATCGTCGGCACGACCGACACGGAGGTCGAAGAGATCGACTCCCCCCGCGCGACAGACGACGACATCGACTACCTGCTGGAGCACCTGAACCGCTCGATTCGGACGCCGGTGTCGCGTGCCGACATCGTTTCGACATACGCGGGCAACCGGCCACTGGTGCACCTGCGCGCGCAGACGGGTGCGGCGTCGCACCTCTCGCGATCGCACGCCATCGTCGAGGCGCCCGATGGGCTGATCACGATATCCGGCGGCAAGCTCACGACGTACCGCCAGATGGCCGAGGACGTGATGGATCGCATCGACCGGCGCGACGGACGCGACACCTGGCATCCGACCCGCAATCTGAAACTGGTCGGCGCAACACGGCTTGCCGAGGCACGTGAACGTGTTCGTCTACGGGCGCTCGATCTGGGTCTCACCTCAGCGGAGGTTACCCACCTGCTGAATGGGTACGGCGACGAGACGCCTGCTCTGCTTGACCTCATCGCCGCCGAGCCAGAGTTGCGGCTTCCGCTCGCCGCTGGTCTACCATATTTGCGTGCGGAGGTGGTGCACGCGGTTCGCGACGAGCTGGCGCTGACGGTCGAGGACGTGCTGGCCCGGCGCACGCGCATGTCGCTGGAGGACGCCACACGCGGCGTGGATGCGGTGCACACCGTTGCCGAGCTGATGGCACGCGAGCTTGGCTGGACCGCGGAACAGGAGGCGCGGCAGGTCGTCGAGTATGCCAGGTACGCCGAAGAGCAGGCAGGTCCGCTGCGCAGTTTGCTCGCCGAGCGCCTGCATCAGCAACGCACAAGTGAAGCCGCCGAGCTGGAGGTGTAGGAAGAACCTCTCCCCCAACCCCCTCCCCTTGGAGGGGAGGGGCCGTGAGGCGAAGGACGTTTCCAAGGGCAACGGACAAGGCGCATCATCCCGGCGGGACAGTTCCATGTCGATCTTTTGGGGGCGAGGCATATGTCGCCCGCCCGTCCCGGCTGCCACTATCCCAACGCGGGACATGTAGGGGGTGCCGTGGCATTAGCCGTGTCGTAGTGGCCTGTGGCGGCATGCAGATCGGGCAGGCGCGGGCGATCGGCGAGAAAGCGCAAGGGACCGGCGGTGATGAGCTGCGGCATGGCGGGTGTGGGTGCGCCGCGCACGCCCAGCGTAGGGAGAGCGCCGGTCTGCGAGGCGCACACGGCGGATGTGGAGGCGTTGACCCAGGTGAAGAGGGTCTCGCCGGCCAACCACCGCGAGGGTGAGCAGGCCACCTCGTCGGTGCCGCTGCTGAAGGCGAATGTCATCGGCTGCGCGCCGATGGGCGTCGAGTCGAGCACCTGCCAGCGGAGTCGTAGCCGGTCGGGGCTCGTACGCGCAGCCGCGACCAGCCGGATTGCCGCGCCATCGCTGCTGTACGTGACAGGCGGAATAGGGTCTTCGCCCGCGAGCAGCGATGGCGGCGCGGTGACGCGATAGGCGTCCAGCCCTGGTCCGCCTGGCAGCGAGATCGTGGCGGCATGAGTTGCGCCAGGGAGCTGGGCCAGTTGATCGGCCATGCGCGAACTGGGTGCGGCTGAGACGTGCAGTGAGGTGATTCCGGCAGGCGGGAGCAGCAGACAATCGGCAGTGTCGCTCTGGCGGTCAGAATGTTCGCCCACCAGCAGATAGGTGAGCTGCGACTGATAGCGCTCGGCAAATGGCAGGTCAACATATACCTGTGACGCGCCCGCGCTGGCGGCCAGCTGTGTGATGCGAGCGCTGGCATTGACGAGTGCGCTGGCACCATACCCATAGCCGTCGGTGGCCGTGAAGCTGCCCGAGGCGAGCGCTGCAGTGTAGCCGTTGGCGATGACCGCCTGCGCAAGGGTCAGCGCGCTGACGGCCACGACCGCGAGCAGACTAACGGCGACTTGCGCATACTGGCTCAAGCTCGGCCGTAGCCGGCTAGCGAGACGGGTGATGCCTGCCACGGTGACCACCAGCGGCAGACTCGCCACGATGAACACCGCTGGATACAGCATGAGCAGGTAGTGTGTATAGACCGGGCTGGCATGACGGACGAGTGCCACCACCGGTACACAGACCCACAGCCAGAGCAACAGGTCTGCCCGCCAGCGAGCATCGCCTTTGAGCGTGCGCCACGCGGCAGGTATCCGCTGGCGACGAGATGAAAGAGCGACGGTGAGATACCACGCTCGGACCGTACGCACGATCAGCGCTGCCGTGAGATAGGCCAGCCCGAGGAGGAACAGCCAGACGACAATCTGGGTGATCGAGAGACGCAAAGGCGTAAGGCTCGTGTAGGTACTTTGTTGGCCGATACTCCCGCTATCAGGACCACCGAGGATTCCTGTGAGGGCAGTGAACGCGGCGCCGTCCACCACCGCCGGATGGTGACCGATGCCCCGCAAGAAGCCGACATCGTAGACCGAGCTGGCGAGCTCCCAGGCAAGCGTGGGCAGCGCCAGGACGCAGACCGCCACGACGACGAGCGCGACGTCGAACCGTCGCGGCGGACGTGGCGCGAGTAGCAGCCCGGCGAGTGACGCGACTCCGAGCGTGAGTGTGGTCGGGTGCAATTGCACCATGCACGCCAGAATGAGCACATGCGGCAGAAACCACCGGCGCGATCCTCGAATGCATCCGGCGTAGAGCGTCAGCGCCCAGAGCACCGCGAGTGGCGCGATGTAGTTCTGTTGCCAGAGAAACCGGCTGTAGTTCACCGCTGCCGGTGCGGTAGCGAAGAGCGCGGTGGCGAGGATGGCGGTGAGCCGGCCAAAGTAGCGGTTGGTGAAGATGTAGCAGAGCGCGACGCCGAGGGCGTTCCACAGCGCGAGGGCGGCGACGGGATAGAGCGGATTGCGGCTGAACGCGGCGAATGGCATCAGGATATACACGCTGAGCGGCATATTGAGAAACCCAATTGACGACGGAATGCCCGTCACCGGCAGGGCCGCACGGGTGAATGCCGACCGCGCCAGCGTCATCAGCTCCGCCTGATCGTCGAGAAACTGGGTCGTGCCAAGCTGGTTCAGCCGCAAGAACGCGGCGACGACGAGCAGCAGCCAGAGCTCCCACCGTCCCAGCTCCGGGACACGTGCGAGCGCGGAGCGTAGGCCGTTTGTCGCGGTCGATATGTTCGCGGGCGCTTCCGTGTTGGCTGTCTTCACGCTTCCTCGCCTGACCAGATGCGGTACTCGATATCCGGCCGCTGCGCAAGTGACGTGCATCTACGGTCTCGTCTCGGGCGGCCTGTGTCTGCGCGCGGCGCTACGGTTTTTCCTGACAATCCTACCGGAGGGCTGCCTGTCCGCATCTCGCGTGCCTACCACTCGAATGCCTGTGCGAGCGACGAGTGCGTGTAGCGGAGCAGCACGGGGCTGCCATGCGGGCACGCGGCGGGCGCCGCGACGGTGTGGAGTTCAGAGAGCAGCGCTCGCTGCTCCGCAGGTGTGAGGATCTGGCCGCGACGAATGGCCGAGCGGCATGCGAGGGAAGCGCAGATGCTTTCCATCCATTGATCTGAGTCGATGGCGGCGTCGGCCAGCAGCGCCTCAGCGAAGGACGATGGCGACTGTCGAGCGCCGCTCACGCTGGGGACGGCGCGAATCAGAAACGCGCTTCCGCCGAACTCCTGGCAGCGCAACCCGAGCGTCGCGAGTTCATCGAGCCGTGAGGCAAGCAGCTCCGCTTGCAGGGGTGAGAGTTCGACCAGCACCGGCTGGAGCAGGAGCTGCCCAGCACTCTCCGCCAGCTCGCCGTCGTGCAGGCTCGCGCGTTGGGCCATGAGACGCTCGTAGAGGATGCGCTCGTGGGCGCGGTGCTGATCGACGAGATAGAGATGGCCTTCGGGCGAGCGCGCGAGGATGAGCGTCGCATCGAATTGGCCGACCGGCTCCAGCGGAACGGTGGCGGGCGGGGTGCTGTCATGCTGGACGCCGAGGACGGCATCATAGGATATTGGGCGCTCGGCAAGGCGGCGTGTAGACCGGCGGCGCGGCGACGGCAGCGGGAGCTGTACCGGAGCGCCTAACGATCGCGTCCGGTGGGGCAAACCGGTCTTGGCGAGTGGAAGAGCGGCGCGACCGAGCGCATCATGTACTTGGCTCCGGAGCGCCGCAGCGATGCCGCCCTCGCCGCGGAGAAGCACCTCTGCTTTCGACGGATGCACGTTCGGGTCGAGGGTATCGGGAGGTACGGTGATGGCCACTGCGAGCAGCGGATGGCGACCCTTCCGCAGGAGCGGACGGTATCCGGCTTCGGCGGCGACGAGGAGCGGGCGATTTGTGACCGGGCGGCCATTCACGACGACGACGACATAGTCGCGGTTCGGCATCGTGTGTGAGCGTCCCGCGACCGCGCCGGTAATGTCTATCCCCGCGGAGACGTCCGTCTGGAACAGTACGAGACTGCTTGCGACATCGGCGCCGTAGAGTGCCCGGAATGTGGCGGCAAGCCCGTCGCCGTGGGTCTGAAGTACGAGCGTGCCGTCGCTCACATAGGTAAACGAGACGGCCGGATGGGCCAATGCATAGCCGCGCACCACCGCCAGCACTCGTGCGGCTTCGGCGGCGGGTCCGCGTAGCTGCGCCCGCCGCGAGGGGACCTCGGCAAACAACGAGCGGACGGCGACCGTCGTTCCGCGCGCACGTGGAGCGACATCCGTCTCGGACGGCCGTCCTGTTCGCAGGAGGAGCCGTGAGCCAAGGCCCTCGGCGGCTGTCGCGCTCGTCAGTTCCAACTCGGCAACGGCTGCAATGCTCGCCAGCGCCTCACCGCGAAAGCCAAGTGTGCCGATCGCGTCGAGATCGCGCAGTGTGCGCAGCTTGCTTGTAGTATGCGGCAGGCAGGCGATTTCGAGCTCGTCCGCCGGAATGCCCACACCGTCGTCGGCGACACGTATCAGGCGCAGTCCGCCGTCGCGCACCTCCACGCGGATGCTTGTCGCTCCGGCGTCGAGGGCGTTCTCGATCAGCTCGCGGACGACCGAAGCCGGCCGTTCGATGACCTCGCCAGCAGCGATGCGCTCCACCACTTCACCTGGCAGAGGTGCTACTTGTCGCGCGGCGCTCACGGCGACGTGTCCTGTCTGCTGTGCCATCGTACGGTCTCCCTCCGGATCGGCGCCCTCGCTCGGACGGCCACGCCGCCGCGGACTCCGATGTGTGCGCTCGTCTGGCTCAGTTTACCGCGTTTGGGGAGTATGTAGCGCATCGAGCGCACGTTGTTGCAGCATGAAGAGCAGATTGATCGCTTCGATGGGCGTGATGGCGGCGGTCTGCACACTCGCGAGCTCGAGCAGCACGGTGCGGAGCCGCACATCCGCCTCTGTCTGGCTGTGTTCCGCGGGCACGATCTGTCCCGGTGGCACGTGCTCGCTGGGGCTCGTGTCGGTGGGCCGCCGGACGACCGGTGCAGCTCCCTCATCCGGGACCTCGTAGGCGCGTGACTGCTCGGCAATGTAGCTCTGCTCGGGCGGTGCGAGCTGCCCGTCCAGCAATACACGCGCGCGTTCGGTTACGGCAGGCGGCAGACCGGCCATCGCAGCGACCTGCACGCCGTAGCTCGACCTGCTGGGCCCAGGAACCACACGGTGCAGGAAGATAGCCCGCCCGGATCGCTCGGCCACCTCCATGCGATAGGCGCGCAGACCAGGGAGCTCGCGTTCGAGTGTCGCCAGCTCGTGGTAGTGCGTCGCGAAGAGTATCCGCGCACGCACTGTATCGTGCAGATATTCGACGACGGCCCGCGCGATTGCCAGCCCGTCGCTCGTGCTGGTGCCCCGGCCAACTTCATCAAGTATGATGAGGCTGTGCGCGGTCGCGTGGCGCAGAATGTGCGCCGTCTCAACCATCTCCAGCATGAAGGTGCTCAGGCCGCGCGCCAGATCATCCTCGGCGCCGACGCGAGCGAAGATGCGGTCGACGAGGCCGATGTGCGCGGATCGCGCCGGGACGAACGAGCCAACGTGCGCGAGCAGCGTGATCGTCGCCACCTGACGCAGATAGGTGGACTTGCCCGCCATGTTGGGTCCCGTCAACAGAGCGATGCGTGGCGTACCCTCGCTCTCTGTGCTGGCGTCGAGTGAGGTGTCGTTGGGCATGAATTCATCGCCGTCGAGCGCGGTCTCGACGATAGCATGGCGTCCCGCGTCGATCTCGAGGAGTGGGTCGGCGGACAGCTCGGGGCGAACGTAGCCGCGCGCGATGGCGACGGTGGCGAGCGAGAGCCAGACGTCGAGCTGGGCGAGCGCGGCGCTCGTCGCGCGCACCAGCCCCTGATACGTAGTCAGTTCGCCGAGCAGCGCATTGTAGAGGGAGCGCTCTAGCGCGCTGATCTCGTCCTCGGCGGTGAGTACGCGCGCCTCGTGGTCTTTGAGCTCGGCAGTGACGTAGCGCTCGCCGTTCGCCAGCGTCTGCCTGCGCTGATAGTCGTCGGGGACTTTGCTGAGGTGTGTTTTCGAGACCTCGATGTAGTAGCCGAAGACCTTGTTGTAGCCGACCTTGAGCGACTTGATGCCCGTGCGCTCGCGCTCGGTGGGTTCGAGCGCCGCGATCCACTCGCGAGCGCCCCGAATCGCTTCCACACAGTCGTCCAGCTCACGTGAGTAGCCGGTTCGCAGCATGCGACCGGAGGTGCTGCCTGGCTCTGGAATCGCGCGCTCGATCAACGCCGACACGTCAGGGCAGGCGTCAAGCGAGTCGCGCAGGCGGCTGAGGGCTGGCGTCTCGGAGGACCGCAACGCGCGAGTGATCTTGGGGACCTGGTCGAGACCCAGACGCAGCCCGTGCAGTTCGCGCGGCGTCGCCGTGCCCTGGGCGATCCGGCCCATCAGGCGCTCCAGATCGCCCAGCCCGTCGAGCAGCATGGTCAGCACCTCGCGCAGCCCTGGCCGCTCGTAGAGCTCCGCGACGGCATCCAATCGCGCCTCGATAGCCTCCCGGTTGCGCAGCGGCTGGGTCAGTTGGCGACGCAGCGTTCTCGCGCCCATCGGTGTCCGGGTGGTGTCGAGTGTCGAGAGCAGCGTGCCGTGACGTACCACATTACTCCAGGCAGGCGCGGAGGCCGCGTGCGCCGGCTCGACGACTTCGAGGGCGCGCAGCGTACGCCCATCGATTTCGACGAAGCCACTGGTCGAGTAGGTCGTGAGGCTGGTTACCAGTGTGAGGAGCGAGGGGTTCATGCGTTCGAGGTACGTGAGGATCGCCCCTGCGGTCGCGATCGCCAGTGGGGCGGACTCGCAGCCGAACGCGGCGAGCGTGGGCGTCTGGAAGTGGCGCTGCAGCCGCAATCGCGCGTTCTCCACATCGAAGTAGTCTCCCGGGCAGGGGCTGAGCGGGAACGGAGCGATCCAGCTCTGTTCCTCAGATGGCTCCTCCGCGTCCGGGCGGGTGATACCCTGCGGCACAAGCACTTCGGCGGGCGCGAGCCGGTGCAATTCGGCTTGCAATCCATCGGGCAGCGCGTCGTGTGGCCAGGTGGTGCAGGCGAATGCGCCGCTGCTGGCATCTACATAGGCCAGCCCAGCGGAGACGCGCCGCTCGCCCCGCGACGTGGTGCGTCGCTGGAACGCGACCGCGACGAGATAATTGTCACGCGAGGGCGAGAGCATGCCCGGCTCGACTACCGTGCCCGGCGTGAGGATGCGTGTCACCTCGCGTTTGACGAGCCCTTTTCCGGGAGGACTCACCTGTTCGCAGACGGCGACGCGGTAGCCGCGGGCGACGAGCCGGGCGAGGTAGGTGTCGAGCGCATGCAGTGGCACTCCCGCGAGCGGCACTTGCTCGTCCGGCCCGTACGAGCGGCTGGTCAGCACAATTTGCAGCACCCGCGCGGCGATACGAGCGTCCTCGTCGAAGAACTCGAAGAAGTCTCCGACCTGGTAGGCGAGAAGTGTATCGGCGTGCTGCGCTTTGATGTCGAGATATTGTCGGCGGGCTGGTGTGGTCATCGTGCGCTCGCGGCTCTCGAAGTCTATCTGACTGCGTCCCGGGCGGCATCCTGTGCGGCGCGCGGCGTTGCCAGGCTATTGTAGCACGCGTTGTGGTTGAGCCGGTGGTCTTGACAAGCAAAGCTGATAATCTGTATCATCTTCATCAACAACAGAAGATGCGCACCCATCCTCATCCAGACTGGCAGAGGGAATCGGCCCGATGAAGCCTGGCAACCCACTCGCACCGACGCGAGCAGGGTGCAAACTCCGGCGGCAATAGCCGCGAGATGAGGGGGACAGCGCCGGCGAGGATTCGCCTGCCGCTCTCCGCCCTTGTCCGACCGGTCGAGGGCGGTTGTGTTTTCCGAGGTTGTGAGCCGTCCTGGCGCAGTGCATGCGCCGAGAGCGGCAGTGCCAACAGCCCAGACGAGGACGAGTAGGTGGAGTGAGCGCGGCTACAGAGAGCCGTACCCGATGCGAATTCGGCGCCGCCCTTCCCACTGAAAATGACCTCCGAGCCGCGGACTGAGCGCGCGGTAATAGCCGCGCGGGTAGGTTTCTGCCGGGTCGAGCCCGTTACCGCTCGTACCGTACCCAGCATGCGTATATCCCTGCGTGGTGGGCATGGTCGGAGGCCGTTTCCGTCGTAGGAGCGGCGTATCAGGGTGGTACCGCGGACCCTTCGCCCCTGTTTTTTGGGCGAGGGGTCTTTGTGTGTCCGGCAGCTACCAGTTGTGACTAGAGGTCTGGATGATGAGCGGATTCGCGATCGTGCGCGAGACAGGTGATGGCAGCGCGCAACCAGGCCAGCGGTACGTCCACGCCGGACGGCTGCGGCTTCAGGACGGCAGCGAACTCGGTCCCGTCACGCTGGCCTATCAGGCGTGGGGGCGTCTCTCGCCCGCGCGCGACAACGTGATCTTGCTCTGCCACGCACTGACCGGCGACGCGCACGCATACGCGCCCGAGGCGCCGGACGACTCCCGCGCTGGTTGGTGGAATCCGCTCGTCGGGCCTGGCCGCGTCTTCGACACCGACCGCTACTACGTGATTTGCTCGAATGTGCTCGGCGGCTGCTATGGCAGCACCGGGCCGACCAGCCCCGCGCCAGACGACGGCGAGCCCTACCGACTGCGCTTTCCGCTGGTTAGCGTGGCGGATATGGTGCGGGCGCAACGCCTGCTGTTGCTCCGGCTGGGCATCCGGCGGCTGGTCGCGGTCGCTGGCGGGTCGCTGGGCGGGCTGCAGGCGTTGGAGTGGGCGATCGCGTATCCCGAGGAGGTCGAGCGCGCGTTTGTGGTGGCCGCGGCGCAGCGGCTGTCGGCGCAGGGGCTCGCCATCGACGACATCGCCCGCCAAACCATCCTCAACGACCCGGCTTGGCGCGGTGGTGCATATGCCCCCGGTGAAGGACCCGCGGCCTCACTGGCGATCGCGCGCATGCTCGCCATGCTGACGTATACGAGCGCCGAGGGCCTGGAGGAGCGGTTCGGTCGGCGGCAGGCGTCGCGGCCGAGCCTCTGGCCCACATTTGGGCCGCGACGCGATGTCGAGACATATCTGCAACATCAGGGCGAGAAGCTGGCACGCCGCTTCGACGCCAATACCTATCTCTACCTCAGTAGCGCCATGGATCGATACGATGCCGCCGAAGGGGACGGCCGCGGATCGGATGCCGCCGCGCTGGGACGTATACGCGCGAATGTGCTGGCGGTCGGCATTCGCTCCGACTGGCTGTATCCCGCGCGACAGGTGCGTGCGCTGGCAGAGGACATCTCGGCGGTGGGCGGACGCGCCCGCTATATCGAGATCGACTCATCCGCCGGGCACGACGCCTTTCTGAAAGAGTGGGAGCAGATGGACGCGGCGCTGCGTCCGGCGCTCTCCGAGCCCTCCGCGCCAACGGGGACGCGACTCTTCGGCGGTGTTGCCGAGTGATCGGTGTAACAGCATCCGCGCGGTACACCGCACCGCGCGGATGAGAGGGAGCCGCGGTGGACGAACCGCGGATGACGAGGAGAAGCAACCGATGGCCGAGACGACAACCGGAGCGCAGCAGGATTCCGCTGAGGCGAACGGCGCGACAGGGCAGGATGGGCTCGCGTTCGAGACGCTGGCGCTCCATGCTGGACAGGAACAGCCTGACCCCGCGACACGGGCGCGAGCGGTGCCGATCTATCAGACGACCTCGTATGTGTTTGAAGACAGTGCCGACGCTGCCGACCTCTTCGCGCTGCAGAAGTTCGGCAACATCTACACGCGCATCATGAACCCAACCCAGGACGTGTTCGAGAAGCGCATTGCGGCTCTCGAAGGCGGTGTGGGGGCGCTGGCGACCGCGTCTGGGCAGGCGGCGGAGTTCCTGGCGCTGGCGAATGTGGCGAGCGCGGGCGATGAGATCGTCAGTGGCACGAGTCTCTACGGCGGCACCTATAACCTGTTCTCGCAGACACTGCCGCGGCTAGGCATCACCACGCACTTCGTCGATAGCAGTGACCCGGAGAACTTCCGCAAGGCGATCACGCCACGCACGCGGGCGATCTACGCCGAGACGGAGGGCAACCCGCGGCTTGACGTGCTCGACATCCGCCGTGTGGCCGACATCGCGCATGAGGCGGGCGTTCCGCTGATTCTCGACAACACGCTGCCTAGCCCGTATCTGGTGCAGCCGCTCAAGCATGGGGCGGATGTCGTCGTGCATTCGGCGACGAAGTTCATTGGAGGGCATGGCACGAGCATCGGCGGCGTGATCGTCGATGGGGGCACCTTCGATTGGGCGGCCAGCGGCAAGTTCCCCAGCTTCACCGATCCGGACCCGTCGTATCACGGCGTGCGCTACGTCGATGCGTTTGGCCCACTGGCGTTCATCATCAAGGCACGTGTGCAGTTGCTGCGCGACCTCGGCCCGGCGATCAGCCCGCTCAACAGTTGGCTCTTCATCCAGGGACTGGAGACGCTGGCGCTACGCATGGAGCGCCACAGCGAGAACGCGCTGGCTGTCGCGCAGTTCCTCTCAGAGCACCCCGCGGTCACGTGGGTCGTGTATCCAGGGCTGAAGACGCACGCGAGCTACGAACTCGCGCAGAAGTATTTCCAGCACGGATACGGCGCGATCGTCGGCTTCGGCGTGAAGGGTGGGCTGAACGCCGGTCGCAAGTTCGTCGAGTCCGTGAAGCTGTTCTCGCTGCTCGCCAACGTCGGCGACTCGAAGTCGCTGGTGATCCACCCGGCGAGCACGACACACTCGCAGCTTAGCGCGGACGAGCAGTTCGCGACCGGCGTCACGCCCGATTTCGTCCGTCTCTCGGTTGGTGTGGAGAACATCCGCGACTTGCTCCGCGACCTGGATCAGGCGCTGCGGATCGCGGCGGAGTAACAGTCACGGTCGGTGTGCTGAGGGAGACCTGCCGTTGGAGTCCGTCCGGCCGTCGTTGGCCGAATGGCACCGCGGCAGCCTCCCCGGCACATCGCTACTAACAGGACGGATAGACCCGTTCTAGCGGGGACCTCTTCCGAAGGAAGTTCATTATGCGTGTGCTCAAGTTTGGCGGCAGCAGCCTCGCGAATGTCGACCGCCTGCGGGCAGCAGCCCGGATCATCGCGCGTCACCGTGCGCAGGCGCCGACCGTCGTGGTGGCGTCCGCGATGGCGGGCGTGACCGACGCGCTGCTGCGAGCAGGACGTGCCGCGCTCGCGGGAGAGGGCGAGTGGCGCACGCTCCTCGCTGCGCTTGAGGACACGCACCGGACGGCCTATCTCGCGCTGTGGGGCGGTGTTCCCGAGACGTTCGTGGATCTGTGGGCGGCGCTTTTCGCCGATGCGGAGGCGCTGGCGGCGGACGGGGGCGCGAGTTCGGCGTCACGACTTGAGGCGTTCTCTGGCTGGGGCGAGCGGCTCGTCGTCGGGCTGCTGACGCGGGCCGTGCTGCTCGAAGGCGCCGCGGCAGAGGCGTTCACCGGGGAGCCGGTACAGCTCGAGGGCGGCAGCGCGAGCGCCGATGAGCCGACGCCGTCCGTGCTGGCGACACGCGCGTGGCTGGTGCCGCGTATCGCCCGGCTGGTGCGTCTGGGTGGCGTGCCAGTGTTGCCTGGCTACATCGCGCGCGACGGGAGCGGCTTCGTGACCACGCTTGGCCGCAATGGGTCGGATTTCTCGGCGACGGTCGTCGCGGCTGCTCTCGGAGCGGAGTCGGTGACGATCTTCAGCGACGTGCCGGGTATCTTCAACGCGGACCCACACATCGTCCCTGGCGCACGACTGCTGCCCGTGCTGACGTATGCGGAGGCGCGCGAAATCGCCTTGCTCGGCGCGAAGGTGCTGCATCCACGGACGGTGCAGCCGCTCGCGCATTGGGAGATACCGCTCTATCTTTGCAGCTCGCTCGATCCAGCGTTGCCCGGCACGTCCATCGTGCCGCACATGGATACGGCGGTTGCCGCGACGCTAGGTCCACGGTGGGTCGTGGCGGAGCGCGTCTCGAGCGACACCTGTGACCGGGCGGATAGCGCTGATGCGAATCTCGGTCTGCGGGAGGTCACGGCGCTCGTCCTGTCACCAGAGTCGCAGCGCGCGGCGGCTGAGACGCTCGAACAGGTGCTTGCGGAGGTACTGAGTGCGGGTGAGTGCGCGTTGTGCGGCTTCGTCGGTGGCTCAGGGGAAGATGTCACGCTGCGGCTACTTGCGCCCGCCGATCGCGCGGTGCACCTCCAGCGAGTGTTGCATGCCGCGCTTGAGCAGAGCGACGTGCAGTTGGGGCAGCCGAGTGTGCCAGACACCTGTGCGGGGCGACGCCAAACAGCAGTGTAGCGAGATGGCGTTGGAGCCAGAGGTGCGTCCAGGGAAGAAAGGCGGGCACACGGTATGAGTCAGTCGCCAGTGGGCGGGCGTATTCCGGCGATCGTGCTGGGTGCGACGGGGCTTGTCGGGCAGCGGCTCATTTCGATGCTCGATCAGCATCCGTGGTTCGAGCTGGTGGGGGTTGTCGCATCTGAGCGCTCGACGGGAAAGACGTACGGTGAGGCGGTTCGCTGGCGTGTGGAGGCGCCACCGCCCGATTCCGCGCTCGACCTTCGCCTCGCACCTCCGGAGCCGGCTGCGGCCCCGGCTGCGCCGCTGATCTTCTCGGCACTCCCAGCGGACGAGGCGGCCGAGATCGAGCCACGCTTCGCGGCCACCGGAGCGTTCGTCAGCAGCAACGCGTCGGCGTACCGCATGGCGCCCGATATGCCGCTGATCGTGCCCGAGATCAACCCCCACCATCTCGGAGTCCTGGCGGAGCAGCGGAGACAGCGTGGGTGGACCGGGGCAATCGTGACGAACCCGAACTGCTCGACCATCGGCCTGACCCTCGCGCTCGCGCCGCTCCGTCAGTTTGGGCTGCGCCGTGTGCTGGTGACGACACTTCAGGCGGCCTCCGGGGCGGGATATCCAGGGGTGCCCTCGCTCGACCTACTCGACAACGTCGTGCCGTACATTGGCGGCGAGGAAGAGAAGATCGAGAGCGAGACGCGGAAGATTCTCGGCGGATACGACGAGCGTGGCTTCGTGCCGATCGACGAGGCGGCATTGCGGATCAGCGCGCAGTGCATGCGGGTGCCTGTGCGCGACGGTCACCTGGAGTCCGTGAGTGTCGAGCTCGAGCGCCGTGTCGACCCCGACGAGCTGCTGCACGCGTGGGAGTCATTCACAGGTGAGCCGCAGTCTTCGCGCCTCCCGTCCGCGCCGGCGCCTCCGCTTCTCTACCGTTCTGAGATTGACCGGCCTCAGCCTGTGCTCGACCGCTTTGCGGGACGTGGCATGGCAGTGACGATTGGCCGCCTGCGCCCTTGCCCGGTGCTGGACTACAAATTTCTCTGCCTCAGCCACAACACTATTCGCGGCGCGGCTGGCGCGGCCCTGCTGAACGCCGAGTTGGCGTACGCACGCGGCCTGCTCGGGTAGCGCAGCGTCGCGGCGGTACTCTTCGACTGACCAAGCCGCAGGTCCTAAACGCACATATCCCCCGTTCAGGCTGCCGGTTCACCCTGCTCGGTGCCACGGAGGTCGGCCATGACGGCGTCGATCTCCGTCCACGTGCGCTGGCGCTGTGGCCGTGCCATACGCGCGCTCGCCGGAGCCGACGGAGGCGGATCGTCGTCCAGGTGGCGTGTCAGCCATTCGGTAGCGGCTTCGAGCCACAGGTCCTCTTCGCTGCGCCCAAGCGCGCGAGCGACCGCCGCGAACGTCTGCTGGATCTCGCCCCCCTGGCGAGGAACAGATGGCGCGGGAGATGCTGCCGGCTCTGCTTGCGTGTGCCGCGGCGCGATGGCGGACGTCCAGCTGACGGCAGGACCCGCGACCGCGGTGCCGAGGCGACTGGGTGTCGCGCGTGGCATACGGATAGGCGGTAGGCTGCTCCGCGCCGGTTCGTGTACTCGCGCATCGGGTCGCGGAACGATAAACGCGCGCACCGGAGCTCCAGCGGTCGCGCTCCCTAGCGAACCATGCTCAAACCGAGGCTCGGCCGAGCTCGCATGCATCAGCGTGTACCAGCTCATGGTGACCTCCAGATGATGGCGGTGCCGTAGGTTGTCTGTAGAACTTATGTTCTAATATTACTCGAACGGCGGGCGTCTGTCCAGTGTGGATGCCCGGAAGTCATAGGGGAGATACGGCGCTTGAGGATGTGCCGAAGCGCGATGGATTTTGACACGCATGCGGCGCTGGGCTATGCTGGAGAGACGGAGCGGTGGGTCAGCGGCGTGCGGCTCTCTGTTCCAGAGAAGGTGACATCGATGCGACTCACGATGAAGGGTGATTACGGCCTTCGTGCCATGATCGACCTCGCGGCACACTACGGGCAGGGACCGATTCCCAGCGGCGACATTGCCTCACGACAGCTCATCCCCGAGCACTTCCTCGATCAACTGCTCATGACATTGCGCCGCGCCGGATTGCTCAAGAGCCAGCGAGGACCACAGGGTGGGCATATGCTGGCGCGTCCACCCGCGAAGATCACGATGGCTGAGGTACTGCGGGCGCTCGAAGGTCCCACCGCGTCCATGGAATGTCTGCCGAATCCCACGTTTTGCCAGTTGATGCCGGGATGCGCGATTCGTGACGTGCTCGCCGACATCGACGCGTATGCCCAGCAGGTGCTCGGCGCGACCACGCTAGAGCGGCTCGCGGGCAAGCATCGTGTGCCGGTCCCCGAGCGGGATGCGATGTACTACATCTAGCGAGCGTCCCGCGTCCCATCTTGCCGAGTCGTCGTGTCTGGCCTCAGACTATGGGCTACTGTGACGCGGGCACATTCGCCGTGGTTTGCATCAGGAAGCGCAGGTTTGTCGCAAAGAACTGCGCAAAGCCCCAGTTTTCGAACTGTTGCGGGATAGCCATCGCCTCACCCCGGTCGTCTGGAATGCGCGATGACTGCATCTCCTCAGCTAGCACCCTCAGCGTCAGATGTGAGCGTCGACTCGCCGAGGTGGACGATACCTGCGTTGCTTAGTGAGCCTTCTCCTGGCAACGATATTGCCGCATAGATCCCTGGTGCCACCGCTTGATCGCGAAAGGTCTGAAGGTCAGGCGGAATGCATGTCGAGCTCGTCATGCCGCGCTCCTATCCTGATGGTCACAGATAGTGGTGACGACACTACGAGGCATTGCACCCGTCAGGCAGGAGAGCCAGATATGAGTCGTGCTGGTCCATCCACTGACAGAGGGGGTGTCCTAATTGGAGTCCGTGCTCGCAGCGTACCGCTCACTGGTGGCGTCCCCGGCGGTACTTGAGTTTTTTTATCAATTTGCTGCACTATACAGAGGGAAGTTGTGGTGAGGTCTCCGCCGTGCCGGTCGGCCGACTTGAGGCGGCAAGCCAGCCGCACGTGGCGCGCTGGCCCAGTCTGGCACGGCGGGAGATAGCCGGGCATTATCGAGGAGAATGTACATGCCGAACTGGGCACAAGACGCGACCGAGCTGATGGGCAACACGCCGCTGGTACGTCTCAACAAGGTCGTGCCGCAGGGCGCGACCGTGCTGGCGAAAATCGAATCGTTCCAGCCAGGATACAGCGTCAAAGACCGCATCGCCGTCAGCATGATCAAAGGTGCGGAGGCGCGCGGCGTTCTGAAGCCTGGCACGACGATCATCGAGCCGACCAGTGGGAATACGGGCATCGGCCTGGCGTGGGTCGCGGCCGCTCGCAGCTACAAGTGCATTCTGGTGATGCCCGAGACGGTGAGCGTGGAGCGGCGCATGGTGCTTCGCAGATTGGGCGCGCAGGTCGTGCTGACGCCCGGTGGCCAGCGCATGCCTGGCGCGATCGCACGGGCAAACGAGATCGCGGCCGAGACGCCCGACTCGTGGATCCCGCAGCAGTTCGAGAATCCCGACAACCCCAAGGTGCATCGTGAGACGACCGCCGAGGAAATCTGGCGTGACACCGATGGACAGGTCGATGCGGTGGTCGCGGGAGTCGGCACCGGGGGGACGCTCACTGGCGTCGGCGAGGTGCTGAAGGAGCGCAAGCCGGGCGTGCGCATGATCGCGGTTGAGCCGTCAGCGTCGCCGGTGCTCTCAGGCGGTCAGCCAGGCCCGAGCAAGATTCAGGGCATTGGCGCGGGATTCATCCCCGACGTGCTGGACACCAAGCTGATTGACGAGATCGTCCAGGTGTCGGACAACGACGCCATCGAGATGGCACGGCGGCTCGCGATGGAAGAAGGGTTGCTCTCGGGCATCAGCAGTGGGGCGGCGGCATGGGCCGCGGCGCAGCTCGCCGGGCGCCCGGAGTATGAGGGAAAAGTCATCGTCGTGATCTTCCCGTCCGCGGGCGAGCGCTACATCAGCACCGTGCTCTTCGACGACGTGCGCGAGTAACGGCCACACGCCGCATGCTCTCCGCAGCGCGTGGCACAGCCAGTCCGGGCGCGAGGAGATGCATGCGGCTCCGGCATGGAAGGTCGGAGGGAGCGGCGACATGGCGGATACCGTGGAGCGCCGTCAGGCGTCACCAGAGCATGAAGTAGCTCCTCTGCCACCTGAGGCGACGGAGGGGTACCTCCAGACAAACGGCATTCGCCTCCACTACGTTGCCGCTGGCACCGGACCGCTCGTGGTCCTGCTTCATGGCTTTCCAGAGTTTTGGTATAGTTGGCGCTTCCAGCTTCCGGCGCTTGCACGTGCGGGCATGCGGGCCGTCGCGCTCGACATGCGCGGCTATAACC
The DNA here is from genome assembly GCA_964427535.1 of uncultured Ktedonobacterales bacterium. Classification (GTDB taxonomy): domain Bacteria; phylum Chloroflexota; class Ktedonobacteria; order Ktedonobacterales; family JADMIN01; genus CAYRVF01. The sequence goes on from CAYRVF010000008.1 coordinate 20,930, forward strand.
TCTCGGATAAGCCCGAAGCCGGATATGACATTGCGACGCTCTGCGATGACGTGCGCGGCGCGATCGAGGCCCTCGGCGAGCAACGCGCGGATGTGATCGGACATGACTGGGGCGGAGTTATCGCCTGGGCGGTTGCCATTCGTGAGTTCGACTACGTGCGGCGTCTCGTCGTCCTCGCCGCACCGCATCCGGCGGCATTCGCCTATCAGATGCGCTCGCCGCGCCAGCTCGTGCGGAGCGCGTATGTTGGTTTCTTCCAGCTTTCACAGTTCCCTGAAGAGGTGATGTCGCGGGACGACTATGCTCTCCTGCGGCGCCAGCTCCGCAAAGCAGATCCCGCGCGGGCGTGGCTGACGGACGAAGACATCGACCGCTTTATCGCCGCGATAAGTCGGCCGGGTGCACTCCATGCCGCGCTCGAATATTACAGGCGGGCCGGCACGCGAGGACTATCGTCACTCGGGCCCACACGCGTGATCGAGGCTCCGACGCTGGTACTCTGGGGAGACCTCGATCCCTTTTTCGAGCCGTCACTGCCAGATCACCTGGAACCCTGGGTGAGGGACGTCAACGTGCGCCATTTCTCCGCCGCCGGGCACTGGCTCAACCAGCAGGCGGCTGAAGACGTGAATGACGCGATTATCGCGTTCCTGCGCCCACGTCTCTGACATACGATGGCGCGGACGGCTGCATCAGAGATTGGGCGGCTGAAGCAGTCGGGTCGTGTCGAGGCGTTCGAGCATGTTGTGGTACAGATTGGTGTCGTCGAGCGAGATGGGCGCGGGAATGATCGTCACGGATTGGATGCCCTGGCGTTTCCAGTAGCTCTCGTGGGCGAGGCGGACCACATCCGCGAAGGTAAGCACGCCATTGCGGTCCTGTGCTGTAACCCGGCCCTCGTCAGACGCGGCGAACTCTAGCGCGGCAGCATGCAGGGCATTGCGGGTCGCGACAGGTGACGGAAATATTGAGACGACGAAGTAGCCGGTGACGTTGCGCTGCGCGCCCCGTCCCCACTCATAGAGCACGACATGTCCATGCACGGCACTCATCGCAGCCTTCCCTTCGCGTCACATCACGTCGTGGCCACCAATCCACGGAGCATGCGGCGTGCAGTCGAGCGCCTCGATACACGGTGCGAATGGATATCCCGCCGGTTGGTATCATGTTTAGCATACCAGAGCCGTCAACTGTTGGACTGCGCCAGTCGCGGGGGCACGAGCACGCGTAGGCACTCCCCGACCCGGCCGCGCACGTGCTATTTGCCGATGCAGAACTCGGCGAAGATGCGGTCGAGCAGGTCAGCCGTCGCGGTCTCGCCGGTGATCTCGCCCAGCGCTTCGAGCGCAGCACGGATGTCGATGGCGACGAAGTCAAGCGGAAGACTCCCGGTGAGCGCGGCGAGCGCGGCGTCGAGATGTTCGGATGCCCGCCTTAAGGCGTCGCGGTGGCGCGCGCTAGACACGAGCACGTCACCCGCCGTCGCCTGCCCAGTCGTGACGAGCTCGGCGATGAGTGTCTCAAGCTGGGCCAGGCCGCCGGGCGCCCGTGCGGATGTGGTGATGTCGAGCGCGCCAGACCAGAGTCGATGCGCATCTGCCGGTGTCCCCGCCTGCGGAAGATCGGACTTGTTGCGGACGAGGATGACTGGCGCGGCGTTCCCATCCGCTCCGAGCACCTCGGCAAGGGTGCTCGCCGCGCGCTCGTCCGCCTCAGTGAGAGGCGCGGAGCCATCGAACACAAACAGCACGAGATCGGCGGTGCGTGCGGCCTCACGTGACCGCTCGACGCCGATGCGCTCGATGGGGTCGTCGGTCTGTGCGAGGCCAGCGGTATCGACGAGATGCAGCACCACGCCGGCGACGGTGGCCTTCTCCTCCACCGTGTCACGTGTGGTCCCGGCGATGGGCGTGACGATCGCGCGCTCGGCGCCCAGCAGCGCATTGAGCAGACTCGACTTGCCGACGTTGGGTTTGCCGACGAGCGCGACGCGCAGCCCATTCCGCAGGATGCGTCCGCGATCGGCACCCGCGAGCAGGCGTCCAACCTCGTCCCGTGCCGTTCCGAGAAACGACGCCAGCTCGGCGGGGTCGGGTGGTGGCACCTCTTCTTCGGGGAAATCGATGCTTGCCTCGATACGCACGAGCGCCTGTTGTGCCGCGTCGCGAGCCGCCTCCACGCGCCGCGAGAGGTCGCCTTCGAGCTGCCGCAGCGCCAGCCTGCGCCCGGCGTCGGATTCGGCGGCGATGAGTGACATCACGGCCTCGGCCTGTGCTAGGTCAACACGGCCATTGAGGAAGGCGCGCAACGTCATCTCGCCCGCACGTGCTGCGCGCGCTCCCTCGGCGAAGGTAAGCTCAAGGATGCGACGGAGCACCAGCGGACCACCGTGCGCGTTGATCTCGACGACATCCTCGCGGGTGTAGGTGTGTGGCTGGCGCAGAAAGGCGGCGAGCACCTCGTCGATTGGCTCATCGGTGGCGGGATCGACAATGTGTCCGTAGACGAGCAGGTGTGAGGCAGGGGTGTCAGCGGCGAGTGGGCGCGCGGGGCGAAAGATCCGCTGGCCAATCTGGAATGCCCGACTGCCACTCACACGTACGATGCCCACGCCTCCTACACCGGGCGGAGTCGCGATAGCGGCAATGGTGTCGTCCAGCCCGCTGGTGCTGGAGCGCGCATCTGGAGTGGTGTCGGACAATGACGAGACGGGTGTGCGTTGCGTGCTCATGGCGTTATCGTATCACGATCACGCGTCGCCAGGCCGTTCGTAGACGGCGTACTGCCCGCGCGCATAGACCAGTGGCCACGTGCGCACCCGTGCAAGCACCGCCGGCATGCCTGGCTCTTGATTCGGCGCGGCGAGCTGGCGCACGAGATCGTCGACAATAACATACCGCGTGTGCGCGAGCGAGACACCATACGCCCAGCGGCCTTTTGGGAGCCCGGCTGGATAGAATGCCGCCGCCTGGCCCCCGTAAGCGAGCGTCTGCTCGATGTCAGCGCCCGCGATGTCGAGCGGTGTGCCGCCTTGCCTTTCGGGTGCATCGAAGCGCCAGGCGAGATCGGGCGAAGCGAGCACCAGGTCGCCCGGGCGCGCGTGATCGAGCACATAGGTGAAGGTGGCCTGCGCGTCGGCGGGAGTCGCGAGGAGCACGTCTTCGTGCGTCGGGAGGGTGCTCGCCAGCCCCGCCGCATCACTCGCGAACGCCATGCCCAGGGGCGACACCAGCGCCAGGCAGACGACGAGCGCCGCCGTGGAGCGCGCCCAGCGAGGTGCCGAGTCCACGGATGTCGTGGACGAACTGAGCATGCGCACCGTGGCCGCATAAAGCGAGCGCACGCCCCGGTCGAGCAACTCGCCAGCGCCGAGCGCGAGCAGCGGCAGCAGTGGCAGCACGGTGTGCGCGCTGGGGCCAACCGTGCGCACTTTCAGCACGACCAGCGCGAGCATGGCGGAAGCCACCAGCAGCAGCCCCCGGCCGCGCGACCAGCCGGGGAGCAACAGCCCCAGGACACCCAGAACGATCCACGGATCGAAGCTGAGGAAGCGGTAGTAATTAAGCAGCCACTCGATGAGCTGCGCCAGCACAGACCCTCCGGCGGCGCGGCTCCCCGTCGCACCAAGATCGGCAAGAAACACGGTGGGAGCGAGGGTGAGGCAGATGAGGAGCTGCGCGGAGAGGACGGCCAGCCCCAAACCGAGCGCGAGCAACGTACGTCGCCGGTCATAGCGGAACACGACAATCGCGACGAAGAGAATCCAGGCGATGCCCTCATAGTCGCTGCAGGCGCAGAGGCCCGCGAGCACCGCCGCGCCGATGAGCCAGCGCAAAGAGGACTGCGCGGTCACATCCGTCTCACTGGCGAGGGTATAGCGCCATGTCACCCAGAGACACAGCAGCCCCAAGAATGTGAGCTGGGCGTAACTGTAGCCCCAGCGCGTGTTCGCGAGCATGAGCGGCGCGGCGGTGAAGACAAGCGCACCCCAGAGTGCCGGTCCAGGGCCGAGTAGGCGCCGCCCGACGAAGACCAGCGCGGCGCAGGTGAGCACAGCGTAAAGAGCCGTGAGCGCCCGGATAGCCAGGATACCGTAGCCGAACACACGAATCGCCGCCGCGAGCTGGAGGTAATAGAGCGGCGGATGCTGGGCGAAACCTGTCGTCAGCGCGAAAAGCCGCAGCCTGCCATGTGCGAGATTCCAGGCGAGGTCGAGATTGTAGCCTTCCTGAGGGTCCCATCCGGGCGCCTGGGTCAGATTCCAGAGGTGGAAGAACATGAAGAGCGCGACGACGCCGATCGCCGCGACGAACCAGATGGTGTCGCTCTCGCGGCGGGCTGTCTGGGGCGTGCCCATCGTGGCACTGGGCTCCGTCTTGGAGCGGGTAAGCATGCTCTCTCGTGTCCTCTCTGCCGTGCGCTGTGGCCTTCGCCTTGTAGAACGGACGAGGCGGCGTGTTCGGCAGTGCAGTAGGCACGGCGGATGCCGCGATAGGAGAGAACCGCTTCTTCTCCTCACACGAGATGATTTAGCGCGGACATCGGACGATTCCCAGAATGGTGTCGGCGACACGGGGCCACTCCGCCAAGGTCGGATCCACGAGGGCAAAGTGATCGGCACCTGGCAGTGTCACGAGCATGGCTGGGTCACCCGCGGCTGCGGCGGCGGAGATATAGCGCTGGCTCAGCTCGAAAGGCACGCTCTGGTCGCCAGTGCCGTGCAGCAGGACCTGCGGCAGTCCCAGTGGCACCAATTCGATCGGCGACGCCGCCGCATAGCGTTCGGGATAGTGGTCCGGCGGTCCGCCAAGCAACTCGTGCGCCGCATCGCGCGAGAGATGGAGCTCCGACGCGCGACGCAGATCGACGACGCCCGCCAGTGAGACGACGCCGCGCAACGGCAACGGATGCTCGTCGAAGATCGGACTAGAGGACGGCACACGCGGCCGAGCGGCGAGCCAGAGCGCGAGGTGACCGCCCGCGGAGTGACCGACAGCCACCACACGGCTCAGATCGAGACGGTGCGGCGCGGCGAGGTCACGCAGAGCGTTCGCTGCCGCCGCCACGTCGGCAAACGTGCCCGGCCACCCGCCGCCCCGGTCGCCTACCCGCCGGTACTCGATGTTCCATGTCGCCAATCCGAGGGCAGTGAGCGCCGCACTCATGTGGCACGTGTAGGTGAGATCGACGTGATTGCGCCAGTATCCACCGTGGATGATGATTCCGACCGGGTGGGGGCCGGGGCCAGCGGGAAGGCGCAGCTCGCCAAACTGGAGCGGGTCAACACCATAGGCGACGCGTGCATCCCGGGGCACTGGGGCGCGGCTCAAGATGGAATCCGTCATGCCTATCCTTCATCGCTCGCGGGTCGCCGTGGTCGCGCTGGTTGATGGCTACTCGCTATCCGCGCCTGGAGTGGCCGGGGCGACATGCAGCGTATGCTCGCGCTCGTACGTCACCATGCCAGGTCCACCGCCTTTGATGTGGCGCACGTAGCGCTGCTCGGTGTAGTCAACCGGCACGCTTCCGGCGTGCCTGGCCTGGCTGTAGTACGCCGCCAGCGCCGCCGCCTCGCGCAGCGTTCGCTCGGGTACCGGGCGGCCACCGCTCTTGACAATGACGTGCGCGCCGGGAACGCCCCTCGCATGCAGCCAGATGTCGTTCGCCCCCGCCAGAGAGAAGGTGACCTCCTCATTCTGGCGGCTGTTTTTGCCGATCAGGAGTGGGATGTCGTCGGAGGACACCTGCCGTAGCGGTTGGCCTCCGGGCGTGGAGCGTTTCTGCGTTCCGCCGCCCTTCGCGCCGGGCTTGCCCTTCGCTTTCGCGCCTTTGGCCTGCTTGACCGCGCCGCCTCCGCGCCTGTCGGCGGTTGCGGGGCGCCCCGCACCGCGCAGGTAGCCTGCCTCGGCGATCACCTCGCGCACGGCGGCAATCTCGGCGGGCGTCTCGGCGAGCGCGAGATCGGTCTGCAACTGCTCGATGCGCGCCAGCTCCAGCTTGTTCGCCTCGATCTGTGGCGGAATCAGCCCGGCCGCGCGCTGCAACTTGTGATAGCGGTTGTAGCGCACGTTCGCGTTCTCGACCGCCGTAAGCCGCGGGTCCAGCGCGATGGTCATGGTCGCCGCCGCGGCTGCGCTGCCCACTACGGCGAACGGGTTCTCCGTCGTGAAGCTATCGGCGTGCTCGGGAATTTCAGCCTGATAGGCCAGGAGCGTGTCGGCTTCCTCGCGGAGCGTCTGCGCTTCCTGCTGCTGGCGGAGCTCGCCGAGAAGGGCTTCCTCCTTGCGGGCGGCGCGCTCATGCAGCGTCTGCAACAGGCGGCGCAGGTCGCCCTTGGCGCCCTCGACTGCTGAGCGCCACTCCGCGCCTTCGTAGTAGCGCGCCAGCATCTCGTTGGCCGTCGGCACCTCCTCAAGGCGCGCGTCGCCGTATTGCTGGGGCGTGTACACGGCGTACGCTTCCGGGCGGGCATCTGGCTCGTCCAGAGGGTGCACCAACGTCGGCGCCCAGGCATGCTCACCTGGCAGCGCCGCCAGCAGACGCGCCTGCAGCGCGACATCGTCCCAGGGGAGATCGAGCGCCAGTGGGACGTCTGGCTGACCGAGCGTGCGTGCCGCTACCTCACGCCCAAGCTCGCGGCTGAAGCCTTCCAGATGTACGGAGAGCAAACCGGCGAGCGTCAAACTGTCGCGCCTGCCCTTGCGCCGGTGGCTCCCTGGCGTCGCGGGTTCGTGCTCACGCGCGAGGGCATCTTCGGCGGCCGCGCGCAGCTCTTCGGCTGTCACGACCTCGCCGCGTAGGCGTGGCTGCGCCTCGCCGCCCAGCATGCGCGTCTGTGGTGGAGGCGGCGTGTATTGGACATGCGGCTGAATGGCGCGGTAATGGTTGACCTCCGCGCTGACCTGATGCAGCGCGCCGAGGATGGTGCCGTCGTCGCCGCGCAGGATGATGTTGCTGAGCCGCCCCATGATCTCGACGACGAGCCAGACAGACGGAGGCGATCCGGCGGGGCCACGCGCGAAGCCAAGCTCGACGATGCGTTCCCAGCGCGGCTGGCGGAGGGCGACGACACGCGCGCCCTCGACGTATTTGCGGAGGAGCATCACGAAGGCGGGTGGCTCGGAGACGAGCTTGCGCGGCTTGCGCTCGACGAGATGGATGCGCGCGAGCTGCGGAGACGCGGACGCGAGCAGCCATCGATTGCGCCCCTGGCCATAGACTTGCAGGGCGACGGCATCGGGCGTAGGCTGATAGATATCGTCGACCCGCGCCGCCCGTAGGCTTTCCGTGAGCTCATCCGCGACGGCGGCGAGAGTCAAAGCGTCCATGTGCATGATAGAATTATCCTCATAAGGTGCGGCCAATTGAGTGCCGCTCAGTATACAACGGCAAGATCGTCACCGGAGCGAACATGAGCATGCTGCAACACGACACGGGGCCTATGACGGCGGCGAGCGCCGCGAAAGAATCGAGTCGGCCTGGTGCCGCCTCGCCATCGCTTGTGGTTCCCGAAACGCCGGTGCTGTTGGTGCTCTCAGGTCCGTCTGGAGTCGGGAAAACGACGCTGACGAAGGCGCTCGTGGAGCAAGGCTGGCCCGGCCACGTAGTAGTGACCGTGACGACCCGCCGCCCACGGCCCGGAGAGATTGACGGCGTCCACTACCACTTCCGCTCGCAACAGCAGTTCCGCGAGATGATCGAGCGCAACGAGCTGCTGGAGCACGCCGAGGTACATGGCAACTGGTACGGCGTTCCCGCGACGACAGTGCGCGAGAGCCTGCGCGCGGGGATCGATTCTATTCTGACCATCGACCCGCAGGGAGCAAAGTCCATCCGCGAGCGCACGCGAGGCGCTGTCTTCGTCTTTCTGGCTCCGGAGTCGATAGACGAGCTGGTCGAGCGTGTGAACGCGCGTGGGACAGACTCGCCGGAGCAACGGACACTGCGCCTGCTCAACGCGGAGCGTGAGATGGCGGAAATGCCGAAGTACGACTACCTCATCGTCAACCGGCAAGGACGCGTCGACGAGGCCGTCGAGAAGCTGAAAGCGATTCTGCTGGCCGAGCGTATTCGCGTTCACCGGCGCGTGCCCGAAGTGTGAGCTGGCTCGGCATATCGCCGAACGAACCATCGCATTCTAAGTCTGCGTTTTGGCAGAGGCCTTCACAACGGAGTGGAGGCCGTTGGTGTTTCTTATAGACGTTGGAGGCGACCCGGTGCAAAGTGATCGATATCAACGGTCCGGTACGCGCGAGCGCAATCTCGGCCTCGAGCTTGTGCGTGTGACCGAGGCAGCGGCATATGCCGCTGCACGCTTCATGGGACGCGGCGACAAAGAGGCGGTGGACCAGGCCGCGGTGGACGCGATGCGCAGCGCGCTCGATGGCGTCGACATGCATGGAGTGGTCGTCATCGGCGAGGGCGAGAAAGACGAAGCTCCGATGCTCTATGTCGGCGAGGACGTCGGCAACGGATTGCCACCGCAGGTTGACGTCGCCGTGGATCCCGTGGACGGCACGCGCCTGTGCGCGCTCGGCCTTCCGGGGGCGATAGCCGTAGTGGCGACAGCCGACCGGGGTACGATGTTCCAGGCGCCTCCCGGTGTCTATTACATGGAAAAGATCGCCGTCGGTCACGCCGCGGCCAAAGTGATCGACCTGGACGCGCCGATCGCCGAGAACCTGCGCCGCGTCTCGCAGGCGCTCAGCTTGCCCGTGACGGACCTGACGGTGACGGTGCTCGACCGGCCACGCCATTCAAAGATCGTGGACGAGATTCGGGCAGTCGGCGCGCGCATCGCGCTCTTCCCGGATGGGGATGTCGCCGCCGCCATCCAAGCAGCCGCGACCGACTATGAGGCGGCGGACATGTACGTCGGCATCGGCGGCGCGCCCGAGGCGGTGCTAGCGGCGGCCGCCATCAAGTGCATCGGGGGCCAGATGCTGTGCCGTATCTGGCCGCGCACCGACGACGAACGCGAGAAACTGCGGGCCGACGGCGTCGATCTCCAGCGCATCTTCACTGTCTCTGACCTCATCACGTCTGACAACGTCTCGTTCGCGGCGACCGGCATCACCTCAGGCAACCTGCTGCACGGAGTGCGCTACACACCGACCGGCGCGCGGACACACTCGGTAATGATGCGTGCTCGCACGGGGACGATTCGCTTCATCGAAGCGATTCACCACTGGAAAGAAGACGCCGAGTAGGCCGGGCGAATGTGATTTTGCAGTGCAGCTCCCGGTGAGAGAGTCGCACTGCAAAATCGGAGTGTGTGCCGGTCTCAATCAGCCGCCAGGCGCATTCGGGACTACTGCCCCTGCCACTGCATCGGCTTAGGCTGAAGCAGCACGACCGAGTTGCCGTCCATATCGGCGGCGACGGCCTGCACGCCGTAGGGCAGATCTTCGGGCGGTGAGGTGAACGCGACGCCACGCTCGCGGAGGGCGTCGTACGTCGCCTGGCAGTCGTCGACCTCGTAGACGGTCGACGGGTTCTTGCCGACCAGCGCCAGCTTCTCGTCGCGCTCCTGCCCCTGGAACCAATCGGGCGGTTGCAACACGAACTCGATCACCGAGTCCTCCGGTGGGGCGACGGTCAGCCAGCGCGTCCCCGGCCCCATCGGCATATCCGCGCGGGCATTGAATCCCAGTTTTTGGGTGTAGAAGTCGAACGCTTGCTGCTGGTCGCGCACGACGATGGTAAAGCGAATCACGCGCTGAATCATCGGGCATTTCCTATCGGGTCAAGTGCGTCTGACTGAGTGGCGGACTCTTCGGACATGCGGCGCAGCGTCTCGGGCAGCCGAGTGACCAGCACCTTCGAGCGCCAGCCCGAGCCAAGGATGTCGCGGATAGTTGCGCTGGCCTTGCCTCCGCTGGCAAAGCCACTATGCACGAGTTTTAGCTCGGTTCCCGTTGGAACGGACTTCAGCGTGAAAGTGACGAGCGTCGTGGGAAGATTTCCCCCTTGCCAGGTGTATGCGAGGCGCGACGGCGGATCGACCTCCACGACCTCGCAGTAGACCGTGCCCGACCACATATGCTGTGGGAGCGAGGTGAACGTGAAGCGGTGGCCGACGCGCGGCTGGAAGTCATTCGGCATCAGCCACTCCGCGATTTTCTCGCTTTCGGTCAGCGCTTTCCATACCTGTTTGATGGACTGGGGGTAGGTCATCTCGACGACCACCGCGTCGTCGCTAACGCCGATGTCGTCCGTGCGGACTTCGCTCATGAGTGTTGCTCCAGATAGTCGCCGAGGGCGATCAGGTTATCGCGCCAGAAGCGCTCATACGTGCTGAGCCACGCCTGTACCGTCCGCAGGTGCTCAGGCTGAAGGCGATAGAGCCGCTCGCGGCCGTCGCGTCGCTCCGATACCAGCCCGGCGTCGAGCAAAATCCGCAGGTGCTGCGAGACGGCGGGACGCGAGACGTCGAACGGCGCCGCGAGCTGCTTGACAGGTTGCTCGCCCGTCACCAGCATGTCGAGAATCTGGCGCCGCAGTGGATGCGCGATAGCGGCGAAGACATCTGCGCTACCCGGTGGAAGGGCTTCCACACCTGCTGGCATGGCTAATCATCCCTTTCTGTGCATGCGAGTAAGCCTCTGTCGCAAGTATAGGTAAGAATATGCTTACGTGTCAAGCACGAGCGGACGGAATGGTACGGCGATTAGACCCTCAGGATGGCTTATGCGGAGTGGAGATCGCCGAGCACGCCCGCCGATGTGGTGACCTCCAGCCCTTCGGCGCGCAGGCGCTCGATATACGCGAGGGCACCGGTGCTTTCTCCGGCGCTCCGCCCGAGCACGACGAGAGCACCTGGAGTGGTGATCGCGGCTAGCTGTGTGGCTGCCTCCGACGCCGCCGAGAAGCACAGCAGCGTTGTCACGCCCGCCGCGAAGTACGCCTGTGCTACGTCTGCAGAGATGGGTCCCGGCTCGACCTCGACACGTCCCGCCGGGGAGCTCTGGTCGCCGAGGAGAAGCAGCGGCTGAGGGTGTGCTTGCGCGAAGGCCGGCAGCCGATTCAGCGCGTCGAGCGCGGCAGCGACCGTGAACTCACTCGTATCCCTGCGGGCGGCGTCGAGTGTTTCTCGCAGCAGGCGGCGGCTCGTGTGTGCGAGCGCGGGACCGACCGCGACGAACGGCATCTCAAGCAGCCGGGCGATGGAGGGCGTGCGGTCGGTATTCTGCCCTAGGGCAGCGAGCTGGGCGCGCGAGCGTTGGGACTCGATGATCGCCAGTGCCACGTCCTGGGTCACACCGGCGTCGCGCATGCGTCGTAGTAGGCCAGCGTACCGCGGCGCGGACCACGAACCGGCGGGAGTCGCGAGTGAGTATGACACGACGGCGTGGTAGCCGAGCTGGCGTGCCAGAAACAGCTCGGCGGGGCCAATATCCAGGCCGAAGAGGATGTGGCTGATGCGGGTGCCCGACTCATATACCTCGCATGCGGCGTCCGCTCCGGGTTCGGCAGTGAGGTCCGCAGCGATCTGGACGAGTCGATCAGTGGTAACGGCCGTCATGGGTGCCATCTCCTGGTGTGGTTGCGGGATGCTAGCCGAGATTGAGATCCATGCCGCGACTCTGGACGAAGCCGAGACTCACGTAGAGCGGCCGCCCCATGTCCGATGCCCACAGGACAATACGGTTGAAGTGTTCCGCGCGTGCGGCCTCGATCAGCAGTGACATGAGGTGGCGGGAGATCCCGCGACGCCGGTACGTGGGCATAGTATAGACGCTTGAGACGATGCCGCGCCGGCGATGCTGGTCGGTCAGGTTCGGCGGCATGACGACGGCGATGAGCAGCACGCAGGCGATTGCCTCGCCATTCGCCTCAGCCAACCAGGCGCGATGCGTGCCGCGCTCGAGCTCGTCGCGCGTCTCGTCGCGAAATGCCGCGATGTACGTCTGTTCTCGCGCGACCGCGTCGATTTCGGGATGCCGCTCGACTTCCATGAGCCAGCGGAGACGGGCGAGCGCGTCTACGTCGTCAGCTGTGGCGGTCCGGTATGTGACCGTGTCGCTCTCGACCGGCATCGTCATGTTTTCCTTTCGTATCCAATTCTGATGCTGCGTCCGGAACCTGGCTGGCATCCGGCACCTCGATTCCACGCTGCCGGAGAAGATCCTCGAACCAGCGGACGGGGGCAGGGTTCTTGGAGGCGGTGTCGTTGTCCGAGCGGAAGAACCGGACGTAGAGCGGAACGTCATCGCCGAGCCGCTCGATTAGCCGCTCAGCCTCGCGTTCGGCATCGTCCCAGCGCTCGGTGCGGGCACCATAACGCCAGGCGTGATAGGCATCGTCGTGTGTCTCGATGACGCGGAGCACATGGGGATCGTCGATGTAGTGGCTGGCCCAGGCGCGCGCACGGGCGGCGTGGTGGTTCGCGCCGACACGTGGCTTCGAGGTGTCGACCTGTGCCTTGAGGGTGTCGTGCGTAAGCGCGATGAGTCGTAGCTTGCGACGCTCCTCAGGCGACGTGGCCTGCCGCTCGATGTTCGCCAGCACGTCGGCGATGTGATACATCACCTGGCCTTCGAGATGACCTGGGCGCGGCGTCCCCCAGCGCACGCCTCGCTGCCAGATGGGGTCTGCCGCGAGCGTGCGCTCGAGAGGTGTTTCGAGGGTGAAGGGGAGCTGCGTCATGAGCTCTTCATTAGCGTGCGTCCCGTCATATCGGGCGGCTGCGGTATCCCGAGAAGCTGGAGCATCGTCGGGGCCACGTCGGCAAGGATACCGTCGCGGCGGAGTGTCACCCCGGGCCACTGCGGAACGACGAAGTAGAACGGCACGGGGTTGGTGGTATGCGAGGTCAACGGCTTGCCCGTGTCGTACTCGACAAGTTGCTCGGCGTTGCCATGGTCGGCGGTGATGAGCACGGCGCCGCCCTGCGCGAGCGCGGCATCCACAACTCTGCCTACGCCCGCGTCGACCGCTTCGACTGCCTTGGTGGTGGCCTCGATGGAGCCGGTATGCCCCACCATATCGGCGTTCGCGTAGTTCATGATGACGACATCGTACTCGCCGCTCTGGATGCGGTGGACGGCTTCGTCGGTGAGGGCGGGCGCGCTCATCTCGGGCTGCAGATCGTAGGTGGCCACCTTCGGCGAGGGCACGAGCAGGCGATCCTCGCCGGGAAACGGCGCCTCGCGTCCGCCATTGAAAAAGAAGGTGACGTGCGCGTACTTCTCCGTCTCGGCCGTGTGGAACTGCCTCAGACCGCGATCCGAGAGGATCTTCGCCAGCGGCTCGGTCACGTTGTCGGCCGTGAAGGCGACGTCGACCGGCAAGCCGGATTCGTACTCGGTCATCGTGACGAATTCGAGGTCGTCGAGACGCGGTCCGCGGGCAAACTTCCCCTCGGCTTGTGGCGGCAGTTCCGGCAGCACAAATGCTTTGGTCAGCTCGCGGCCGCGATCAGAGCGGAAGTTGAAGTAGATGACGCTATCTCCCGGCTCCACGACGGCGACTGGCGAGTCGCCCTCGGTGATTACGACCGGCTCGATGAACTCGTCGGTGACACCGCGCTCGTAGGACTCCGCGATGGCGCGGACGGGGTCGGTCTCGCGCCTGCCCTCGCCGCGCGTCATCGCGAAGTAGACGCGCGCGATGCGGTCCCAGCGGTTGTCGCGGTCCATAGCGTAGTAGCGGCCGGAGATGGTGGCGACTTTCGCGGGGTGCGCGCCGCCGATCTCCTGGGCTCTGGCGAGTAGTTCCTTCATATATTCTTGCGCGCCGAAAGGAGACGTGTCGCGCCCATCGGTGAAGGCATGGACGTAGACTCGCTCGACGTCATGCTTCGCGGCGAGCCGCAGGCAGGCGTAGAGATGTTCCTGGTGTGCGTGCACGCCTCCCGGGCCGATCAGTCCGCAGAAGTGGAGTTTGCTGTTATTCTTTTTGGTGTGCTCGATGGCCTTCAGTAGCGCCGGATTGGCGAAGAACGAGCCGTCATGGATGGCAGCGCTGACGCGGGTGAACTCCTGGAGCACGCGCTTGCCAGCGCCAATGTTAAGGTGCCCGACTTCGGAGTTGCCCATCTGGCCTTCTGGGAGGCCCACGGCTGGCCCGGAGGTTGCTAACTGTGTATGCGGCCACTCGCGCGCGATGCGATCGAGATTAGGTTTGCGGGCGAGCGCGATGGCGTTGGCCTCGGTGCGGGGATTGATGCCGTAGCCGTCCATCACTATCAGCACGAGGGGGCGTGGCACAGTGGGCATGTCGAGCAGTGCTCCTTCGTAATCTCAGGAATGCCTTGCCGTTGAGGCATCTCTCGTCGGGGGTGAGTGGCGCGTACACGTGAGTGCTCGGTCAAGACCCGGACTTTTCGGGCGCGACCACTTCCCTATGATATAATATGGCTCGTCAAAGGGCCTGCCGACGAGGGAACGGTGCAGCGACACTGACGGTGACATTACAAGATAAGGGATTTCGTCATGGGCCGTGAGGTATATCGCGCCGACGCGGATGATCGTGGGGTTGTGCTGCCAGGAGGCGCGAACGCGAGCCACCAGCATAACTCGCTGATTCGCGAAGTGCTTCAGACGATTATCCTCACCGCGCTCGTGTTTTTCGTGGTGCGCCTCGCCGTGCAGCCAACGCTTGTCAGCGGTCCGAGCATGGAGCCAGGGTTGTACACCGGCGACTGGGTCATGGTCAATAAGCTGGCCTACACCTTTGGTGCCCCGCAGCGGGGTGATGTGATCGTCTTTCACCCGCCGTCGGACCCGTCGGAGCTCTACGTCAAGCGGCTGATTGGGCTGCCAGGCGATACCGTTACCGTGACGTCGTCGGCGGTGTATGTCAACAACGACAAGCTCAGCGAGCCCTATATCTATCCTCTCACCGGAAGCGAAGTCGAGAACCCGCAGGCGGTGCCGCCGCTGAAGCTGGCTCCCGGCCAGTATTTCATGATGGGCGACCATCGCCAGGACAGCAATGATTCGCGCGTGTTTGGTCCGGTGCCGAAGCAAAATATTGTCGGCAAGGCCCAGGCGGTCTTCTGGCCGGTGAACAAATGGGAGTTCGTGCCCACATATCCAAATGTCTTCTCCGGCGTGAAGTAGGTCCATTGGTGGAGGAAGCGCCCCGGCGCGACGGGTGCGCGCTATCGAGCTGGTAACAGGGGTGGGGAAGGGAGCCGTGTGTGCGCCGGATGGAGAGTATGCCAGTGCATCGGGCGGTGGCGGAGCAGCGCGCGCACCTGGCGCGTGAGATTCTCGAAGTATTGCTCTTCGCGGGCCTCATCCTTTTTATCGTCCATTTCGCCGTCGACTCCGTCCGGATTGCGGACACGATCATGAGTCCGGAGCTACAGCCAGACCAGATCGTCCTCGTCAACAGCAAGGCGTATGCGTTCGGAGGACCGAGCCGGGGAGACGTCGTGCTCATGGCGAACCCGCAGGACCCCACGCAGCAGGTGTTGCGGCGCGTGATCGCCGTGCCAGGAGATACGCTGTCGTTGACGGCGACCTCGGTGATCGTGGACGGCGTGACTCTCAAAGAGCCGTACATCAACGTGCCCGCTGGACAGGCGCAGAATAATATCGTGCTCTCGCCGAAAACGCTCGGCCCCAACGAATATTACGTGCTCGGCGACAACCGAGTGCAGAGCGGCGGAAGCGACTCGCGCAGTTTTGGCATCGTGCCGGCACAAAACATTGTGGGGAAGGCGGTCATGGTCTTCTGGCCGTTTAGCGCATTCCACTGGATCTCATCGTACTCCAGCGTATTCTCGAACGTGCATGGGCGCTGAGGTTTCATACGGTCAGCGACGCGGCGGGTGGCACCAGCGCGGCCGCGAAAGGATAGCCGTCTGATGCTGTCGCAGCCCTGGAACGTCCTCCTCGCTGAAATGGGCGCCATTTTGATCGTGCTGCTGGTGGCGCTCCTGGCGTTCACCTATCGCCAGGCACTTGATCTGCTGCGTCCGCGCCGCCGGCCATTAGAGGTGCTGCCCGAGGATGTCGGACTGACGCTCGAAGAGGTGCGCATCCCGTCGCCACGTGGCCTGCTCGCGGCGTGGTACCTGCCCGCCACGAACGGCTGCACGCTCATCTGCTGCCACGGCATCCACGACAATCGCGGCCAGTGGCTGCGGCAAATCGCCCTCTTACACGCGCGTGGCGGATATGGCGCCCTGCTCTTCGATTTCGCCGGGCACGGACAGAGCGAGGGTAGCCAGGTGACCTATGGCCTGCGCGAGCAGGAGGACGTCGCGGCGGTGGTGGACTACCTGCACGGGCGGGGCGATGTCGATATGGAATGCATTGGTCTGCTTGGATATTCGCTTGGCGCCATCACTGGCGTGCTCGCGGCGGCCCGCATGCCAGTCTTCAAGGCGGTCGTGTTGGAGAGTGGCTTTGCCGATCTGCCACGCGACGTCGGCGCACTCTTCACCAAGTTTACCGCCCTGCCCGCGTTCCCACTCGTCCGGCTCGTCATCTTCTGGGGGCAGCGCATTGCCTCGGTGCGCCTCTCGGATATTCGCCCGGCTCGCGTCATCGGGCAGATCAGTCCGCGCGCGGTCTTCATCATCTCCGATCTCAAGGATGCGCTTGCCAACGAGCCGTATGACGGAGAGCACCTATACGCGGCCGCCGGAGAGCCGAAGCGGTTCTGGCAGGTGCCTGAGGCGCAGCACGTGGCGGCATTCGCCGACCATCCAGACGAGTGGATCGAGCGCGTGGGCGACTTCCTCGATACCTATCTTGCCCAATTGGCTTCGCGAGTGGCACGGACACAACACGCGGCGCAGACACTCTCCTCAGCGGACGAACTCTCGGACTGATTCGCGCTCGTTCCTGTCGGTAGATTAGCCTGACGATGCCTGGTGCGATACAATGAAGAGTTGGGCAGAGCCTAACCCCGTACCCCCCCCCGTACCCCCTTCCCTTGAGGGAAGGGGTCGCTGTTTGGGGGTGATGGCGGATAGCTACAGTACAATTGGTGTGCGGACCACGGCGGGACGGGTGCGGCGATCCGGAGGACAGTATGCCTGAGCTTCCTGAGGTAGAGTATGTCGCGCGGCAGCTCCGCGACGATCTGATTGGCCGTCGCATCACCAGGGCGGAGGTGCTCTGGGCACGGGCGGTCGAGGGCATGGATCCGGCGGACTTCGTCGCGCGTGTCACAGACCGGGTGGTGACGTCTGTAGGGCGACGGGCGAAGTATCTGATTCTCACGCTCGACGATGGGCAGCAATTGCTGATTCACCGGCGGATGTCGGGGAATCTCGTGTTCGCCGAGGCTGACCCCGAGGAGCCATACGCCCGTGTTGTCTTCACGCTGGATGATGGGCGCCGCTTGGTCTACACGGATCCCCGCAAGTTCGGCAGAGTCACCCTGCACGACGCCGAGCATCCGCATCCTGCCTTGAGCCAGCTCGGGCCAGAACCGTTGGAAGCGGCGTTCACTCCCGAGGTGTTGGCGCAGCGGCTGGCGGGCACCCGGCGCGCGATCAAGGCGGCGCTGCTCGACCAGACGGTCGTCGCGGGTCTGGGAAATATCTACGCGGATGAAGCTTTGTTTCTGGCGCGCATTCATCCGCTGCGGCCTGCGTCGTCGCTCACCCGACGTGAAGTCGTGGCGCTACATGCTGGCATCCAGCGGGCATTGATGACGGGCATCGAGCATGGCGGCACAACATTCGGCCGCCACCGCGACGCCTACAACGAAGCCGGACGGAACCTCGACCACGTGCAAGTCTACCAGCGCACCGGTCAGCAGTGCCCGCGCTGCGGGCGTCCGATTGAACGCATCGTCATCGGGCAGCGGGGGACGCACTTCTGCCCACATTGCCAGCGTGCCGCGCGCGACGCGCGCGGCACATCCGCTAACGTCTCCGTGGCGCCAGCTCAGACGCCCCCAGCGGTCTAGGCGAGAGGCGTACTTGAGCCGGTTGATGCCTGCGCTGACGACGTGACGTGTGGCACCGCGCTCTCGGTGAGACGCAGCCCAAGCACCGCCGCGAGTTCGATTAGGGTGCTCGCGTGCGTGAGGTCGTCTTCGCTGGATGCTGTGCGGGCAAGGTCGGCGAGGACATCGAGTGCGGCGGGCGTATCGAGGTCGTTTTCGAGCGCCGCAAAGAATCGCTGTCGCGCCTTGTTGGCTCCTTCGTCATCCACAACAGCGCTCGCCTGGAGATTGTTCGCGCCTGAGAGTAGCGAGGCCGCGGCACTGAACGAACCAGCCAGCTCGGCGCAGCGGTTCATGTCGTCCTCGGTGTATTCCCAGGGCTTGTGGTAGTGGTGCGAGAGCAGCATCACCCGCACAGCGTCGGCTGAGTACGTCTGGAGCAGATCGCGCACGAGCACGAGATTGCCGAGGGACTTGCTCATCTTCTCGCCCTGATAGGCGACCATCGCGCAGTGCATCCAGATCTGGACGAACGGGCGCTCGCCAGTGGCGTGCTCACTCTGTGCGATCTCGCAGGTGTGATGCGGGAAGATGAGGTCGGTGCCGCCGCCGTGGATATCGATGCGCGGGCCGAGGTAGTGGTTCGCCATGGCGCTGCACTCGATGTGCCAGCCCGGACGTCCCGGTCCCCATGGACTCGGCCACGCCGGCTCGCCGGGCTGCTGATGCTGCCAGAGCACGAAGTCGAGCGGGTCGCGCTTGTGCGGATCGTTGGGGAAGTTGCCGCGCTCATTGGCGACGGCGAGCAGCGTCTCGTAGCCAGTGAGGCCCACTGCTGCCGCGAGCGCGCCGTAGTCTGGATCGGATGCGACGCTGTAATATACCCAGCCGTCGTTCTCGTAGGCGTAACCCCGCTCCAGCAGAATGCGAATGAACTCGATCATGCCCGGAATCTCGTTCGTGGCGTGCACGTAGTGAGTCGGCAGCTCGACGTTGAGGTCGCGGAGATCTTCGAGATAGCGGTCGGTCTCGCGCCTGCCCAGTTCGTCCCAGGGTACGCCCACCTCGCGGGCCTTGCGCAGGATGTCGTCGTCGATATCGGTGACGTTCTGCACGTAATTGACTGGCGTGCCTTGCGAGCGGAGATAGCGCACGAGCGTGTCATAGGTTACGTTGAGAAAGGCGTGTCCGAGGTGCGTCGTGTCGTATGGCGTGATGCCGCAGACGTAGAGTCTGACGGCGTCTCCGAGGGGGCGCAGTGGCTCGACCTGTTGACTCAATGTATTGAACAGCCTCACGGACTTACGCTCCCTTCTCAGGCGCAGGATCTGGCAAACGGAAGAGCTGTGCCGCGTTGCGTGACGTGGCGGCAGCCAGCTCGGCGAGTGGCATCGAGCGCAACTCGGCGATGCGCGCGGCAATCAGCGCGACATGACGCGGCTCGTTACGGCGGCCACGGAATGGCGTCGGCGTCAGATATGGGCTGTCGGTCTCGACGAAGATTCGGTCGAGAGGCGCCCACGCGGCGACGTCGGCAAGTTCCGTGTTCCGCGGGAAAGTAACGGGACCCGCGAACGAGAGATAGAAACCCAGCTCAAGCGCGTCGCGGGCCATCGCACGGTCGCCGATAAAACAGTGGAAGACGCCACGCACGCCAGCGCCCTCCGAGCGGAGCAGATCAATCAGGTCCCCGTGTGACTCGCGGTTGTGCAATATGACCGGCAGGTCGGTCTCGCGCGCGAGCTGGATCTGTCGGACGAGCGCCTGGCGCTGCACATCGCGAGGCGAGAGATCGCGGTAGTAGTCAAGCCCGATCTCGCCCACTGCCACGACGCCGGGTGATGTGATGAGCGCCCGCTGCTCCGCGAACGCCTCGTCTGTCAACGTGGTCGCGTCGTGTGGATGCGTGCCGACTGCCGCGAAGATCACCCCCGGATATGCGTCTGCTAGCGCCACGGCGTCGCGGCTCGTAGGCACATCCATACCAGGAACGATCATTCTGGTGATACCATCAGTAAGAGCGGCATCTATCACACGTGAGCGATCTGTGTCATACTGGTGAACCTGAACGTGCGTGTGAGTATCGACCAGCACCAGCATCCACTCCGTTCGTGTCGAGGCAACAAGAGGCTATGCGCACAAGGGGCACAACGTAGAAGTATAGGTGCCGCGCAGGCATGCTGTCAATTGGCGAACGAGCAGCGAGAGTAGCGGGCAGCGAGAGGTGTCAGAGCGGCGTCTGCCAGCTCTGCGCCATGGGGACGTGTCATCGGTGGGCAGGGGAGTTGGGATGAAATTAGAGTCCAGCGGCGCGACATCGTATCGACAACTGTTCGGCGTGTCTGGGTTCTCGCGATTGGCCGTTGGCACGGTGCTCGCGCGGACCGCCGTGCAGCTCTGGCAGGTCGCGCTGGTGCTCTTCGTCTTACAGCGTTACCACTCGCCGGTGCTCGCCGGTGTCGCGAGTTTTCTGAGTATCGCGCCGGGGCTGGCCGTCAGCCCGGTCGCGGGCGCCCTACTCGACCGCCACGGCCGGTTGCGGCTGATTCTGCTCGATTACGGCATCGCGGCCAGCGCGCTGGTGCTAGTGTTCGCGCTGGAGCGTGGCGCTGTACTCAGCCCGGCGCTGCTGCTGCCAATCGTCGCACTCAGTTCGCTCACCGGCCCCCTCAGCGCCAGCGGCACACGCACGCTCTTTCCGCTGATCGTCCCGCGTGGGTTGTGGGACCGGGCGAATGCTATCGACAGTGGAAGCCAGGCGCTCGCCACCGTTGTCGGGCCCGCGCTCGCCGGTTTTCTGGTGGCGTGGGTCGGCGGACCAGGCGCGTTTCTCGCGACGGCCATCGTCTACGGGTTGGCGGCGCTTGTCATCGTCGGATTAGACGATCCGCATACCGAGCGGACGACATATGATCCACTGCTCCGGGCGTCGTGGAACGCGCTGGTCTACGTGGTACGCAACGCGACGCTGCGCGGCATCATGATTACGATGTTCGTCGGCAATATCGGCTACGGCGTGTTGACAGTGGCGCTACCGGTACTCATATTCACGCGCTTCCACTGGGGCGCCGATGCCGTCGGATCGTTGTGGGCGGTGGCCGGCCTCGCGACGGTAGCGTCAGGCATCTTCGTCGGCCGTATACGGACGGAGGGTCGCGAGCGCGCGATGGTCGCCTACGGCATCGGGCTCGCGGCGATTGGCTGTGCGCTGCTGGCGGTGTCAGGGTCGGCGCTCATTCTAGTGCTCGGCATGCTTACCGTCGGTATCTCGTCCGCGCCGGTCGACATCGGCCTGTTCTCGTTGCGCCAGCGACGCACCGACCCACGCTGGTTCGGCCGCGCGTTCGCGGTCTCGATGAGCCTCAACTTCGCGGGAGCGCCCATCGGCGCGGCGCTCGGTGGCCCGATCATCGCGCATTCAGTCACGCTGGCAATCGCGCTGGCGGCGGTCGTCACGATCGGCTCATGCGCTGTGACGTTCGGCGTGATTCCGCGACATGAGGACAGAACCTAACCCCCTGCCGCCTGCGCTTGAGAAAAGGGATACTGAAGTGGGCAGTGAGGCCAAGGGGCGGCTACTGCGCCTCCTCACTTCTGCTCGGCGTCGGTGTCGCGCAGGATGAGGGCGAGGGCGTAGGTTTCGCGGCGCGAGAGGCCAAGCTCGCGGGCGGTTTCGGAGGCGGCCTCGCGGGTGCGCATGCCCTGGCGGAGTAACTCACGCAGGCGTTCGGCGGCACGCTCTTCCTTCGACTGCTCGACGCCGGTGGGCTGCGGCTCGGTTTGGGTCGTGGCGCCCTCGACGACGATCGCGTACTCGCCGCGGGGGGCCGTCTCGAGGTAGATGTCGCGGACCTGCGAGAGGGTGCCGCGCAGCCATTGTTCGTGGACTTTCGTGAGCTCGCGGGCGATTGCCGCGCGCCGGTCGCCGAGGACGGCGAGCAGGTCATCCAGCGTGGCGCGCAGGCGGTGTGGCGCCTCGTAGAGCACGAGTGTCTGCGGTGCGGAGCGAATGGCGGCAAGCGCGTCGCGCCGCTCGACTGGACGGCGCGGCAGGAAGCCGAGGACGGTGAACTGGTCCGTTGGCAGGCCCGAGGCGATGAGCGCCGCAATGGCCGCGACGGGGCCGGGAATCGGAAAGACGTCGTGCCCGGCGTTGAGCGCGGCCCGTACGAGCTCGGTCCCGGGGTCGGAGATGCCAGGTGTGCCCGCGTCGGTCACGAGAGCAACGTCTCCGGCGGAAAGCGCTTCGAGGAGGTCGGCGACGCGCTCGCCGCCACTGTGCTGATGGTAGCTAATGGTGGGTGTCGGAATCTCAAAGTGGGTGAGAAGCTTGCGCGTGTGCCGTGTATCTTCCGCCGCGATGAGGGGGACCTCGCGGAGCACGCGCAGGGCGCGCAGGGTGATATCTTCGAGGTTGCCGATCGGCGTGGCGACGAGATAGAGCGTTCCCATGCGTGTATCCTCGCTCGCCAGCGGTGATGTTATTGTCCGGTTGGAGTTGGTCCACGCCAGAGGTCGGTATCGAGCACAATCGTCATTGGGCCATCGTTGACCAACTCTACCATCATATGCGCGCCAAAGCGACCGCCCTGCACCGGGACGCCGAGAGACTCCAGCTCACCCATGAAGTGGCGTACGAGCGGCTCGGCAACATCCGGTGAGGCGCTGCCCGTGAATCCTGGACGTCGCCCACGCCGCACGTCGGCATAGAGGGTGAACTGCGAGATGACCAGCGCACCGCCTCCGACGTCGCGCACGGAGAGGTTCGTCTTGCCGTCGGCGTCTTCGAAGATGCGCAAGCCGGCGATTTTGTCGGCGAGAAGGTGAGATTCGGACTCGCTGTCGTGTGGGCCGACACCGACGAGAATGACGAGTCCCGGTGACGGATCGAGTGTTCCGAGAACCTCGCCGTCAACCGAGACGTGCGCTCTGCTCGATCGCTGGATCACCGCGCGCATGAGGTTTTAGTCGCCGCTGGACGCGGGTGCCGCCACTTCCGGTTTGGATGGCGCCTTCGTGTCGGAGGTGCCGGCGGAAGTGCTCTCCCCCTCGGACGGAGCGGGCGATGCCGCTGACGAGCCGCCTTTATTGTCCGTAATATAGAATCCCGAGCCCTTGAATGATAGGGCGGGGGCGAATACGACGCGATGCACTTCGCCAGCGCAATTTGGGCATTGAGTTAGAGGTTCATCAGAAATCTTCTGCCAGGCCTCGAAGCGCGTGCCGCAAGACTGGCAGCGATACACATAAGTGGGCATGGCCGCGCTCATATCCTTCCGTGTGTCGCGAGTGACTGGGACCACTGACGTGTTCGCGGGTCGTTCGGTGAGCCTACGAGCAACGTCTGAGGCCCGATAGAATACCGCACCAACAAATAGTGCTCCGTAGCATATTATACCATGTCCGGATTGCAGGCGCAGTAAGGAAGCGCAAGAGTTCTGTTAGAGATGACGTGTCTAACTGTGGGCGCTCGTCGCTTGTCATCGCGTCTGGCGTGGCGGATAATGTTCTTTGAGTGGCATGTGAAAATACACTATATGAGCTCGGTACGAGAACCAGGAAATAGACGAGGATGTGATGGAGCAGAGTACGCGGATGCGGGATGAGCATCAGAGTGAAGGTGAGACGGTGCCCGCCCGGCAGAGCGTGGCCATCCTCGACTTTGGGTCGCAATATAGCAGGTTGATCGCGCGACGTGTGCGTGAGGCTCGCGTCTATTGCGAGTTGCTGCCAGCGGACACCACGCTGGAGCAGCTTCGGCGTAAGGGTGTACTGGGCGTGATCCTCTCTGGCGGTCCCGACAGCGTCTACGACGAGGGTGCGCGGCGGGTCGATCAGGCAATTCTGGAGTCCGATCTGCCGGTACTTGGCATCTGCTATGGGATGCAACTGATGGCGCGGCAGCTTGGCGGCAAAGTGGAACGCTCGACGGGTCGCCGTGAGTATGGCCCGGCGGCAATCCATCCGGAGGAGAGCAACGCGGGCCTGTTCGCCGGGCTGGGCGCCTCCGGTGAGCGTGGCATTCAGGTCTGGATGAGCCACGGCGATAGCGTCGGCGAGGTGCCACCAGGCTTCTCAGTGCTCGCGCGCTCCGGCTCGGGCACGCTGGCGGCGATGGCCGACGACCAGGGGCGCATCGGCATCCAGTTCCATCCCGAGGTCAGCCATACCCCGCAGGGTCAGGAGATGCTCGAAAACTTCCTCTTCCGCGTCTGCGGCGCGACTCCCACCTGGACGCCCGGCGCGTTTGTGGAGGAAGCCGTCGAGCGCATACGAGCGCAGGTCGGCGACGGACGTGTGCTCTGCGGCCTCTCTGGCGGCGTCGACTCGGCGGTTGCCGCGTTGCTCGTTCACCGGGCGATTGGCGACCGGCTGACGTGTGTCTTCGTCGATACGGGATGCCTGCGGGCGGGTGAGCCAGAGCAGGTCGTCGAGACCTTCCGCACCAATCTGCGCATCCCCCTCGTGGCGGTGGACGCAAGCGGGCGCTTCCTCGGTCGCCTCGCCGGTGTGAGCGATCCTGAGCGGAAGCGGCGCATCATCGGCGAGGAGTTCATCCGCGTCTTCGAGGAGGAGGCGGAGAAGCTCCGCGAGCGTGAGCCGATCGCGTTTCTGGCGCAGGGCACGCTCTACCCTGATGTGATCGAGAGCACGAGCGCCGATGCCAGCGCGGCCCAGCGAATCAAGACCCACCACAACGTCGGCGGACTGCCCGAAGACATGCGCTTCGAGCTCGTCGAGCCGCTACGGTTCCTGTTCAAGGATGAGGTGCGCGAGGCGGGTCGTGAGCTCGGACTCCCCGAAGACTGGGTGTGGCGCCACCCGTTCCCCGGCCCAGGGCTGGCCGTGCGAATCCTCGGCGACGTGTCGCGCGAGCGGCTGGACACGTTGCGGCAGGCTGACGCGATTCTGCTCCATGAGATTCAGGAGGCGGGTATTTACCGCCAGCTCGGCCAGGCGTTCGCGGTGCTGACGCCAATTCAGAGCGTCGGCGTGATGGGCGATGGCCGCACCTATGCGAACACTATTGCCATTCGCGCGGTGACGACCGAGGATTTCATGACGGCGGACTGGGCGCGAATTCCCTATGAGGTGTTGGCGCGCATCTCGAACCGCATCGTCAACGAGGTACACGCCGTCAATCGCGTCGTGTACGACATTACCAGCAAGCCACCCGCCACCATCGAGTGGGAGTAGGCGCGGAAAGGCAACGGCAGGCCGATGAGCGACGGCGGCGATGGGTGGGACCAGTTCGATTGGGACGCGTGGGGTGTCTCCGGCGAGGATCTCGATGGCTCGGGCGAGGATGCCGGCAAGATTCTGCGGTTCCCCGAGAGCGGGCGCGACGACGAGAGCCCTGAGCCCCAGTCACCCGAGAGCCAGGGCCAGTGGGTCACGAGCGGCGGAATCGTCCACTGGGAAGAGCCGGACGAGAGCGACCAGAATAGTGCGCGCGCGGAGGCGACGTCGGTGTGGGCGGCGGATGAGGTTGACCTACCGCTCGGCGCGCCCGATGCCCTGCGTATCCGCTCCGTGCGCGCCTGGCTGCTGAAGCAGCGGATGCTCGAAAGCGAGGCGATCGGTTCACTGCTGGTGGAGCGCCGGAGGATTTACGGCACCGACGCGCCCGAAGACAACCCGCTCGATCTGGCGGTGCTCGAACACCAGACGGCGATGGAGACGTACGAACAGCTCATCGCCGAGCTGGATGAGATCGATCAGCACAGCGGACCTGCTCTGGTGCTGATCGAATTTCACCTCTGGCTGACGGAGCAACTTGCCGCGCTCGCCGGCGCACCCGAGGCTCCTATAGACCTCGCGCCTGGCATTCTCCTCGTGAGAGACGACACTGCCACAGATTCCACAGACTCCCCATCGCGTACTACCTCGCCCGAATCTGAGGCGCGATGGCGTGGGCAGGCCGACGCCACACTACTTGCCCGCAGGCGAGTTGAACAGGTGACGACGCCCGAGCCGGAGGAGTAGGTCGAGCGGGCACAAGAGCTTCAGGTAGGGCGTGGCAGTACAGCTAGCGAGGGTCGTTGAGGGCGAGCTGGTAGACTGGCTCGCCCCAGCGCTCCGCGCCGGTCGGGATGAAGCCACCGCTGACATAGAGGCGCTGGGCGCGGACGTTCTCCGGGTGGACGACAAGTTGCACCATCTGGCACGACGGATGCCTGTACCTGACCAACTCGATGAGCTGCCGCAGCGCGGCCTTCCCGTAGCCGCGCCCCTGATACCGGTGGTCGATGAAGAAGTGGAAGATCCAGTAGTCGTCAGGCGTGTCGGCCTCGTATGCTAGAGCCACGAAGCCAACCATCGTCTGGTCTACGTAGATGGCGTATGGCTCCCAGGTCGCGCTACCCAGCCGGACGTACGCCTTGGCGAGCGCGAGCGCAGCGACCGGGGTGATGTCGGAAACGAAGCGCTGCTGCTCCGGAGACACGGCGAGCGTGAGCGCCCGCCGCCAATTCTCGCGCGTCACGTCGCGGAGCTCGACGCCGTCCATCAGGATATTCCTCTCTTCGTCGGTTTTGCCTCGCTTGAGCTAGAAGCTGGTTACTGTGGCGCGCCGCCGAACCCGATCTCGTTGCCGTCAGGGTCACGGTACGTGGTCTTGCGCACGCCGTCCGAGTAGGTTTCCTGCACCGAGGGTTCAAGTCCTCTATCGGCGATCTGGGCGACGACTGCATCGAAGTCAGCGACGAAGAACGTGTGCATGGCGTGGCCCGCGTGCTCTGGCTGCTGCACAATGTACACGTAGCGATGCTCGGCAAGCTCCCACACAGCCTCTGTTTCGTGTGGAAAGAAGGTGGGTGGGTGGCCCAGCAGCCGTTCGTACCACCTCAGTGCCGCCGCGAAGTCGGCGACCGGGATTCCCGCGAATAGGTCGAGTGTCGAGGTCTGAATCACCCGGATTGCTCCTCTCTCTCACCAAAGAGAAAATCTCAGACGCAGGAGTCTGCTTGTCTCTCCATCTCCAAGAGTACACTGAACGCAGTTTGAAAGGTGCATAAGAGGCGCTAGAGGAGCGTCGCGAGAGCACCGCCGAGTACAAACGCCACAACCCCCGCGACGAGCGAGCCAACCCCATAGCCCAGCGCGATATGCGCCTTTCCGTTGCGGGCGAGCATGTGCGTTTCCACGCTGAGCGCGCTGAATGTCGTATAGCCACCTAGAAAGCCGGTGCCGAGAATCAGTCGGTAGGGCTCGAGCGCCTGAGCATGTGCGGTGCCAGAGGCGAGCACGACGCTGAGCGCGAACGAGCCACTCACGTTGATGAGAAACGTGGCGAGCGGAAAGCGTCCCGTCCAGCGACGGCCGATCGCCTCGACGAGCACGAAGCGCACGACGGCCCCGAGGGCTCCAGCCAGACCGAGCGCGAGGGGCACCCCGGCCTGGGTCACGAGATCACCTCCTCGGGCATGCTGTCTTCATCTGATGTGCGCTGCTGCGGCTGTGAGTCGGTTGATGCCTGCCCCATGTGTTCACCCATGTCGACCGTGGGCGGGAGCCAGCGCATCGCGGCGAGGGACGGCCTGGACGTTCCGTGTGGGAGAGCGGAGGGCGCGGGTTGCGGTGCGGCGTCCACTGGCGCGAGCAGCACGCCGGTGACAACGCCCAGACGCGCACAGAGGACGCCCGCGAGTGTGCCGCCTCCCAGGTAGAGCAATCCGGCGAGTGTGGCCCCACTGGTGAGCAAATGGGCGCTCCCAGCCATGTAGGTGCTGAAGGTGGTGAAGGCACCCAGAAAGCCGGTGCCGAGCGCGAGCCGGAGGTCGGCGGAGATTCCCTGAGACGTCTTCAGTCCGCCGTAGAGCAGACCAAGCGCGAACGCGCCAGCAAGGTTGATGACGAGAATATCCACCGGAATAGAGACCCCGCCGGGATTGATCGCTCTCGCCAGCGCAAGCAGTGGCGCCGATAAAAGATAACGTGCGAGTGTACCGCAGAAGCCGCCCACGAACACTAGAAGAATTCGCTTCACTCCCCTACAACCCCTCATCATGAGTAAACGGACACAAAAAAGCTTCTACTCGACGTTGCGTCCGCGAAACAGCGCAGACCTCGTCGGAGTAGAAGCCATCAGTCCCGGCAAAAGTGCGCCGGAGGGTTAAAGGCGAGCCTCATCACCTGGACGGGAACGAGTGCGCTTCGTTTGCGCCTTCTATTCCGCACACTCACTCTACCATGACAGACAATGTCGGGGCAACAGTCCTGGCGCCGATGATGCCAGACAAGCAGTCCCTCGGATACATCTAATCCTTTCTTCAGCGGACGCTAATGTAGCTGCGTCACACTGAAGGAGGGAGTGCTCCTCCGTGCCCGAGCCAGGGGCCGCGACGAAGCAGAATATGGGTGGAATGATATGGAGCGTGACGAGCAGCCGACCTTGCCCGGTGTATTGCGTTTGCCTGCTGACGGGGACGGGCGGGATGCAGCGCCTGATGCCGAGTATCAGTGGGGCGACCCAGTGCATGACGCCTTCGGCCTTGAGCCAGGTCGGAGGCCGCCAGCGCCCGACATAACCGCGACGCAGTTGATGCTGCCGGATACACCTCCGAAACGCGGAGTCAGCCGCCGTGCGGTGCTGATCGGCACGGGAGCCGGAGCGCTCGGCCTGGGAATGGCGGGCGCAGGCGCCGGAGTCATCGTTTCGCGCCTGCGCGCGTCGTCGCCGTCTAGCGGGGCGAGCATCCTCTCCTCCGATGCCGCGCGCGTCAATCACCTGCTGCGGCGCGCCGGGTTTGGTCCGTCGCCCTCGGATATTTCGACCTACCTGAATGCCGGAGTTGCCGGGTCGACTGATCTGCTGCTCAACTACGGCTCGGCGCCCGATGTCGTCACTCCGCGCCTGGCCTCCATGCCGTTCGACTTCACGAATCTGTCGGACTTGATTCGCTGGTTTCTGCTCCGCATGATCTACACGCGACGCCCGCTGGAAGAGAAGATGACGCTGTTCTGGCACGGTGTGTTGACGAGCAGCTACCACAAGCTGGGCAAGAAGACGAACTATCCTCTGCTCGTGCAGCAAAACACTCTGCTGCGGCAGAAGGGCATGGGCCGCTTCGACGACCTGATTCGCGCCATCAGTATTGATCCTGCCATGCTGGCCTGGTTGGACGGTCGCACAAGTACCGGCAAGGCTCCCAACGAGAACTACTCGCGTGAGCTCATGGAGCTCTTCACGCTCGGCATCGGCAACTACACGCAGGACGACGTGCATAACGGCGCGCTGGCGCTCTCCGGCTGGACCATCCAGGGCACCAGCGGCGTGTTCAGGCCGGGGCGACACTACACCGGCACGGTCACCTTCCTCGGCAAGACGGGCCATCTTGGACTGGACGACGTCGTCGCGCTGGTCTGCGCGCATCCGGCGACCGGCAAGCACCTCGCGTGGCGCATGTGGAGCTTTTTCGTGTACGACAACCCGAGCGACGACGACCTCAAGCCCCTTGTCGACGCCTACTATACGCACGACCACCAGATTCTGCCGGTCGTGCGCGCGATGCTGACGTCGCCAGCGTTCTACAGCGACAAGGCGTATCGGGCACGGGTGAAGAGTCCGGTTGAATTCGTCGTCGGAGCGGTCCGGGCGCTCGGTGTCCAGACAGATGGGGCTGGGTTGCCGCAGGTGCTGGCACAGATGGATCAGGTGCTCTTTGATCCACCGAATGTCTCTGGATGGGACGGCGACAAGGCCAGCGCGAACTGGGTCTCGACGCAGAGCTGGATGGCACGCGTGAATTTCGTCAACACGCTCGTTGCGGGCATCACCAGCACGCGGACAACTGGTGCGGGACAGGGCGCATCCGCGACCGCTACCGCGTCACCGCTCGCGCAGATCATCAGCGCGCACAACATTCGCTCGCCGCAAGACCTGACGAACTTTGCCGTGGCATCGCTGCTCGATAACCGGCTGGATGATTCGCGTCGCGCGATTTTGACCGAGAGCCTGGCGGCTGCAGACCCAAACGGCCAGACGATTCCGCTGTCGGGAGGCGGCAGTGTCCCGGCGGCAGGCGTGCGGACGATGCTCTATCTGCTGATGTCGATGCCCGAGTATCACCTGAATTGAGGAGCGCGCCGATGTTCCTGACACGCAGGGCGATGATTCGCGATGGCCTGCTCGCCGTGAGCGCGGGCATGATTATGCCGACGGTCTTCTCGCGCGCGGTACGGGCCGCATCGAACGCAGCGGCAGAAGGTGCGACATGGGCACAGCAGGCGAGCACAAGGACGCTCATCGTGGTGCAGATGGCTGGAGGGAACGACGGACTCAACACGATCGTGCCCTACACGGATAGCGCCTACTATCAGGCACGGCCAACCCTGGCGGTGAAACAAACCGACGTGCTGCCGTTGAACGAGCGGCTCGGCCTGCATCCGTCGCTCAAGGCGCTGCAGCCGTTCTGGCAGCAGGGGCAGCTTGCCGTCGTAGAGGGCGTCGGCTACCCGAATCCGAACCTGTCACATTTCGCCGCGATGGACATCTGGCAGACGCTCGATCTCTCGGGTCAGGGCTCGCAGGGCTGGCTTGGGAAATACGTGGCGGGCATGGTTGACAAGGACGGACATCCATTTCAGTCGCTCGTCGCTGGCACGTCGCTGCCGACCGCGTTGCAGGCCCTCAACGCCGACGTTCCGGTGGTCGCCGACCCCAAGCGGTACCGCTTGCAGCCCGATCCAGCCGTCCACGGTGCCAGCGAGGTGACGCCGCAAGACGCGCGCGTCCAGGCGCTGCTCAAGCTGTACAATACCTACCCTCAGTCGGCCCCTTACGCCGCGCTGCTCGACGCGACGGCGCAGAACGCGGTGAGTGGATCGAAGCAGTTGGACTCGGCGGTGTCCGCCTATACGCCTTCGGTGAGGTATCCAACCTCGAACTTGGCGAAGGGCCTGCAGGTGCTCGCCGAGGTGATCGTGCAGCGACTCGGCCTGCGTGTCGGCTACGTCACGCTTGGCGGCTTCGACACGCATGCGGACCAGGCCGCTACGCAGGCGAAGCTTTTGACGGATTTGGCGGAGGGCCTCTCGGCCTTCTACTCAGATCTCACGGCACATGGCGTGGCTGACGAGGTGGTGGTGATGACGTGGTCGGAGTTTGGGCGGCGGGTCGAAGAGAACGCGAGCCTGGGTACCGATCACGGCACTGCCGCGCCCCTCTTCGTGCTTGGCAAGCCAGTGCAAGGCGGAGTGTACGGTGAGCCACCGGACCTCAGCCGCCTCGACAAAAACGGCAATCTCGCGTTCACGACGGACTTCCGCTCCGTCTATGCCACTGTGCTCGACCGGTGGCTGGGCGCATCCGCCAGCGCGGTGCTGGGCGGCGATTACGGCGACCAGGGCTTCCTCCCTGCGAGCGTGTGATGCAGTCGGCGCCAGGACGAGCCAACAGAAGGCATGTGCGCCAATCTGGGCAGTCTCTCGCAACGCGACTCCGCGCCAAGCACAGCGGCACACAAAATGCACCATCGAGGTGCGTCAGCCGGGGATGGGACAGAGGCAAGGAATGTCCGCTGTCTTCTATGTCCCTCTACTTCTTAGCAGATGTCGAAGGAGCGCACCAGGGATGGCGAGCAACAGAGAGCAAGGAGGCGCCGCGTCGGCGGATGCCAATAACACTGTGCGTGAGGCATATGCGCGGCTCGGGAAGCTCGGCGGCGCCGCTCGTAAGGAGGCGCTCGGCACAGAGGGATACACGATGCTGGGCCACAGAGGTGGCGAGGCGGTGAAGGAAAAGTACGGCACCGACTTTTATCATGAGATAGGCAAGCAGGGTGGCGAGACACGCAAGGGACAGCTTGGCACGACTGGATACCAGCAACTGGGTTCACGTGGGGGCAGCACCACGAAGCAGAAGTATGGTCCCGAATACTACCAGCGCATCGGGCGGCGCGGCGGACAGGCGCGACGCGAACAGATGGCGCGCGAACTTGACTCCCAGCATGAAACCGAGACACCGGCTTAGGCATCGGGGCGGTCACGTACTCGAACCGACGTCTCGCATGCCCGCGATGAATCCGGCATCCTTTCTGTTGGTAGAGCGCTAGCGTCTGATCGTGCCCCTCCAGTATGCCAGCCACGCGAGGAGTCAACACCGCATGCAGCCTGTCCTCGATGCCGCGACCGATCTGCAGGAGGTTGCCCGAACGTACTTCGGCTACACGTTCCTGCGAGCCGGTCAGGAAGCCGCGATTCGCTCGGTCGTGGAGGGGCACGATACGCTTGCCGTGATGCCGACTGGCTCAGGGAAGTCGGCGATCTATCAGATCGCGTCGCTGCTGATACCTGGGCCAACTGTCATCGTCTCGCCGCTCATCGCGCTGCAGCACGATCAGGTAGAGGCGATCAATGCCCGGCGGGCTGGCACCGCTGCCGTGCTGAACTCGCGGCTTGGCGTCAGGGAACGAGAGGAGTTCTTCGAGGGCCTGGAGAGCGGCGACTTGGATTTCATCTTTCTCGCTCCGGAACAGTTCGCGAATGAGGACGTGCTCGACCATATCCGCGCAGTCGGGCCGTCGCTGTTTGTGGTGGATGAGGCGCACTGCATCAGCGAGTGGGGGCACGACTTCCGGCCGGATTACCTGCATCTTGGCGAGGTAGTCGAGGTGCTGGCGCACCCGCGTGTGCTGGCGATGACGGCAACGGCTGCCCCGCCTGTGCGCGAGGAGATCGTCGAGCGGCTGCGCATGCGCGATGCGCGGGTCGTCGTGCGCGATTTCGACAGGCCCAACATCTGGCTCGGCGTGGAGCACTTTCATGATGAGCAGACGAAGACGAACGCACTGATCGAGCGTGTCGTCGCGGCGGAGAAACCTGGCATCGTGTACGTGGCCACACACGCGCACGCCGAAGCGGTCGCCGACGAGTTGCGGCAGGCGGGTGTGCGTGCGCGGCACTATCATGCGGGCATGCACGGCGAGGAGCGCACCGAGGCATACGATCAGTTCATGGCACGCGAGATTGACGTGATTGTCGCCACCATTGCGTTTGGTATGGGCATCGACAAGCCCGACGTGCGGTTCGTGTTCCACTACGACGTCAGCGACTCGGTGGACTCATATTATCAAGAGATTGGTCGCGCGGGACGCGACGACAAACCGGCCCGCGCCATCCTCTTCTACCGGCAAGAAGACCTCAATCTCCAGCGATTCCTCGGCTCTAGCGGGCACCTCGATGTTCGCCAGGTGGTGCGGGTGGCGCGTGCGGTAGATGCCGCGGATGGGCCGAGCGATCGCCGAAATCTGGCCCGTGACACGCATCTCTCACAGGCGATGGCCGCGGCGGCGCTCACTTGGCTGGAACACGCTGGCGTGGTTGGGGTGCTGCCCACGGGCGAGGCCGTCGCAACACGCAAGCACGCTGATGTGGAGCGCGCCGCGCGCGAGGCGGTGGAGCTGCAGGAGCGCAGGCGGCAGTTCGAGCACTCGCGCATCGACATGATGCGGGCCTACGCCGAGGGCACGAACTGCCGCCGCGAGTATCTGCTGACGTACTTCGGCGAAGAAATCGACGACCCGTGCGGCAATTGCGACAACTGCGACGCCGGACGGAGTCTGCCCGAGAACGCGCAGAATGAGCCATTCCCCATCAACAGCCGGGTAACTCACGAGAAGTGGGGTGCAGGCATGGTGTTGCGGTACGAGGGCGACACCGTCGTCGTGCTGTTTGACGCGGTGGGGTATAAGACACTCGACGTTGCTCTCGTCGTTCAGCAGCACCTCTTGCGACTCGCCAGTTAGCAGGTCCCGCATATTGGATCTCGGCACGGCACTTGCGCTCGGAGACACGACTTCCGGGGGGCACATCTCCCGTTAATGACGTGGTCTGTGTGGCAAGGAGCATGATGTGCCGGGACTCTCCGAGCAGCAATTACTGTTTAGCCTGCTGGCGCTCGCTGTCGTTCTCGCCGCCGCCCGTGCATCCGGTGAGGTAGCGCGGCGCCTGGGCCAGCCCGAGGTTCTTGGTGAACTCTTTGCCGGCTTCCTGCTAGGCCCCTCTGTGCTCGGCGCGGTTCTGCCCGGAGCGCGCTCGGTGCTCTTTCTGAACTCAGGCGTCGAGCCGGTGCTCTCGATCTTCTCGTGGGTGGGCGCGATTCTCTTGCTGCTGATCGCGGGCATCGAGGTCGATCTGGGCATTCTCAGGTCCGTCGCGCGGCCGGGTGCGTTCGCCGCTGTCGGGGCGATTGTACCATCGCTAGTGGGCGGCGCGGGGTTCGCGCTCATCGTCCTGCATCGCGGTCTGCCCTACAACTTCATGCTGGGCATCGTGCTCTCGGTGACGGCGGTGAGTGTCGCCGCGAAGATCCTGATCGAGCGCGATGTGTTGCGCCGCGAATATGCGCAGGTCATTCTCGCGGCGGGCATCGCGAGCGAGGTAGTGGTCTGGCTGCTGGTCTCCGTCGCCTCGGCAACCAAGGGGGCGTCGCCAGTGCTTGCCGCCGCGCGGAGTCTGGTCTTCGCCGTGGCGTTCTTCGGAGTGGTGATCTTCGCCGGGCGCCGGTTCGTCTTCTGGGCGATGCGCCGGGTCGCCGATTCGACACATGTCGTGCGCGGGCAGCTCTCGCTCATCGTCATCCTGACGTTTCTCGCGTCGGCCATCACCCAGGCGCTTGGCCTTCACGCGCTGCTGGGAGCCTTCGCAGTGGGCGTGCTGCTCAGTCGGGCACCCCGCACCAATAAGCCGCTGCTCGAAAACGTCCAGACGCTTACGACGGGACTTTTCGCGCCGATCTTCTTTGTGCTCGCGGGTATGCGGGTGGACATTTATCAGCTCGGTTCGCCGGTCTCGATCGGGCTGGTGCTGCTCTTGTTCGTCGTCGCGTCACTGCTCAAGCTGGTCTTCGCGACACTGGGCGCGCGACTCGGCGGTCTGGGGGCCTGGCAAGCGGCGCTCGTAGGCGTCGGGCTGAATATGAAGGGCGGCACGGATGTCATCGTCGCGATCGTCGGCGTTGAGTTGGGGCTGCTTTCGACACGTGTGTACACGATGTACGCGATTGTGGCGATGCTGACCGTACTGATCGCCCCAACGCTGATCACCCACCTGGAGCGCAAGGCGCCGCCGACGGAGGGAGAGGTTGAGCGACTCGAACACGAGGAGGCGACGCGACGGTCGTACGTTTCGGGTGTGGAGCGCGTCCTCGTGCCGATTGGCCCGCACCTGTGTCCGGAGCTTACTGCGAGCGTCATCGAGCGGATCGCACAGGCGAAGCTGCGGCAGAAAGAAATCTTCGACATTACGGAACTTGTCGTGAATGTGGAGGAGCCGCGCGACACGGTGTCGACCAGCGTAAAAGCCATCAGCACCATCGATCGCGTCGAGCCGCTCGAGAATGTGGAACTGCGCCAGAAGCATATCGACGTCGGCGGTGGTCTCCGGCTGGTCGTCGATGCGGCGAAGGACTACGATGTCATCGCCATAGGCGCCCGACAACCTCAGGCAGGCCAGCGTCTCTCGCTGGGCAGGCTACAGGACGCGATCGTGCATCGAGCAGAGACGAGTGTGCTCGTCACGATCAGCGACGACGACCGAGTGACGCTGGGCGCGAGGAGCCGCATCCTTGTGCCGATCAATGGCCTGGAATACTCCCTCTCGGCAGCGGATACCGCGGCCTATCTCGCACAGGGGTCAGGGAGCGAAGTGGTGCTGCTCAATGTCGCCTATCCAACGGCGGACTCGATGCTCTGGCAGGAAGGCGACCATAGACGGCTGCTCGAAGCCGCCAATGGCGTCATGGGCGAGGCCGCGTTTCGCATCGCGCGGCTGGGGGTGCCCGTCTCGAAGCGCGTTAAGTTCGGGCCGAATGCCGCGGGCGTGATTCGCGACGAGCTGGCGACCGGTGATTTTGCGCTGGTCGTGCTGGGGGCGGTCGACCGAGGAGCGAGCGCGCATTTCTCGCTGGGCCGCACGGCAGAGGCAGTGCTGACATGCCGGCAGGTGCCAAAGCTGCTGCTGGTCTCCCGCCAGACGGTCCATGTCGACCGCTAGTCTGTAGAGCGTTCGACGTGTGGGCATGTGGTCTGCCTCTTGCACCATCAGCGTCTGGTGACTCGACGGTCTCCGTCTGTCACGCCCGACACGACGCCGTGCGCGGGACTTTCCAGTCAAGGAGGATGCGAATGAGCCGCTTTGGAATCGGCACGGGCACGCTAGCTCTTACTTCAGGCGTCGCGCTCGCCCTGGCGGTGAATAAGGCACTACGGCAGGCGCTCGCGGAAGACCTCACCGGGCAGGTTGTCATCGTGACCGGCAGCTCGCGCGGGCTGGGGCTGGCGCTCGCGCGAGAGTTCGCGCGGCAGGGCGCGAAGGTGGTGCTCTGCGCTCGTGACGCCGAACAGCTCGAGTGGGCACGCGCCGACATTGAGAAGCGCGGAGCCGAGGCATTAGCCGTCGAGTGCGATGTGACCAACCCGGACGATGTGGCGCGACTCGTCACCACTGCCACTGCCCGCTTCGGCCGGGTGGATGTGCTGGTCAACAACGCCGGGACGATTCAGGTGGGTCCGTCCGATATGCAGACACGGGCGGACTTTGAAGATGCTTTGAACGAGATGTTTTGGAGCGTGTATAACTGCACCACCGCGGTCCTGCCGCAAATGCGCGCGCGACATTCTGGCCGCATCGTCAACATCACCTCCATCGGCGGCAAGATCAGCGTGCCGCATCTTCTGCCGTACTCAACCGCGAAGTTCGCTGCGACGGGCTTCTCGGAGGGTCTGCGCGCCGAGCTGGCGAAAGACGGCATCACGGTCGTGACGGTGATTCCGGGCCTTATGCGCACAGGCTCACCTGTCAACGCGATCTTCAAAGGGCAGAATGAGAAGGAGTACACCTGGTTCGCGCTCAGCGACAATATCCCAGGTGTCTCGATCAACGCGGAGCGGGCGGCGCGCCAGATCGTGGCGGCGGCGCGCCGGGGTGAGGCGGAGGCTATAATCTCGCTCCCGGCACAGGCGGCGGTGCTGTTCCATGGTGTCTTCCCTGGGCTGACCATCGACATCGCTGCGCTCGTCAATCGTCTGCTACCGGCACCCGGCGGCATCGGCAAAGGGCGGGCGACCGGGCGCGAGAGTCAGACGCACATCACCGAGTCGCCCCTGCTGGCGCTCGGCAAGCGCGCAGGCGAGCGGTTCCACCAGGAGCCCGCGGCGAAGGCGTGGGACGGCGACGAAGTGGACGACGCGCGGGCCGATGGAAGCAGGGCACGGCCCGGCCGGTGATCGACCGGCGGAGGCCGTCACGTTCCGGCCCCGTGTCTGGTTGCTCAGGCGCTCCGCTGAATCGCCTGGATGGCCTCTGCAAGATGCTCAAGGTCGTCTTCGGTGTTGTAGAAGCCGGCGGCCAAGCGGTTCGCCCGTGGGTTGCTGATGTAGCGCGTGACGAACCGGATGGCGATGTTGTACTCGTCGGCGAGGCGATTGCTCAGGTCTTCTGGGTCGATGCCCGCGACGACGAAGCTGATTAGCCCAGCAGAGCGGTCCGCAGGCGTGACAACCTCGACGCCGCTGATCCCGGTCAGAAGCTCGCGGGCCAAACGGCCGAGCGCCGCGATACGATCCGCGGCCCAGGGCAGGCCGACATCGTCACGAATCCACCGAGTCGCGGCTTGCTGACCGCGAAGCAGCGGCAGACTGATGCTGCCGACGTCGAACCGCGAGGCGTCTTCGGCGGGCTCGAAGGTGCCCGCGAGATAGTCGAGTGAGTCCATGCGCGCGCCGAAGGGACCGACGATTGTCTGCTCCAGGCGTTCGAGACTGCCAGCGCGCGCGTAGAAGACGCCAGTCTCTTCGGGTCCACACATCCACTTCTGACCGGGGCAGGCGTAGAAATCCACCTCCAGGTCGTGCATGTCGATCGGAATCTGCCCGTACGACTGCGCGCCGTCGACGGCGACGAGCACATTGTGGCTGTGCGCCATCGCCACCAGCTCTTTCAGCGGAAGCACGGTGCCGGTGGTGTAGGGGATGTGCGAGAGCACGAGCATTCTGGTGCGCGGGGTGATCTGTCGCTCGAAGGTCGCCACGATCTCGTCTGTTGAGGCGTCGCCGATGCCGATGTCGGCGACGCGCACGCACACGCCATAGCGTCGTCGCGCGAGAAAGATGGGCAGAAGGCCGCTAGGGTGTTCCAGGTTGGAAGTGACGATCTCATCGCCTTCGCGCCAGGGAAATCCGGCGATCGCGAGGTTCATGCCATCGGTCGTGTGGCGGCACAACGCCAACTCGGCTGGGTCACAGCCAATGACCTGGGCGACATCCGACTTGACCTCAGTAGCCGCCCCAAATATCTGCACGTAATGGTCCCGCGCGATGCGCCCGTGCAGCAGCTCGTCATCTTCCGCCTGGCGCATCGCGGCTATCGCCCGGCGCGGGAGTGGGCCGCACGCGCCAGTGTTGAGATAGACGGTACTCAGGACGGCTGGGACCTCCTCGCGGATACGCTGGATGCGTGCGCTGTCGTCTCGGCGTGACGGCAATGACATCGTGCTGGCCTCCATGAGATGCGCGTCGCACCCTCGGGTGTGGCGCGTTGGGTTCATCGATCGGTACCACCCGCCAGGCGAGCGGTTCGTCTGCTTGTAGCCTATCACACGTGTAGCGGCTGCTCGCTCGGGTGCGCCGGCACGCCACAACACGCGGCTCGTGTTCGTGCGGAGTGCTGAGGTTCGGGAAGCCTACACTTCGAGAGGGCGCGAGAAGAGGCGCGTGGGTGCAGAGTGGGGAACAACCACCGTAAGTGCGAGTGGTGCGATGCTGAATGTCATCGGGAGCGTGCCGTGCAACTCGCCGTCAACCTGGACCGGCAGAGGTGGATTGGATTCGAGACGCACCGTGCGGCCGCGTTCGTAGCGAATCTGTGGCCCACGCGACGGCCGCCGGAAGAACGCGCGCAGAAATACACGGGCGCGATGGACGAGCCCACCGCCGCCGATGATAACCACATCGAGCAGGCCATCATCGGCAACCGCGTTGGTGGTGAAGGTGAATGCGCCGCCATAGAGCCGAGTGTTGCCGACGATCACCATTAGCGCGCTCGTGTTGTGGCGCCGGCCATTGTGC
The DNA here is from genome assembly GCA_964427535.1 of uncultured Ktedonobacterales bacterium. Classification (GTDB taxonomy): domain Bacteria; phylum Chloroflexota; class Ktedonobacteria; order Ktedonobacterales; family JADMIN01; genus CAYRVF01. The sequence continues at coordinate 59,851 of CAYRVF010000008.1, forward strand.
TGCCAGACGATACGCGCGGGGCGCGACGTCAGGCTGAGCATGCTCACCGCCGCGAGGTATTCGAGCGCCTTCAGTCCGAGGCGCTTCAGCCGGCTTTGCTCTACGCGCCGAGTGGCCTCGGCATCGAGGCCAATGCCCGCCATGAGCAGAAAGTAGCGCGCGTTCGCCCGTCCGAGGTCCACACGTCGGCGGGCTCCGTGCAGCAGAACGTTACGCGCCTCATGCAGATTCAGCGGAATCCCCGTCTCGCGCGCCCACACGTTGACCGTGCCCACCGGCAGGACGCCGAGCGCCGTGGTGTGACCGGCCAGCGACTGGATGATGTCGTTGATGGTGCCATCGCCGCCAGCGGCGATCACGAGCTCCATGCCCTGCTCCGTCGCCTCTCGCGCGAGCACCTGTGCATGGCCAGGCCGCTCGGTGAGAGAGAGCTCAGTCGGCAGTCCGCGCTCCGTGAGCCAGGCCGCCGTCTCTTCGAGCTCGCGCATGACGCCAGGCAGCTTGATCGTTCCCGACGTAGGATTGGCGATAATGCGCGCGCGGAATCCTGTCGCTGGCGAGACGTCGGGGACGACCGAGGCCGCCGGACGGAGGAGTGTGGCTGGTGGACTAGGTGAGGGCACGACGGAATACGTCAGATGCGAGACAGCGGAGAGATACGCGAGAGTGGCGTCTTGCAGTGCGTGAACCGACTGGCGGACGGTGCTTCGCACCCGGGACACGCGCCACGTCCAGCGACCCACAGTGGCAGCCGTCCGGACATGCTCAATATTGAGGCGCCCTGCTATCGCGAACAGGCGCTCGCGCACATAGGACGCCGTGCGCTGCTTGCTCGCTTCAGCCATCCGGACGCTCCGTGTCTACTCTTCGCTAGCGGACATATGTCCCCATTGTAGTACGTAGGAACGCGCGCTGCTGGTCACACGCGTCCCGCTACATTGCTGCAACGCAGGACATGTTAACTGATGCGTGGCACGCGCGCGAGGAGGGCCGAGACGACCTCGTAATTGATCGTGCCCAGGCGGGCAGCCACGTCGTCAGCCGAGAGGGTCTCGCTGCCCTGAGTTCCGATGAGGACGACTTCATCGCCCTGGCGGACGGCGGGGATGTCGGTCACGTCGATCATGCACTGGTCCATCGCGACGCGGCCGAGCAGGGGCGCGCGGGCTCCCCGCACCAGCACCTCGCCCCAGTTCGCGGGCGCGCGGCGGAAGCCGTCGGCGTAGCCCACGGGCAGGACTGCGATGCGCATGGGAGCGGGAGTGACGAATGTGGCGCCGTAGCTGATCCCTTCGCCCGCCGGAATATCCTTGACCTGCGCGACTTGTGTCTTGAAGCTGAGCGCGGGAGAAAATCCCGCGGGTAGCGGCACCTCTCGGGACGGCGCGAGGCCGTAGATGGCGATCCCCGGCCGCACCATGTTGAAGCGCGCCTCGGGGAGGGTGAGCGTCGCTGCGCTGTTGGAGGCGTGCACGATGGGGGGCCTGCCGCCATCGCGGTCGAACGCCTCTAGCACGCGCTCGAAACGGGCGAGCTGCATCCGGGCGTAGGTCTGGTCGGCGCTGTCGGCGGTCGCGAAGTGCGTGAAGATGCCCTCGACCTCCAGATTCGGCAGCGCGCGCAGCTCCTGACAGAATGCGACGATCTCCTCGGGATTTTCCGCGCGCAGGCCCAGCCGCGCCATGCCCGTATCAACTTTGACGTGGACGCGTACTAGCCGTCCCAGGTCGGTTGCTGCACGCGAGAGCGCCCGCGCGGAATCCAGCGAGTACACGGTGGTGCGCACGTCGAGCGAGACGGCGTCGCGCGCCTGCCAGGGAGGCGTGTAGCCGAATACGAGCACTGGCTTGGTGATTCCCGCAGAGCGCAGCGGTTGCGCCTCGCTCACCGTCGCGACGCCAAGCCAAGACGCGCCATTGCGCAGCACCGTGCGCGCGACACGCAACGCGCCGTGCCCGTAGGCGTCGGCCTTGAGGCTGACGAGCACGGCGACGTCGGGACCCACTATTTCGGCGATGCGCTGGGTATTCTCGCCAATCGCGCTGAGGTCGATTTCCAACCACGTCGGCCGGTCCGGGCGCATTACGACCACGCGGCGCCATGCCTGTGTCTGGCGTGGAAGCACCGTCTCGGCCTGCTCGGGATGGGCGAGAAGCTGCGCCGTCACCTGTTCGAGGCGCATCTCCTCTGATCCCTTGATATAGACCACCGGCGGCTTCGCGACATCTTCGGCGGCGAAGGTGAGCACGGCGCGTGCGGCATCATCGGGCGTGTGGGTGATGGCGACGCGCTCGGACGGCAGACCAGCCCGCAGCGCCTCATCGGAGATGACCTCGGCGCGCAGTCCGTTAGTGATGAGATAGTCCACCCGTGGCGCGACGTATCTTCCGAGCGCGGCGTGAGACTCGGCCTCGTACGCGCCCAGGCGCAGCATGTCGCCGAGGACGGCGATGCGGCGCTGGTGGCGCGCCTGAGCGATCGCGTCTAACGCGGTGATGCCCGCGGTCGCGCTGGAGGGTGTCGCGTTGTGAGAGTCGTCGAGGAGCGTCATGCCGTGTGTACCGTCGAGCCAGGACATGCGCCCGGGAAGTGGTCGCAGGTCGCGAAGCACCTCAATTGCGCGCTCGGGGGAGACGCCGACATGCTGGCCGACCGTGACGGCGGCGAGCACCGCGTCGGCCCAATGATCGCCGTGCAGGTGGGGGAAGACGGCGGGCGCTTCGCGTGCATTCTCTGGCCCGACGCGTCGCAGTGTCAGGGCCAGCGATTCGCGTGTGCCGAGCGGGACGATAGTGTAGCGCAACGGGAGCGCATCTGGCGAGGGCGTTTCGTCGGTGAGCGGGCCAAAGCGCACGACGTCAGCCTTCGAGCGTTCCGCCATTGCTCCGGCAAACTGGTCGTTGGCGTTGAGGAGGGCGGCTCCATCGGGCGGAAGCGCCGCGACAAGCTCCGCGAGCTCATGCGCGTAGGCGTCGAGTGAATCAAAGTATTGCAGGTGGGTCGGGCTCACGTTGGTAACGACGCCAATAGTCGGGCGGACAATCGCGCAGAGGTCACGTATCTCGCCGGGATGATCGGCGGCGAGCTCGACGACGGCGTAGCGGTGGACCGGCTCTAGCCGACCGAGCGAGAGCGGCAACCCGAGCAGATCGTTGTAGTTCTGCCAGGAACGGAATGTCGGGGCGAGGGTGTCGAGCACGTCGGCGATGGCTTCTTTAGTCGTCGTCTTGCCCGTGCTGCCCGTCACGGCGACGACGGTAGGCTGCCATTGACGCAGGATATAGGCCGCGTACCTGCGTAGCGCCTCGCGGGTATCGCCGACGAGCATCACGGTCGCGCCGCTCCGCCGGAGTCGCTCGACGGCGCCCGCACTGAGGCTGGCAATCCGCGACCGCTCTGCGAGAAGAGCGCCTGCCCCACGCTCAATGGCGTCCTCCAGGAACTCGTGGCCGTCGGTATGCATCCCGCGCACGGCGACGAAGCATGCGCCCGGCTGGACTGTGCGTGAATCGTGGGCGAAGCCGTCGAACGTCGC
>CAYRVF010000008.1:63395-67629 GCA_964427535.1 uncultured Ktedonobacterales bacterium
CGCGCGTTCGCCACGCACGAGTACATCTGCCGAGGTCGCGGAGAGGATATCGTCGAGTGCGATCATGGGGAATCCTGTGAGAAAGGGCTGGTAGTGAGCGACGCGTGGTCGAGACGGGCGGCCAGATTTAGCGCGGCATGAGCGGCTGCGCGCCCACAATGACGCGAAGCTCGACAGAACTAGGCGCTATTCGGCGCTGTCGTCATCCTCGTCGTCGCTGGTGGGCGTGGTGATGTCGCCGACGACGGCGAGCACGTCGCCCTGGTTTACCGTCTGTCCCTTGCGCACACGAACACTCTTCACGATACCTGGGCGTGGGGTAGTGAGATCGTTCTCCATTTTCATGGCTTCGAGCACGATCACCGTGTCGCCGCGCCGCACTTCCTGTCCCTCTTCTTTCATCACATTCGAGACGAGGCCGGGCATCGGCGCGCGGATGGAGACATCGCCCGAGACGTGCGCGCCCCCACCGATGGAGGCAAGCGCCTGCGAGCGTTCGTCCTGCAGGGCAACCACGTAGGGGCGACCGTCGATCATCACCTCAAAGTGCTGGGCGGTGCCGTCGCCGTCCGCCTCGCCGCTCGGCACAGGCCGGATATAGAGGTTGTAGCTCTGTCCACCAACCAGCGCGGTGTATTGCGTCGCGGTCTGTGCGGCCGTGTCGACGTTGGGCACATGTGGACTGGCTGGCTGCCAGTCGACCTCAAGCTCTGATCCATCCAAGGTGACACGGCGCACGTGGCCGTTCTCGTGGACGGCGACCGTGAACGACTGCTCCCTAACCCGCGCTACGAATGCCATGAGGCTCTCCTACGATATGCTGCTACAGAGACAACGATGTTTGGTCGTGGCGTGGCGGCGCTCAGAAGCCATAGTGGACTCGGACTTGTGTACTGCCGCCATTGCTGACCAGGATTACCGCATAATCGCTGCCGTATTGCGCCTGACACGTCAGCGTGACGTTGGCGGTGCGAGACTGCCCCGGGTCAAGATTCCCGTTGGTGACATCGAGTATCAGCGCGTCACTCTGCGACGGCGACGCGGTGAACGCGAGTGGCCCGCCTCCGCTGTTCGTGATGGTGATTTGCTGCGACACACCACAGCCGGTGAACCTGAGCGTCGCGGGGGTGACCGCAAGCTGTGGTCCAACCCCTATGTCGATGGCGAGCGGGACACTGGTGGTCACACTCCCCGTCGTGATCGTAAGGGTCGCATTGTACGTCTTAGGCGGTACCCCCTGCGGCTGCGCGACCACTGAGATAGCCGCGGTACTTCCCGGCGCGAGCGTGCCGGAGGATGGCGTTGGCGTGACCCAGAGCAGACTCGAGGTAGCCTGCCAGGTGGCTGAGTCGGATCCGCTGTTCGTCACCTGCACGGTGGCCGATGCATTGCCGCCCGCTACCGTATGGATGTGAACCGTCGCGGGCGTGACGCTCAGCTTCGCCGCGCCACTGCCACCAAGATGCAATGTCTGCTTCATGAACGTGCGTGCTGACTGTCCCAGTGCCACGCATCGCGTATTCGGGCAGAGGTCAGGGCGCGCAACGACGAGCAGGCTGAAATCGACGACGAACAGCACCAGCAGACAGACGAGCAGTGGCCGAAGCCACTTCCTACGGTGCCGCACAGCGGTCATGCCGACTGTCCAGACGCGTTGATCCGCGAAGGTGTCTTTCCGATCGTGCGCTGAGGTCTCCTGGCCGACGCGCGGCAGGCTGTGCCCGAGAGGGTCCGACGGCGCGGAGGCGCCTCGCCAGCCATGCGATGGCGGCCCGCCCTGGATACCGCTCGTGCCAAACGCAGGATAGCTCGGCGTCGAGGGATAGCGAGGAACGTCCGAGCGCGGCCACGCGCTCCGCCTGTTTGGCTCACTCGCCTGATACGAATCGAATGGTGGTCTGCTCGCACGGCCCTGGCCCTGGTGCATGTCAGGCGCATCCCAATCCGTCGGCATCTCGCCACGCAGTTTTGGTGCGGTTAGATGCGGCAGATCGAGCGACGTCGGCGAGAACCCCCCTTGCGGGGCGGGTGGCAGATCACGCTCGTGCACCGCAGGACCGCTGCCGAAGTCACCGGATGGCAGCCAGCCGTCAGGCTGCTCTTGTTGGCGGCTTTGGGGCGGCACTCGTATCGCGGGCATCTCAGTCGAGAAAGGCTGCCGCCCGAATCGCGGCTGAGACACCTCCGATGGAGTGCGCAAAGGCGGTTGGGCAGCGACTGGCGGGCGTTCGATTGGGGCGTCGAGAGCAGCCAACCGGGCGTTTGCGCCCTGGTCGAAGCGATCATCGCCGAGGGGCGCGCTGAGCGGAGATCCGCCGAGAAGCGGAGCGGATGGCTTCTCCATTGGCTGCCTGAAGTTGTCGCCATATGGCGAGAGCTGGTCGGACGCAGGCGCGGTCGGCTGGAGCGTATCGGCCTGCGCACCCATCGGTGAGACAGGGGCGGCCATGTGCATCGTGTGCGGGAACTCGAGGTTGGATGCGGGTCCCACGGAGGGCGGCGATCCGGCAAGGTCGGCTTGTGCCGTGCGCTGTGACTCCATCGAGCCATCTACCGTCTGGCTACCGGCCAGCGGCGGAAATGGTGGGAAAAGCTGACCGAGCTGTCCTCCAGCCGCCGCTGCTGGGACTGCCATCTGCGACGCTATGCCGCCTGGAAATGCGCCTGCCAGGTGTGGGTGGGCGGGCGGCTGGGCCACTGGCGCCGACCAGACGCTCTCGGCCGCCGCTGGTGCGTGCGCGACCGCTTCTTCGATGGCTTGCGCGAGCAACAACGCCGAGCCGAAGCGGTCTTCGGGACGCTTGGCGAGCGCGCGCTGCGTGACGGCGTCGAGCGCGAGCACCGATGGCTGCAACGACGGGTCCACCTGTGAGAGATGTGGTGCGGGCTGATGCAGGTGCGCGGTATACACGTCGCGCAGTCGCGCGCCCGTGAAAGGAGGGCGGCCCGTCAAGGTAGCGAAGAGCAGTCCGCCGAGTCCGTAGATGTCGGTGAGTGGTGACGTCGTGCCCGAGAATGCCTCTGGCGCGAGATACTCAACCGCCTCGGTGCCAGAGCCAGTGTGATCCATGTCCAGATGCGCCATGTCCCAGAGCAGGCCGAAGTCGCCAACCAGCACGTGGCGCCCTTCAAAGAGATAGACGTTGCTCGGCTTGAGGTTGCTATGCACAATGCCACGGCTATGCGCGTACGCCAGCGCGCCACAGAGCTGACGGAAGAATGGCGCGGCATCCGTCGTGCTCAGTCGCTGGCCCTGCTGGAGCCAGTCGCGGAGCGTGCCGCCGGCTACGAATGGTGAGACGAGAAAGAGATAGCCTTGTTCCTCGCCCGAGCCGATTAGTGGGAGGATGTGCGGATGGTTGACGAGCTGCGAAGAGAACTCGACGATGCGGCGGAAATTTGGGAGAAAGCCGGGCTGGCGGGCGAATTCAGGATAGACAATCTTGACGACGACGTCGCGGCCGACTCCGTGCGCGGGCGCCCCGCGATAGACTTCGGCGAATCCGGTGCCGCCGAGCTGCTCGACGAGCTGATAGCCGCCGAAGACCTTTCCTCGCAGCCCAGCCATGGCCCCTCCTCGCGCATCCACCCCACGTCCCGCACGCGATCTACGTGGTACTTGCTGTGTATCGATGTGCGGAATGATGCTTGCTCGCGCCCGCCATCCGCTGGCGTTTATGTCGCGCTCTAGCCTACCGGTGGCTCCGCTCCACCGAAAACGTGTGGCCAGATACGTGTCGAGTTTGGAGGAAGAGACAGCGGGCAGCGCCCCACCGACGATAATATACCACTTAGCACCGCGCGTATAGCCCCATTGTCGGCGTTTATGCCTGCTAGACGTGCGGTGACGGCGTCTTCATCCCACCCGCCCAACACACATCGCGGATCGTACCTGTCGATGCGGTCGCGTGCCGCGATGCGTGACGGCCGAACGCTACTTGTACGGACCGATGTGATGCGCCAACGCGTAGTCATAGGTGTCGGCGGTGACGAAGACCTGGCAGGCGCCCTCACCGCTGTGCTCCTTCATGAGCGTAATCGCCAGCTTCGCCGGACCTTGCACACCCTTGAGGCCATCGTCGGGAGCGAGCGAGATCCACCAGGTCTGCGGGTCGCCCTGCTCGAGCTGTCCGGTGCCGGTTTTGCCGCCCTGGTGCGCTGGCAGGTCGGAGGGGAACTGGCCGTTGCGCACGACCGTGTTGCCCGTGCCGTAGGTGCCGACGGCGGCCATCGC
>CAYRVF010000009.1:0-63364 GCA_964427535.1 uncultured Ktedonobacterales bacterium
CACATCCTCTATACGAACGTGTCCCCGCCCCATGCCGAACAGATACGCTACCTCAGGGCGTATTTGGTCTCCGCTGAGGTCGCGACGATGTTCAATTTTCTGCTGAACGACCGCTTCACTTTTGCCACGTCGCTCGGTCGTGCTCGTCCGTGGCCGGTGCGCTGTCTTCGGTTCCACACGACGGTTATCAACGGTCTGATCCTCACGTTCATCGTGAGTGGCCTGCTGCACTATGTCCTCTCACTTCCCGCGCTCGTGAGCCAGGCAGTGGGCATCATTATCGCGTTTATCTTCAACTTCGCCATCCATCATCTCTGGACGTACCGTGGGCGTCCCGTCGAGAGCAAGGAGGTGTAGCAACGGCATCGTCTCCCGGTGGATACGAACGTGGACTGTCGAGAAGGCATGCAATGCACATCGGCAGTGTCTCGTCCACTGCTCATGACTGCGGGCGGCCTGAGTGAACGCGTTAGGCCTGGCCAGATGGTCGAGGCGCAACAAGCTGTTAGTATGGCAGCGTTCGCGGGAGGTGACAGGGTGCAGGTACCATTTAACAAGCCCTATGTTGTTGGCCGTGAATTCGACTACATCCATGAAGCCATTGAACGCGGGCATCTCGCGGGCAACGGCGCGTTTACTGCCCGGTGCCAGGACTGGCTTCAGCAACAGGTAGGATGCGCGAAAGCATTGCTAACGCATTCGTGCACGGCAGCATTAGAGATGAGTGCGCTGCTTGCCGACATCCACCCCGGTGATGAAGTCATCATGCCCTCGTACACCTTTGTGTCCACGGCGAACGCGTTCGTGTTGCGAGGTGGAGTTCCGGTCTTCGTCGATATTCGGCCGGACACCCTCTGCATCGACGAGACACTCATCGAGCAGGCAATCACGCCAAAGACCAAAGCGATTGCCCCGGTGCACTACGCCGCGGTGGGTTGCGCAATGGACGAGATTTGCGCCATCGCCAAGCGGCACGGGCTACTCGTGATCGAGGATGACGCGCAAGGCCTCCTATCCACCTACCACGGCCGACCACTGGGCAGCTTTGGCAATCTGGCCACGCTCAGTTTCCACGAGACCAAAAATGCCATCTCAGGCGAGGGCGGTGCGCTGGTCATCAACGACCCCTCGCTGGTCGAGCGCGCGGAAGTCATCTGGGAAAAAGGGACGAACCGCAGCCGCTATTTCCGCGGCCAAGTGGACAAATACACCTGGGTCGATGTCGGCTCGTCGTACTTGCCGAGTGAGCTGACTGCCGCCTTCCTCTGGGCTCAGCTCGAAGACGCTGAGTACATCACACGCGAGCGCCTGCGTATCTGGGAGCAATACCACAGCGCGTTCGAGTCGTTCGAGCGGAATGGTCTGGTGCGTCGCCCAATTATCCCGGACGGCTGCCAGCACAACGCGCACCTGTATTATCTGCTTGCGCGCAATCTGGAAGAGCGAACCCGCTTGCTCAATGCGCTCAAGCAGGCCGGGCTGGGCGCCGTGTTTCACTACATTCCCTTGCATAGCAGCGAGCCGGGGCGCAGGCTCTGCCGAACAGGTAGTGCGATGACTATTACCGACGAGTACAGCGACCGTCTGTTGCGGCTGCCCCTCTGGGTGGGTATCACCGAGGACGTGGCCGCGCGAGCTATCGACGCGGTCAGCGAGGTACTCCAGCCGATGGTCGGAGTGAGTACGACATATTGGGTGGCGTGGCAGGGTGAATCCTCCCCCCACCTGACAGAAGTTCACTAGCCCGTGCGTGGCGCGCGACTTGAATGCGTTGTTTGGCTGGCGAGCCGTCTTGCACGCGGCTTTCCGTTCTCATGCGTGCAGCCGGTGAGCTTGGTCTACTCAGTCTGGACCGGTTTTGAGGCAGGCAATGAGTATGGCAACTTCGTCGGTTCCAACGCGTGTCTCGGTCCCAACATTGAGGCGTGCGATCGCATGGAGTGAAGAGGAAGGTCGGAGCAGATGAAAGGGTTGATTCTGAGCGGTGGGAAGGGCACGCGCCTGCGCCCGCTCACCTACACACGCGCCAAGCAGTTCTTGCCGCTGGCGAACAAGCCGGTGCTCTTCTACGCGATTGAGGCGCTGCTAGCGGCGGGCATTTGCGAGATCGGCATCATCGTCGGCGACACCCATGAGGAGATCGAGCACGCGGTGGGCGATGGCTCGCGTTGGGGTGCCGACGTGCGTATCACCTTCATTCAGCAGTCCGCGCCCCTTGGTCTCGCGCATGCCGTGCTGACCGCCAGGGAGTTTCTGGGTGATGAGCGCTTCGTGATGTTCTTGGGCGATAACCTCGTGGGCGAGTCGCTCGTGCCGATGGTGCGCGCCTTTTCGACGCCGGATTGCCCCTATCAGTGCCACATCCTGCTCTCCCCGGTCGAGAACCCCAGTGCCTTCGGCATCGCGGAACTGGCCGAGGACGATGGATTCCCAACGCGCGCGAAGAGGCACACGGCGACCATGGTGACGAGCGCGTCGCTGAGTGGCGCCACAACGAGTTCAGAGCGCATCGCCGGGCTGACGCGCACAACCACGGTTGGCCGGCTTGCTGTCGGGACCGACATGGACGCCGAGCCTCAGCCCTTGCGCGTCAAATGCCTGGTGGAGAAGCCGAAGGAGCCGAAGAGCAACCTTGCGCTGGTCGGCATCTACTGCTTCGACGCGAGCATCTTCACTGCTGCGAGCAGCATTGCACCCTCGGCCCGTGGGGAACTCGAGATCACCGACGCGATTCAGTGGCTGGTCGACCACCAGTACGACGTACGCGCGCAGGCCCTTCAGGGCTACTGGATCGACACCGGAACGATAGAAGATATCCTGGAGGCCAACCGCCAGGTGCTCCTCGACCTCGTCCCGCACGTTGACGCCACCGCGCACGTCGCAGCCGACGCCATCCTCCAGGGCACCGTGACCGTGCAGGCGGGTGCGTGCATCGAGAACAGCGTCATTCGCGGCCCGGCCATCATCGGGGAGCGTGCCGTCATTCGCAACGCCTACATCGGCCCTTTCACCTCGATCTACCATGACAGCACCATCGCGGGCAGTGAGGTCGAGTACAGCATAGTCCTGGAGCACAGCACGGTACGCGACGTGCGCGGCCGCATCGACGAGAGCCTGATCGGGCGTTTCTGTGAGGTCACTACCTTGCCGCTCAAGCCGCGCGGCCACAAGCTCATGCTTGGCGACCACTCCCGCGTCGGCGTCCTCCGCTCCGAGTAACCGCGGCACAGAACCCGCACGAGGTACACGTTCGTTCCGAACGAGCTACCAGTACACGACAGTGCAGGCATACAGACATGACACAACAGCACGATCAGCAGGGGAGTCACTCTCAGGACGCGGGCGGGCTCACGCGCGAGACGCTTTTCGTGACGGGAGGGGCCGGCTTCATTGGCAGCAACTTCGTCCGCCATGTGCTGCGCATCTGGCCCGAAGCGCGGATTGTGGTGTACGATAAGCTGACCTACGCCGGGAACCTGGAGAACCTGACCGAGGTGACCAGCGACATGGCGCTTGCCAGCCGCTTCCGTTTTGTGCGGGGCGACATTTGCGACACGGCGACGGTGCGGAGCGCGATGGCGGGGGCGGCGGCAGTGATCAACTTCGCCGCCGAGACGCATGTCGATCGCTCGATTCTCGATCCCTCAGCCTTCGTGCGCACGGATGTTGAGGGGACGTTGGTTCTCCTGGAGGCGGCCCGCGCGGCAGGAGTACGCCGCTTCATCCAGATCAGCACCGATGAGGTGTATGGGAACGCCGAGGCGCCCGACGGCACCAGCCGCCCCTCGCTCGAGACAGATGCGCTCAATCCCCTCTCACCCTATGCGGCGAGCAAGGCGGGGGCCGACCGACTGGCGCATGCCTACTGGGCGACCTACGGGCTGCCCGTCGTCGTCACACGCTGCTCGAACAACTACGGTCCCTACCAGTACCCGGAGAAGCAACTGCCGCTCTTCATCACCAACGCCCTCGCCAACCGGCCCCTGCCCATCTACGGCGATGGGATGAACACGCGCGACTGGATCCACACCGACGACCACGCGACCGCCATCGAGGCCATCCTAGCCGCTCCCGAAATACTCGTCGCGGGTGAGGTCTTCAATATCGGCACCAACGAGGAGCGCAGCATCCGCCAAAATGCGCTGGCTATTCTACGCCAACTCGATAAGCCCGAGTCGCTCCTGACGACCGTGCCGGACCGGCTAGGTCACGTCCGCCGCCATGCCGTTGATGCGACCAAACTGCGGATGCGCCTCGGCTGGCAGCCGAAGGTAGCTTTCGAAGCGGGACTCGCCGCGACGATGCGCTGGTACGAGCAGAACACCGTCTGGCTCGAGCACGTCCTCGCTCGCCGCGACAGCTTCCTCGATTCCGCCCTCGCTCTTGCCACGAAGGCGCGCTAGTGCGGCCCGCTCCATCTTCTCCATGCCTGCGCTCCCAACGACGGTTACGAGCCGGCAGTTGGTCCGCGCGAGGCCGCTGGTCTGAACCCGCAACCTCGCCACGTGGCACATGAGACACCGAACCCATCACGTCCAGCTAGCAGCAGTTACAGATAGCAGAAAGTTGCCAGGCGCTATCTGCTGCCAGACCGGCAGGTGGCGAGTGAGGAGATCGGCCAGGGTATGCGGGTAGTCGTGATAGGAGATGAGGGACAATAACGGGGTCGACCGTGAGCAGAGGCGGGAGAACACGCTACCCTTGCTATTGTGACACGGTGTGGCCCGGGGGTGTGCGACGGGGAGGTGGAAGCACGGCGACAGGATCGACGGTGGCGCCGCCATGCGCGAGTGAACCGCCATGCGCGAGTGAACCGCCATGCGCGAGTGAACCGCCATGCGCGAGTGAAGGAGCACTCACGCATGGGCAGCGGCGGAGCCCACCTCGCTGTTGCGAACACAAACCGAGTAGATGCCGCTCCACTCGCTCCTCCTGACCTGGTGAAGACGCTGGACGCATTGAGCGCTCGATGCCCACTGCTGGGCGCCACGCTGCATGCGAAGACGAGCTCGTGTGGGTCGCCGCGCCAGCAATCTGACCGCCACATTGCTGGCCGCGCGCGATGTCGTGGCAATAGGGAACGCCGGACCTGCTCTCCGGAAAAGCTCCGAGGATAGATCCGGCGTTCTGAGGGATGTGCCCTCTTGTCGTTGTTACTTGGTCGTGAGAGCGAAGACGTGGAGACCCCAGACGCTGGGAAGCGTCACACTCTGCACGGTCTTGCCTGCTAGTAGCGCCACCTCCGTGTAGAACACATACGTCTTCTCGGTCTGCTTGCCGGTCGGCGTATTGCGGTAGGGCGTGGTAATGGCAATGCTGTTGCCGGCGATGGGCGTGCCCGCCCCGCCGCCGAGGGTCCAGTCGCTGAAGGCGAGCGTGAACGTTTGGGTGGTGCCATCGGTGTAGGTGATGGTCGCCGTCCCGCTCTGCGTGCCGCCTGTCGCCGCCCCCAGGAAGGCCAGCGTGCTCGCTCCAGCCGAAGGCGTCACGAGCAGTTTCTGACCGGCCGCACGGTAGTTGTTCTGGACACCCGACGCGGCGACTGGCCACTGGAATGTCGCGCCATTCACCGTCAGGCTGACGCCAGGGGTAATGCCCGCCGCCTGCAGCGCCTGGGCGGAGTAACTGTTCTTGCCGTCGAAGTTGCCCGCGGCCGGCGCGCTGTCATCACTCGTGCCGATGTTGTTGTAGGGGTAGGGCGCCTTTGTGGCGAGAGCGAAGACATGCAGGCCCCAGAGCGACGGCAACGTCACGCTCTGCACGGTCTTGCCCGCCTGCAACGCCACCTCGGTATAGAACACATCGGTCTGGACGCTCTGCTTGCCCGAGGGCGTGTTGCGATAGGCGGTGGTGATGGCGATGCTGTTCCCCGGAATCGGGCTCGACGTGCCACCGTTGAGCGTCCAGTCGCTGAAGGTGAGCGTGAACGTCTGCGTCGTGCCATCGGTGTAGGTGATGGTCGCCGTCCCGCTCTGCGTGCCGCCCACCGCCGCCCCCAGGAAGGCCAGCGACGTCGCCCCAGCAGCGGGTGCCAGCGGAAGAACCTGACCGCTCGCCTGGTAGTTGTTATTGGCGCCCGAGGGAGCGGACGGCCATGTGAACTGTGTACCATTGATCGCGAGCGTCGCACCTGGTGTCACACCAGCCGCCTGCAATGCCTGAGCCGAGTAACTGGCCGTCCCGTCAAAGCTGCCCGACGTGGGTGCCGTATCGTCGCTCGTGCCGACGTTGTTGTACGGCGGCAGCGAGTACGTCGTGGAGGCGTTCGCGGTCGTGGCAACCGCGAAGACGTGCAAGCCCGAGACGGTAGGCAGGGTCACGCTCAGCGCCGTCTTGCCTGGTTGCAGGGTCACATCCGTGTAGAAGACGTATACCTTCTCGGTTTGCTTCCCTTGTGGCGTGTTGCGGTAAGCGCTGACTGCCGCGGCCTGGTTTGTCGCAAGCATCACCTGCGTCCCTGCGCCGAGCGTCCAGTCGCTGAAGGCAAGGGTGAAGGTCTGGGTCGTGCCATCGGTGTAGGTGATGGTCGCCGTCCCGCTCTGAACGCCATTATTGGCGGCGCCCAGGAGGGCCAGCGTCTGCGCGCCAGCAACGCTCGTCACCGGAAGCACCTGGCCCGCGGCGCGATAGTTGTTCTTGCTGCCGACAGGCGCATTTGGCCAGACGAATTGCGCCCCGTTGATGGTGACCGTCGCGCCCGGTGTGACGCCCGCCGCCTGCAACGCCTGACCGGAATAGCTGTTGACGCCATCGAAGTTGCCAGTCGTGGGGGCGGCGTCATCGCTGGTGCCGGTGTTGTTGTAGGGCGGCGCGGACGAGGTGACGACAGCCGGTGGCAGGGCGGTCGTGGCGACTGCGAAGACATGCATGCCCCACAGAGAAGGCAGTGTCACGCTCTTTACGGTCTTGCCCGCCAGCAGTGCGACATCCGAGTAGAAGACGTCGGTCTGGACGGTATTCTTGCCGTTGGGTGTGTTGCGGTAGGGCGATTTCACCGCGACGATGTTGTTCGAGATCGGAGCGCTGATGCCGCCGTTGAGGGTCCAGTCGCTGAAGGCAAGCGCGAAGGTCTGCGTTGAGCCATCGGTATAGGTGATGGTCGCGGTGCCACTCTGCGTCCCATTGGTGGCGGCGCCTAGGAAGGCCAGGGTCTGCGCGCCGCTGACGGGTGTCACGGGAAGGACCTGCCCGGCGGCACGATAGTTGTTGTTCGTGCCCGCGCTTGGGTTGGGCCACGTAAACTGGGCATCGTTCACGGGAATGGCTGCGCCGGGCACGATCCCCACACTGGCCAGCGCCTCAGCGGAGTAGCTGTTCGTGCCGTCGAAGTTGCCCGTGCCGGGCGCGGTATCGTCACTCGTGCCGACGTTGTTGTAAGCGACCGCGGGAGGCGGCGGTGTCGGTGTCGGTGAGGGTGTCGGCGACGGTGTTCCGCTGGGGGTGGGCGTCGGCGTCACCGCGGGCGGATTCAGCCCGAAGATGTCCAGGCTGCTCTGCGTGCCGACGAAGACTTGCCCGTTCGCGACGGTAGGCACGGTGAATTTGACGTAGCTGGCGAGCCCGTCACGTGCTGTATTCTGTGTGCTGCTGTAGAGCTCAGTGCCGAGATTGGCCGCGTCGTAGGCTCGCAGCGCGCCCCCTCCTGAGGGGTTGCAATGGTCGAGCGTCGGGCAGCTCGCGGGCGGTGAGATGATCCACACGATGCCGGTGCCAGGCGTATTCCCGTTGCTCGATATGACCGGGTTCGGTCCGGGGAAGTTGAACTTCTCGGGAGTCTGTGTCGGAGCGGTGGTGTCGAGCACGCCGTTATTCAGCGGGAATGCCTTCATCGGGCCACCGTTGCTCGACATGTAGACGGTGCCGCTCCAGTAGGCCGCCGTGCTGTAGACGCCGCCGGTGCCTAGTGTTCCGGGGGCGAGCTCCTGCACCACATTGTCATAGCTGGTCGCACTCTGGTTATTGCAGGGGTCGGCGACAGTCGTGAACTTGCCGAGAGCGGTGCGGTCGACGACGTAGATGCGTCCTTCCTTCCCGGCGTTGACCAGCACATTCGGATGCGCCGCGCCCGTCTGTGTCGGCAGAATGAGTGCCCCGCCTGAGCCGAGATCCCTGTCCACGGAGTTCAGGCAGGTCTCGTTGAACGGAGTGAAGTAATCCGTCAGGTGCAGCCCGTTGGCTGTGCTGAGCTTCATGAGCGTCTCGCCCGCAGACGATCCGCCCGTGTTGAGGTTGAACGTCCCGTTGCCGACGGGCACGAACAGACTGTTGTCGGTCGGGTCTACCGAGAGCGCAGCTCCCGCGCCCCAGAGGCCACCGGCGCCGCCGTCGGGAGACGTGTTGAAGACGGCGGTCTGAGCCAGTGAGGTCGCGTCGTAGCCGAGGATCCATCCATGATACGGATAGCTATCCGCGTAGCTGGCGAACGCGACATACACCACGCCGTTCAGCAGGACCAATGCGGGCCGCTGATTTTCCTTGTTGGGTGCGAAGGTGATCGATCCATTGACCGAGCCATCTCCAGTCCCTGGCACGGTTGCCGTCTCGACGACCGGCGTCGTCTTGTCGTTGCCGGTTGTGATGTCGAGCGCGTGCAGCCGGTGGACGACGGTCCCGTTCTCGTAGGACATCGCCGAGACGTAGAGCGTTCCCGTGGTCGGGTCGACGACTGGCGTGCCGGTGATGCCGATTTCCGGCGTGATGTCCGTATATGCGCCGGTGTAGACCACGCTAGATGGAACAGAGGTAGCGCCGTTGACTCGGAAGCTCGTCTGCCAGATGGGGGTAGACGTGGTGTGATCCGCGTCGAAGGCGTAGACGCTGTCGTGCTCAGTTGCCACGATGACGAGGTTGTAGACGCCGCTCGCCGTCGTCACATTGGGCAGGTAGAGGGGCTGCGCGTAGACGTATCCGTCCACAGGGTACGAGGCGACGCGCCCGAAGGTGTTCGTGTTGACATTGGTCGTCGTGAGGGTCGTCTCGCTCGGGTATTGCCCAAGCAATTGCTGGCTGTTCTTGTACATCGTGACAGCCGTGTTCGCGGGAGCCGCGGCCGCGTGAGTGCGCGCGACCGAGAACGAGAACACAGCGCATGCGACAAGCATGATGAGAACGATGCTACACCCGGCACTCAGCCGCCGGCCTCGCCGTGAGGATGTTCGATGCGTCGGGCGTGCGCACCGGGACAGGATGGAGCGTCTCCATCGAGCGCTCGTTGCGATCCCGGATCGTGCGGGTCGCCATCGTCGGATTACCACGAGTTTGCCTCCACCAAAACCACCGCCAATATCAATCAGCCGGATCAGTTTGCCGCGCACGGCCCATCCATCTCGGCGCCGTCATTACAGGCGAGGAGTGCGCGCGAAGGAAATATGCCGGTCAGGCTTGCTGCCAGACCTGCACCCAATCGACGTTGAAGTGATGCGGGAACGGAGTCGATTGGGTCGGATTGCCCGACCACCAGCCGCCCACGGCCGTGTTCAGGAGCAGATACATGTCGGTCTGAGGAATCTGGGATACCGTCGTGACCTGATAAATGAGCGCTCCATCGACGTACCAACTCACACTTTGGGGTTCCCAGTCGATGGCCACGACATGATAGTCCTGGGCAAAGCTGCTCCCCTGGTAGGCATTCCCGACGCTCGCATGCTGACCATTCCGCAGGAAGTGCAGGGCGGTATGCACGATATCTGGCCGGTTGCACAGAATCTCGGCAATGTCGATCTCATTCTTTGAGGTGTGATCCTGCGGCAACATCCAGAAAGCTGGCCAGATACCATCTCCCGCCGAAAGGCGTATACGCGCTTCAACGAAGCCGTAGCGGAAGTCGAATTTTCCCTCGGTCGTCACGATGCCTGACGTGTACTGGTATGACTTGGAGTCGGTTGAGTAGTCTTCTCGTCGTGCCACGATGTCGAGCGATCCGTCGTGAACGGTGACGTTCGCGGGAAGATAGCGCTGCAACTCCCCGTTGGCGACGCTTCCGTCACATCCCAACCCCGTGTTGTCCCACCAGAAGCACGTATTCCAGCGCGAGGCATCGAGCGATTGCCCGTTGAAGCTCTCAAGGAAGACGTTCTTCCAGGTGCCAGCGAGTCCAGGTGGCGCGAGGGGATCCTGCTGCACGGCTGGTGTGGGTGTCGATGTTGGCGTCTGGATGCGCGCTACGTTCGCGGCCCGGTTCGCGCCCTGGCTTCGTGACGTGCCAGGGAGATGCGAGAGCAGGACGAGCGAGCTGCCAGCCAGAGCGAGCAGCGCCAGCGCCAGCAGAGTGTACCTATACGTGCTGGTCAGACGCGCTATCGCGTTCATAGATGATTCTTCCTCTCCGGTGCTGTGTCTGTTGGCTGGCCGTCTTTAGTTCGCTTGCTTTCGCCAGAGAAAGAAGTAGCCAGGGCCGTAACTGTCGTTGTAGGGAACCTTGGCAATCAGGTGATATTGCTTGTTTGCCTGGAGTGCGGGCATCAGCGCGTTATCCATCGAGGAATAGGGGCCGAAACTGAGCTCGATGAGGTCGAAATGCCCTTCGGCGATGGCCGCTTTGTAGGCGGGTTCGCCCGTGAGATGATGCTGCTGCGCATCCGTGTACTCGAAATAACCCATGCCGATGAACTGGTAAGGACGTGTCACGTCTTCCAGGGAATAGCGCACCATCTCGACATCTTCACAGAGATATTTGCCGCTCGCCGGACGGACCTGGGTGCGCAACGTGGTGATGAGCGCGGCGCTGTCGGGCCAGGATTGGAAATACCACTGCGCCTGGTTAATGCCGGAAATGAAGACAATCAACGCGAGCACTACACTCGCGACCCAGCGGCGGTCCAGGCGTATCACCGTACGCTTGCCGATGAGTATGCTGACGGTATATCCGGCAAGTGGCGCGACGAAGAACAGGCCGAAGTCTACGTGCTTGTGGAGCGATACAATCTCGCCGGTGTAGACGTGATAGGCCGGGGCCAGCAGCGAAGCGGTCACCAATGCCAGCGCAAATAGCCGATCGGGCTTGCTGGTGAATAGCATCCCGATACACCCGAGAAGCCACAACAAGCCGCCCAGTGTGACGATGATGCCCAGCAGTGTCAACGGCGGAGTCTTGACCGACACGCTCCGGTTGGCCGTGGTGAAGAACACACCGGAAAGAAACCCGTGGTCGATGATGAGGAAGAGGGGAATGACGACCACGGCCATCGCGCCGAGCGTCAAGGCGACATGCAGGACCGTCCTCCCCCAACCCCTGTACTTGAACGTGCGGATTGCCATAAGCGCGATGATGGCTGGGACGAAGATGATCGCAACGTACTTGACTCCCACCGCTAGCAGGAGGAGGGGACCCATCGCGACGGCGGCGACTGGATCCCTCGCCATGCTGGCCTGGACGGCCAGCACCAGGGCAATGCCAAGCAATGCCAGGCACAACGCATCATAGGTGGCAAGACGGCTGAGAAAGAGTGTCGAGCCCTGGAAGGCGAACAGCATCGCCGCCGCGATTGCGCTGGTATGGTCGAAGCAGCGCCAGGTAATCCAGTACACACAGGCAGTCACGATCAACATGCAGAGCGTGCTGAACATCCGCACCATTTCCAGGCCGCCGTGGGCATTCAGGAAGCCCGCCAGAACGGGATAGAGGTAGGGGTGACCGGAAAAATACGAAGCGAAATTCTGGCTCGGCGGTGGGCCGCCAACAAGCGACTGATTAATCTGCATGCCCGCGTCGATGTAAAGCGCCTCGTCGATAAACGCGGTGTTGTGCAACGCCAGCGTCGACACGATCGCTTGGAGCGCGAGGATGGCGGCCAGCGGAGCATTCAGGCTCCAGGTCACGCGCCAGCGATCGGCCGCGGAGCGCTGTGGGCTGAGGGCCTTGATAGAGATGGTCATCTGTTACTCACTTGCGGTGGGACCGCACTCAGCGATGCGGAGGAGGTCGGTTTGTCTGGCGATGCGAAGACCATGACGCTGTCGGTGTGGTGCGCCCACTGGAGCAGACTCGTGTCGACCGTCGGGAGCTGTGCGTGGGTCTGAATCTGCTGCGTCGGGGTTCCATCGAAGTAGATCAGCCCCAAAATAGCGTGGTTGCTGGTGACGACGTTGGTCAACTGTTCCAGCCATGCAGTCTCGTTGGCATCGGCATGCACGGACGTGGTTTCGACCAGCACCGGCTTATCGGGGTGGTGCCCCGCCACGTCTTCGATGATCGCTGGCTCGTCTGAGATGCCGATGGGGTTGTAGGTCACGTTCACCAGCACGTCGTCGTAGAGCGCGTCGGGTGGCGCGAACAGTTCGTCGTGCGCCGGGTCTTTAGGCGCCCACACCCAACTGACGTTCGTCGCGCCCGCCTCGTGAAACAGCGCGTGGACGTGTGCCCAGGCACGTGCGGAGTCGGCTGGGATTCCGCCATTGGCCACGGCGGAGGAGACGCTCCAGTTGCGGTCGACGTTCGGCAGAATCGTGAGCAGCACAGGCTTGCCGTACTGCCGGATCTCTCCGGCGAGCCGGCGTATGTCGCCGTCATGCACACCATTGGCGATTGCCGCGGGACTCGCGTCGAGCGAAGGCGTCCCGTCCGCTTGGTAGTGTCCAAATTGCAGCGTGATCCAGGGGACTGCGCCTGCTGCGCCCAGGTTGCGGGTGTCGAAGTGCTCGGCGACATTCTGGCTCCGTCCGACGATGCCAAAATGTATGTCTGCCTGCTGGCCCAATTCGGGAATATGTGTCGCGAGCACCGAGGTGTCGCCCGCGATGCCCAGATATGGTGCCTGGTGCGCGATGAGGACGTCCGGATTGGTTGGCGCGAGGGTTGTGGCATACAGCCCGCCGTCGGCCGTGAGCGCGAACAGGCAGACGAGGGCCGCCACGGATGGGATCACTACCGCGGCGCGCATGTGTGCCTTGCGGCCGAGTTGTCGCATGCGCAGCCAAGAGTGCCCTATCTCGAGGCGCCACGAGCGCTGGTAGAGCATGTCATGCGTGGCCAGCCACAGTGACAGCCCCAGCATCACCGTGATGTAGAGCAGCCACATCTGCACAAAAAACGCGGTTCCTTGCAGCAGATCGTGACGGCGCCAGTTCCAGATCAGTGCCGTGAGTGTGGCTGCGAAGGCGAGCACATGAGGCATTACCACGGCAACGGAAACCCGATTTGCCCGGCGCTTGGATGTGACGGCGAATGTCACGTCGCGCTTGCAGAGGACCGAGAGTGCGGCGCCGATGAGCACCGGGAAGCTCGCGAAGCCGATGACCACGCCACGCCACCCGGTTTTCTTCCACGCGGCGTACATGAAGGCGCTCATCGAGACGCACCAATAGGGCAAGAAGTGCCACAAGAACGTTTCGAGCCTCGCACCATGCACAGCGGAGAGGCCAAACGCGACATAGAGCAGAGGAGCGATAATATAGATGAGATCGCGGACACCCGAGAGGTAGTGTGTGCAGGCCAGCGCGTATTGAATGCGCTGCACGAAGCGCAGCCCATGCTTACGCGGCAAGAAGATCGCGCGCCACTGTGTGCGCAGCATCGAGAGGGTACCTATCGCCCAGCGCCGTTGCTGCTTGAAGTACGCGCCAAGGTCCATCGGACCCAGCCCCTGAGCCAGCACGTCTGAAAGATAGACGCTGCGCCAGTGCGGATGCAGTCGAATTGATGCGGCGAAATCCTCGGTGACCGAATCCTGTGGCATGCCGCCGATCTCGTCGAGCGCCGCCGCGCGGATCATTACATTCGTGCCACAGATGAACGCGGCATTATGTGCTGCCTTGCCAGGGCACAGCAACTCATAAAAGAGCGCTTGCTGATCGTGTGCCCACCGCGCGACGGGATTGTCGGTATTGGAGTAGTATTGCCCCGTTTGCACCCAGCCGATCTCGGGATCGGAGAAGGGCCGCACCGTGCGCAAGAGGAAGTCGGGGTGCGCGATCTGGTCTGCGTCAAAGATGACGATGAGTGCGTTTCCCGTCGCGCCGACCGCCTGACGGGCATGTTCGAGATTGCCCGCTTTCGCTCCGCCCCCCACTGTGCGGGTGATGCAGGTCACGCCGAGCCTCCGAGCGACGTCCTCTGGCTCATGCCAGTTCGGCGCATTGGCGACCCGGCCATCGTTACAAATGACAATCTCCACGTGACCGTGCGGATGTTTGTTCAAATAGGTCGTGCGAGCCCGCTTGGCCGCGCGTATGGTTGGCACGAGCACGTCCGCGCCCTCGTTGACGGTGGGAATGAAGATATAGATTGGGCGATGCGTCGGGTTTTCGGCGTGACGGACACGCGGCGCCTTGCGCGGCCAGAGGGTCCATTGCAGGCCGAGCGTATGCACCATGCCGAGCGCCTCGGCGAGCAGCAGGGGCACCGAGATAAACCATGCGGTCCAATTGGTCATCTGGACACGCCAGGTGGCGTAATCCACCGATGCAATGGCCGTGGCGAGGGCCAGCACGATCGTGATCGCCTTGCTTCGGTCGATGCTGAATTGCATCAGCCCCGCCGCGCCGAGGACCAGCGCGACGATCGCTACAACCGGACCAAGCTGCGCGAGTGAGATGGCAACCGCTCCCGCCAGGAACGCGGATGTTGTCATCAGCGCGAGCACCGGCTGGCGCGCGGTATCCTCTCGGCCAATCAGCAGAGTCTCGTCTGCCGTCTGCGCGGCATTCGTGACGAGCACCCTGCGCGGCGCGCCTGGCGGATCAAGCACGAGGCGCACCGCCAGGCTGATAGCGGGGGCGACACCGACCGCGATGATCCAGTTATGGAGCACGCTCGACAGGAAGAATGTCGTGCAGGCATAGGCGCCGGTCGGCGCGAGCCACTGCCCATGCCCTACCACCCAGCGCTTGAGCAACGACACGACGTTGAGCGCGTGCCGCGCATTGAGCTCCTCACCCAGCGCCACGCAGAGCAGCAGGGTTTCGAGCGCCGCCAGTACGCCCAGCCAGGGGGAGCGCCGGAGGGAGAGCACGCCCATGAAGGGCAGCAGTGATACCAGGCCGCCGAGCAGCCAGATGAGGGCGATTTTCCATACGAGCGCAGCCAGCGGGACTACACGTGCCAGAGTGCCAAACTGGCGCATCGTCGCGACTGCCCGTCGCCGATCCACCGCGCGTGTGCCCCCGCCATCCTCTGGAGCGGCGCCTGGCAGTTCAACAAGAGTGATCCACGGCGTTTGGGTCAACACATCGAGCGCGAGGTGGTCTCCTGTCGTACGCAGCTCGAGACCATCCAGCAGGGCGCGGCGAAACAGGAAACAACCGCCGAACGGATCAGCGACGCGTCGTAGATGCTCGGGAAACAGCAGTTTGGCGAGTGTCTTCATTCCTCGCTGATACATCACATGCCGCCGGGCGCCAACGCCGTTGGGGCCGTCGCCGCCCACGTTCCCAGTAGCCATCACAACGTCCGCGTTGTGAAGGGTAGCCGCCTGATAGAGCCGGATCAAGTGCGCGAGAGGATGCGGGACATCCACATCGACCACCGCCACATAGTGCGAGCGAGCTCGCTCGATGCCCAGCATGGCTGCTGTAGCCATACTCTGCGGCTGCTCGCCGGGGCGTTGCATATGAATGACGCGGATATCACACGTCTGCGTGCTGAGCTGGCGTGCCAGCAGCGCGACACGCTGGAGCGCTTCCTCATCGCCATCGTTGACGACCAGAATCTCAACGGCGAGGTGCTGAGAGGTCTCGCGCAGGGACGCGAGCAACATGATGATGGCGTCGCCCTCAGTGGGAGTGGGGACGACAATGCTGAGTTCTGGTACAGCATTGTCTGGGCGGTGTACCTGGTGCAGCAGAATGCGGCTTCGGTTCCTCCCGACGGCCTTGACTTCGATTGCCTCCGCTACCGACATGTCCATTGCCTCCTAAAGTCTCGAACATGTCATGATCGAGAGAAACCAGAGATGTGGATGGCTACGCGACGGCTCACCTCTATGGGATATGGTCCCTGTCGTCGCCCGTGCCGCATGCGCATGCCGCTCTGCGCGAACGTCTGATGTCATGTGTTTACTCTGCCATGTTGCATAGAAAATAGAGTTTGCTCCCCGTGGACGGGCCGGGTGGGTCCCGGGTAGTTTTTGCGTCGTCCCTGCCGTCAGGGTTGTGCTAGGTATCGTGTGGCTCGGTGAAGGGAGGACGCTGTTGGGCTAGGCCAGCATTCCAACGCATACGTGACGTGGTTCGATGCAGGCACAGCTACGGGCATGGAGCGAGCGCCGGTGGCGATCCATGCGGCACGCCAGGTATTTGACTCTGCTCACTTAGACGAGGGGCGCTACTCAGCGGTTACACTGGAGGAATAGCCAATATCTGTATATAGTCAAATATACGATAGTATGTTATAGGTACTATAGGTAGATACGTGTGCTGATAATTCTATTCTGAATATTGCATGACGGGCGGCCCGCGATGCCCTATCCGGCATGAATGCGTCGGCGCGGGCGTCTCACCGCTTCCTGTTCGCCGTGGAAGCCAGTGGGTTGCGGTTCTCGGCGGCCGCGGCGACGATCTGGGCGATGCGCTTGGCACGGGTCTCGGGGCGTTTCGCGCTCTCGATATGCCACAGAAGCTGCTTCTTGGAGGACGCGCTGAACGCCGCGAAGGTGCGCTCGGCGGTCTCGTTCGCGGCCAGCGCCGCCGCGAGGTCGGGCGGAACGGTCAGCTCCTCGATGCCGTCGTAGGCGCTCCAGGAGCCGTCACGGTGGGCTGCTTCGACGAGGGCCAGCCCGGCGGGCGTCATCAGTCCCTGGCGTTGCAGTCGCTCGACGCGCTCTTTGTTGAGCTTCGACCACGGGCTATGCGGCTTGCGCGGCGAGAACATCTGCATAGACCGCTCACCGTCGAGTGTGTTGGCTCTGCTGTCGATCCAGCCGAAGCACAGCGCCTCCTCGACCGCCTCGGCGTACGGCACGCGCGGCTTGCCACTACCCTGCTTGTAGTAGATCAGCCACACGCCGGGAGACGTCGCGGCGTGTGCCTCCAGCCAGGCGCGCCACTCGTGCCGGTCGCGCGCATAGACCCGCTCCAACTGACCGTTCGGTGTGGTCGCCATGTTGCCCTCCCCACCAGCAGGTCGCGGACTCCTTGATGCTGCGTAGCATAGTCGTAGCATAGTCGTAGCATAGTTGTTCGCGCGACCCAGCGGGGAGAGGCACAGTGGGGAAAAGGACGACAAGCCTCCGACCAAGGGGGGATCGGAGACCTGCCGAATGTCGAGGCGGGTAGTGCTCAGGCGGCGTGCGGGCGCGGGTCCGGTGGATGGGGCTGCCGGGCCGCGTCAGCACGCTCCGTCGCCGTCGCGCTTACCCTTGCGCGTTCGTCGGGCGCTCGCCGAGCGTGACCGTGACGGTGTGCTGCTGGCTGCCGCGGGTGAACGTCACCGTGACCTGCGAGCCAGGGGCGCGATTCTGCAGCGCGCTCGCCAGGCTGTTGCTGTCCGAGACGGCCTGTCCGTTGATGGCGGTGATGACGTCGCCCGTCTGTATGCCTGCCTGCTGCGCGGGGCTGGCCCCGGCGGCGTCATTCGCGAAGCCGCCGATGAGCACGCCGCTCTGCACGTTCAGATTATTCGCGGCGGCGATCTGCGGGGTGACGTCCTCACCCTGGATGCCCAGGAAGCCCTGGCCGGTGCTGGTGAGCTGACCGTGCGCAATGAGCTGCTGCGTGACATACGAGACACGGCTCGACGGAATCGCGTAGCCGATGCCGCTCGCGGCAGCGCCGGTGTTGGGGTCGACGACGCCGAGCGTCGGAATGCCGACCAGTGAGCCAGAAAGGTCGACGAGGGCGCCGCCGCTATTGCCCGGATTGATCGGCGCGCTGGTCTGAATCAGCCCGGTCAGCTCTTGCGCCGGACCATTCTGGCCCTCGCTGGCCGAGCGGTTGAGCGCGCTGACGATGCCGAACGTCGCCGACTGGGTCAGCCCAAGCGGGTTGCCGAGCGCGATGCTGAACTCGCCTACCTGCACCTTCGAGGAATCGGCGATGGCGATGGGCTTGAGGCCGGTCGCGTTGATCTTGAGCACGGCCAGGTCATCCTGCGGGTCGGTGCCGACGATCCTGGCCGACTGCGTCGACCCGTTGGAGAGCGTCACCTTGAAGGTGTTGAAGCCCTGCACGACATGGTCATTGGTGACGATGTAGCCGTCGCTGGTCAGGATGTCGCCCGAGCCGATGGCCTCCTGTGAGCCGCCCGTGCTGGTGATCTCGACTACCGATGGCTGCACGGCCTTCACGACGCTCTCGACATCCGACTGCAGCGCCGCCGCGCCCGACGAGGAGGAGACTGTCACCGGCGCGGAGGTCGCGCCGATGGTCACCGACGGCGCGCTCGACGAGTGGGTCGCGATGCCGATCCACGCGCCGATGCCGGCCACGGCGATCAGCAGCACCAACGCCAGCAGCAGCAGCGGCAATATACGACGCCGTCGTGGGCTCGGCGGAACGTTGTAGCCCATGTCGAACGGCGGAACATAGTAGGGAGGCGCGCCGTTAGCACTGGTGGTACCCGTCGTGCCGGAGTATGGCCGCGGGTTCTCCCAGGCAGACCATCCTCCCGGCGGAGGAGTCTGCGGCGACGTGGGGGTCTCTGGCGTGCCGCTCTCGCTCGCCGAAGACGTGCCCGTGGTCTGGCCAGCAGCCGGAGCGCCGTATGCCGGATATGTCGGGGGCGGAGCCGGCGTCTCAGCCGGAGTGCCGTACGTCGGAGGATTCTCCTGGCGGGGCGCGTTTGCCGCGCCTGAGGAGTCGGGTCCTGAGGGAGTCCCGAATGATGGGGGCGTCGTAAAAGTCGACATCGCTCTTGTCCTTACCCTATCGGCGGACGGTTCCGCCAATCGCTCTGCCCGGCGGTCTCAGCCGCACCCGCATATTGGCTCGTCATTTCTCATCCGCTGATGCTACTGTATACGTCAAGACTGAACGCATCGTACCGCTTGCTGAACCTTCGCTGAAGATTCTCGGGCTGATGACGCGCGCGGCGCAACCCCCAGACGGCCCGGTGCGAGAGGCGTCGTTCGGGCGCCTTCGGCTCCCGGATAACGTCTGCGAACCACGGAACTCCTGACGCTTTGCAACGTCTACGTATGAGCGGGCGTGCGGGTGGAAGCGTGTCAGCAGCAGGGGCTGAGGAGTGCGCCATGAAGAACCCAGGGGCTGGCGACGTGTCTGGACTGTCTTCCGCTACCTCTGCATCACAGATTACGGTGGTGGGCCGGGGCACGGCGCGCGTCGTGCCTGATATCGCGCAGGTGACGATTGGCGTGCAGGTGGAGGCGCCGACCGCTCGCGAGGCCAGCGCCCAGAGCGCGGCGGCGATGCGGCGCGTACTCGATACGCTGGCTGCGCACGGTGTCGAGAGGCGCGACGTACGGACCGGACACGTGATGCTCTCTCCACGCTATGAGTCCTCGCCGGAGGGTCCGCCGCGACGCGTGGGCCATACCGCCACCAATACCGCCGACGTGACGCTGACTGCCATCGATACGGTGGGCGAGGTGATCGACGCGGTCGTCGAGGCGGGCGGCGACGATGTGCTGGTCCAGGGGGTGCGCCTCGCCGTGCGCGATACGAGCGTAGCGCAGGTCGAGGCCCGGCATGCCGCGCTCGCCGATGCGCTCGCCCAGGCGCGCGACATCGTCCAGGTGATGGGCCTGAGTCTGGGCGCGCCGCTCACCATCGCGCCCGCGCAGGCGGGAATCGGTCCACGCGGCTTTGCTGCCCCTATGATGCAAGCCGCCTATGCGCGCGCGGCGCCCACGCCCATCGAGGCGGGCGAGGTCGAGGTTGCCGTCGAGCTAGAGGTGACCTTCGGCGCGCGTCCGGTCTCCGGTGTATGACCGGGCATTCGCGTCACACCGCGACGAGGCATGGAAGCCATGACGCTGAGCGTTGAGAAATCTCTCCTTGACATTGCTGAGCTACGCACATATGACTAGCGCAGCATCGCATTCTCTCCTAGTGATGTGTGGTTGCCTTCTTAATATATAGAATAGCCCAACCGCACGCTCCGGTCTGTTTCGCACGGAGGGGGAGTATCGTGGAGAAGCTCTCGACGTCTGGCGCACAAGACCTCTACGCGCAAGACCTCTACATGAGTGGCGACTACCTGAAGCTCATGCCGTCCTGGCATGTCGAAGAATCGGCGGGCAAGGTCAAGACGATGCGGGCGATGCTGGCCAGCAATAAACTCATGCCGGCCAGCATCTTCGACATCGGGTGTGGCGCTGGCGAAGTGTTGCGCCTGCTGCAGCAAACGCTGCCGTCCACGACAGAGTTGACCGGCTACGACATCTCGCCGCAGGCGCTGGAGCTCGCGGCGCCTCGGGCCAATGACCGGCTCCACTTCGTCCAGGGCGATATGCCGCGCGGCGCGGGTGAGCGCGCCGATCTCTTGCTCGTGCTGGACGTGCTCGAGCACCTGGAAGATTATTTCAGCTTTCTGCGCGAGCTGCGTCCGCACGGCACGCACTCGCTCTTCTTCTTCCCGCTGGACCTCTCCGTCCAGACGGTGCTCCGGCCCAAGGGCCTGCTGCGCCTGCGCGACATGTATGGGCATCTCCACTATTTCACCCGCGAGACCGCGCTGCGGACGCTGACCGAGACTGGCTACACCATCGTCGATGCCCGTTACACCAGCGAGATGATCGACCTGCCAACACGGCTCGTCGGGCGCAACCTCATCAAGTATCCGCGCAAGGCGCTGTTCGCGCTCAACCAGAGCGTCGCGGCCCACCTGCTCGGCGGCTATCGCCTGCTGGTGCTCGCCCGCAACGCGGCGTAGAGACGCCCGTCAGGCGCGCTACCCGAGCGCCGCGAGCACGTCTCGCGCGTGCGCGATGGTCGCCTGGCGCGGAAAGACCTTCTGTGTGAGCACGCGGTGGACTTCCTCGTCGGCGTCGGAGCAGCAGTCTTCGACGACGACGAGCGAGTAGTCGGCGTCCGCCGCCCAGCGCACCGTCGAGAGCACGACACCGCTCGTCGAGATGCCCATCAGCACGAGCGACGACCGTCCCTGCGCGCGGAGAATCGTCTCCAGATCGGTGGTGCTGAACGCGCCGACACGCCGCTTCACCACCACCGGCTCGTCCGCGCGCGGCGCGACCTCCGGGGCGATCTCGGCGCCGGGTGTGCCCTCCAGCAGGCGCCCGGTCGCACGGATGGCGGAGAAGGTCTTATTGCGCGGGCTGGCCTCGGGGTATCCCGGACGAAAGCGCACGACGACGTATATCACGGGGATGCGCGCCGCGCGGGCCGCCTCAATCACCTGCGACGCGCGTTCGATCAGTCCCGGATCGCGTTCTCGGGCGCTGGCTACCATGTCGCGCTGATAGTCCATCACGAGCAGCGCGGTGTGCTCGCGGTCGATCTGAAGTGTATCTGCCATGAGCGGAAGTTGGTCCTTTCTGAGTGTGTGGGTGCCGCTAGCGGTTGATCGGGCTCATATCATTACAGTATAGCGGT
Source organism: uncultured Ktedonobacterales bacterium (assembly GCA_964427535.1). Classification (GTDB taxonomy): domain Bacteria; phylum Chloroflexota; class Ktedonobacteria; order Ktedonobacterales; family JADMIN01; genus CAYRVF01. Next base: position 21,445 of record CAYRVF010000009.1, read on the forward strand.
CGCAAGCGAGGGGGTCGGGACTCTGCGGACCCAGAGGGGGGGTCCGCATGCGACGTTCCAGAATGAACACCGCATGGTAGAATGGCGTCGCGTCAGCCGCTGACTGCTCTTGGTTGGCTGACGGCCAGAGAGCGCGAGTGCGAGTGCGGGGATGGCGGAGAGGAGCGCGAGGAGATGGGCGATGCGACGCAGACGACCCTGCTGGGAGCGGCGATCGCGGCGGCGTCAGGGGTGGTGGTCGCGCTCTTCACGTATGCGCTCTCACTCTGGCACGAGGCACGGCTCGATCGGCGCCTGCGCCGCAACACGCGCACGCTGCTCGCGCTGGAGGTGGAATCGAACCGCTCGGCGTTGCGCGCGTTCTGGACGACCATCAATGCCCTGGATACGGAACCCTATCCACCAGAAGACGCACGTCACCTCACTGCGATGTTCTCCTCTGACCTGCTGACTTACGCCCTGCCAGAATGGAGCGTCGTGCGCTGGCATCACCTCGCGGCAAAGTTCCTGCCCGCCCTGCGCTCGAAAGAGCTGCTCACACTCGACACGCTCTACCGCGACCTCGACACCGTCCGCGACCTGCATACGCGCCTCGTCACGATGACGCCCGAGAACTGGGCCGACCTGCGCCGGAACATGGACGGACGGTTCTGGGCGAACGACCTCGCGCGAGAGCGGATGCCCTTCTACACACGGCTCGCGGCGAGCGTCACGCGGGTCCTCGACGCGCCTGCCCTCGACGCGCCTGCCCTCGACGCATAACCCCCTCCCGAGAACGGCCTCCCCTTGAACGTATGCTAGCTTGCATGCTACTCTTGCCTGTATGCTTGCCGGGCATCCGTGCACCTGAGCACGCAGGCGCGAGTGTCCGGGTGGTCGCTGGCTGGCGCGTTACAGGCCAGATGCCGCCGCGTTCCACCTATATAGGAGCCAGGCGCCGCGGGCGGGCAGGGACTCGGTTGGCGCGCTGCGGGAGTGTGCGCACTGGCGACTGACCCAGCGTTGGGGCAGACGAAAGGGAGAGAGGATGAGAGACAGACTGCGACGACTGCGTCCGCACCGCAAGCGGCTCGCCCTCGGGGTAATGGCCGTGGTGGTGACCAGCATGCTCGCGGCCGCCGCGCTCTACAGCGTGCGCGCCGACGGCTCCATCGCGAGTGATGGGCCGGGTGCGACGGCGTACTTCGACCTCGGCCGCAAAGACTGCCTGGGCACCGCCCAGAACACGACGTCGAAAGTCTGGTATACCGTCGCCAACGGCGCGCTGAGCGACGTCTACTATCCCACCGACGACAACACCAACGTCAAATCGCTCCAGTACATCGTCACCGACGGCAGCACCTTCACCGATCTGCAGACGCGCGACATGACCTACACCGTCGCGCTGCCCGACGCCCAATCGCTCGACTGCCGTGTCACGGCGACGGCCAAGAGCGGCAAATATCGCATCATCACCGACTACCTCACCGATCCGGCGCACAACACGGTCGTGATGCGTATGCATTTCGAGCCGCTCGTCGGCACGAACGCGAACTACCAGCTCTACGTGCGCTACGATCCGACCGTCAACGGTAACGGTGGCGGCGGGCAGGCCAACGGCGGCGCCGATAGCGCGACGACCGACACCTCCACCGGGCATAACATCCCCGTCGCGTACGACACGAACACCCGGTCGCAGGCAGTCAACCGCGATTATGCGGTGCCGGTCTACACCGCGCTCGACGCCTCGACCCCCTTCTCGCAGGTCAGCTCGGGATTCGTCGGCGCACAGAGCGACGGCCTGACCCAGCTCGACGCCGCGCACAGCCTGACGGCCACCTATACGGGTACGGGCGCGAACAACGGCAACGTCGTGCAGACGGCGCAGGTGCCGCTGCATGGCGGCTACGTTACGATCGCGCTCGGCTTCGGTCAGACGCAGGCCGACGCGGTCGCTCAGGCCGAGGGCTCGCTCGCCACCCACTTCGAACAGATGCAGAAGCAGTTCGACAGCGGCTGGCACGCCTACGACAACGGGTTGAATCCACCGGTCGCACGGGGCCAGCAGGTGCCGCAGGGCGTGGACGCGCGGGCGCTCGGCGCGCAGTATTACTACTCGGCCAACGTGCTCAAGGCCTCCGAGGATAAGACGTTCCCCGGCGCGGTCTCGGCGGGCCTGGCGGCTCCGTGGGGGCAGGCAGTCGTCGCGAACGACCCGAACAACCTCTACTTCGGCTCCTACCGTGAGATCTTCGCCCGCGACCTCTATGAGGCATGGACCGGCTTCTACCTGGACGGCGACACGACCACCGCGCGCGACGCCGTCACCTTCCTGTTCAATCGCCAGCAGCAGGCTGATGGCTCGATGCCGCGCAACAGCCTGCTCAACGGCAAGGTCGCGCCCGACTCGTTCAACACACAGCTTGACGAGGCCAGCTACCCCATCGTCATGGCGTACCAGATGGGGATGACCGACCCGACGCTCTATTCGCAGCACATCAAGCCGGCGGCGAACTTCGTGATGAGCCACGGCCCGTCGTATGGTGTGGAGCGCTGGGAAGAGCAGACCGGCTACTCACCCTCCACCATCTCGGCGGAGATCGCGGGTCTGGTCGCGGCGGCTTCGCTAGCCCAGGCCAACGGCGACACCACCAGCGCGCGGGTCTGGCTGGGCACCGCCGACGACTGGCAGCGCCAGATCGAGAACTGGACCGTGACGACCAACGGCCCGGCGGCGAACCATCCGTACTTCATCCGCCTCTCCAAGACGGGCGACCCGAACGCCGCGATTTCCTATAACGTCGGCAACGGCGGGCCGACCCTCGACCAGCGCGCCGTCATCGACGCGGGCTTCCTGGAGCTGGTGCGGCTGGGCGAGAAGCCCGCGAACGACCCGAACATCGTGCAGTCGCTGCCGGTAGTGGATGCGACCATCGAGTCGAACACCAGCAGCGGACCGGGCTGGCACCGCTACAACGGCGATGGCTACGGTGACGGCTACAACGACGGCCACGGCCCGAACGGGCATCCGTGGGCGCCGTCGGGCCAGGGCACCGGGCATGTCTGGCCGGCGCTGTCGGGGGAGCGCGGCGAGTATGATCTCGCGGCGGGCGACGGCTCGACGGCGGTCTCGCTGCTGAGCACGATGCACAACTTCGCCTCGGGCGTGGGCCTCATCCCCGAGCAGGACTGGGAGGACCCGGCCGTCGCCGCCTCACCTTATGGCAGCGACCCGACGACGGCCTCCATCGGCTTCCAGAACGGGCAGGCCGCTGGGTCCGCTGCGCCGCTGACGTGGTCGATGGGCGCGTACGTGCGCCTGACGCGCGACCTCTCCGCCGGCACGATTCTGGAGCGCCCGGCGAACACCTATGACCGCTACGTAACGCATCCCGTCGGGCAGACGACGCTCAGCGTCACCAGCCCGGCCAATGGCTCGTCCGCCAGCGGCTCGGTGACGGTGACTGGCACGACGGCGCCGGGCAACACGGTGACAGTTGCCGCGACCAACACCGACAACAACAGCGCGACGACGTTCGCCACGACGCAGGCCGCCGCCGACGGCTCGTTCTCGGTGACGGTGACGGTGAGTGGCGGAACGAGCGTGCTGACCACGGTGGCGACCAGCCCGACCGGCGCGACGGCGCACGACCAGCGCAGCGTGGTCTACGACTTCACGCCGGGCACGCTCGTCTTCGAGCAGACCGACCCATCCAACGACGACAATGGGCCGGGGACGTACGCCTACCCGACGGCGGGCGACTTCCACGCGGGCGCGTTCGACATGCAAGACTTCAAGGTCTACGACGCGGGCGACACGATCTACTTCAAGGTGCAGGTGCGCGACCTGACACCGACGTTCGGCAGCCCGCTCGGCGCCCAGCTCGTGGATGTCTACGTCCACGACCCGAAGGCGACGACGACCTCGACGGCCGCGGCGTACGCCTCGCGCAACTATCAGATCGCACCCGATGCCGCCTGGAGCCAGCTCCTGGAGGTGCAGGGCTTCGGCCAGGCGTGGAAAGACGCGACCGGCAAGCCGCTCGGCACGATCAGCATCAGCGCCAATGCCGTCTCGCGCTATATCACCTTCAGTGTTCCGGCGGCGACGCTGGGGCACCCGACGAGCGGGTGGGGCTTTACCGTCACGCTGACCGGGCAGGACGGCTTCAGCTCCGACCAGGCGCGCTCCTTCGCCTCGACGCCGCAGCCGTACAACTTCGGCGTCTGCGCGGCGGGCGTGAGCAACCCGCTCTGCAACGTCGATCCGAACCGCGTGCCGAAGGTGATGGACACGCTGACACCGCCGGGCGTGAGCCAGGCCGACGAGCTGAACTACCTCGCCCACAGCCCCGTCACGCTGGAGGACGTGACGATACCGTAGGGCTGGACTTCTCGCCCATCGCCCGTTGGGCAGCACCTCTCCCCCAACCCCCTTCCCTCTCAGGGGAGGGGTCGTGAGGCGAGAGTTCGCTGCCATGGGCACGCGCGTTCGCATCCCCTCTCCGGCTGCTGCTGGGGAGGGGATGCGTGTTTATGATGGCGAGGTTTTCTGGCGCATGGCGGCCGGATGGGCATACACTTACAAGGACAGGAGCACACCGCGACGGGAGGAGGGCGCATGCCGGACAAGAGCAGCGACGGGATGAAGCGCATTCTGCGAGCCAAGCGCACAAAGCCGGTGCGCGCGCACAAGAAGCTGGAGATGGGCAGCGAGCGCGTCGGCCACTCCCCCGCCGGGATGAACCGCATGAAGGGTCCAGTGCGCAACAAGGGGTAGAATCTCCCCACGCCAGCGTCTTCGGCGGCCCCTCAGCCCCCTGCATCGCCGCCGCTTTCCTCGCCGGGCTTCTCAGCGTACAATGCCCCCAATCCGAAGCAACGGAGCACGCGGGCAGAGAAGCACTGGGAGGGGCGCAGCGATGGCGACGACGCGACGCGGGCCACAGACGGCGACGGGCACGATTCCAGCGAACGCGGATTGGCTGACGGCAACGGAGATGCGCACGCTGGAGGCGGTCTGCGACACGCTGATCCCACCGGTTGCCCCACCTGCGGGCGAGGACGATCCGCACGGCTTCTACGCGCGCTCAGCTTCGGATCTGGGGGTGGCGCGGCTGATGGCCGAGACGCTGGCCCCCGAGCCATCGGAGAAGCGATCGCAATTCAAGCAACTCCTCGGCCTGCTAGGGAACCCCGCCGTATGTCTGCTGCTCGCGGGCACCACGCACGGCTTCACGCGCATGTCCCCTGCCCAGCGTGAGAAGGCGCTGCGGGCGCTCTCCACCAGCCTGGTGCCGCAGTTCCGGCAAGGCTTCCAGACGCTCAAGCGGCTTGCGGCGTTCATCTTCTACTCCGCGCCGGTCGCCGAGGACGGCACCAATCCCAACTGGCCCGTGCTCGGCTTTCCACCGCCACCCGCACCGCCGCCCTTAGAGGAGGCGCCGAAGACGATCCGCACGCTGCCGGTGACGGGCGACCTCGCCCTGACCGCCGACGTGGTGATCGTCGGATCGGGCGCGGGCGGCGGTGTGGTGGCCGGTGAGCTGACCGCCGCGGGCAAAGCTGTGGTCGTGCTGGAGAAGGGCGGCTACTATAACGAGGCCGACTTCACCGGGCGCGAGGCCGAGATGATGCCACAGCTCTACCTGCGCCGCGGCCTGCTCTCGACCGCCGACCTGGGCGTCTCGGTGCTGGCGGGCTCGTGCCTGGGCGGCGGGACGGTCGTCAACTGGAGCACGTCGCTGCGCACGCCGCCCGAAGTGCTGGATGAGTGGGAACGCGAGCACGGTATCGAAGGCGCCACCTCGGCCGAGTTCGCACGCGGCTTCGACGAGGTGAGCGCACGCATCGGCGTCAACACCGACGACAGCGCGCCCAACGCGAACAACGCGGCGCTCCAGCGCGGCTGCGAGGCGCTGGGCTACGAGTGGAAGGTGATCCCACGCAACGCCTCAGATTGCCGCCAGCGCTGCGGGGCGTGCGGCTACGGCTGCCCCTTCGGTCGCAAGCAGTCCACGATGAAGACGTACCTGCAGGACGCCAGCGACCGTGGCGCGCGCACCATCGTCCGCTGCCAGGTGGAGCGTGTGCTGCTCGACGGCGGGCGCGTCACCGGCGTGGAGGGCTGGGCCGAAGACAGCGCGACGGGGACTCGGCATCGTGTGGTCGTACGCGCGCTGGCGGTGGTCGTCGCGGCGGGCGCAGTGGAATCGCCCGCCCTGCTGTTGCGCTCGGGGCTGGAGAACCCGAACATCGGGCGGCATCTGCGGCTGCATCCCGTTTCGGCGCTCGCGGCCTACTATGCCGAGCCGGTGGAGACGTGGATGGGATCGCTGCAGACGATCTACGCGCCGCACTTCTCGCACCTGAAGGGTACGTACGGCATCTGGTTCGAGGTCTCGCCGACACATCCCGGCCTCTCGGGCCTCTCGACGCCGTGGCAGAGCGGTGCTGACCACAAGCGGCTGATGCGCCGCGCGCCGTTCTCCGCGTCGTTCATCTCGCTAACGCGCGACACCGGCGAGGGACGTGTCACGCTCGACCGGCACGGCGACCCGGTGCTGCACTACTGGCCGAATGCGACCGACCGCCGCCATCTGGTAAAGGGCCTGCAGGAGATGACGCGCATCGCCTTCGCGGGCGGCGCGCTCGGCGTGGGACTGACGCATACGCCGCCGCTGACGCTGGAGAGCGCGAACGGCAAACCCGGCGGCGTGACGGGCGCACAGATCCAGCGCTTCGGCGAGGAGATCGAGCGGCGCGGCATCGCGGCGAACCGCACGATGGTCTTCAGCGCGCACCAGATGGGCACCTGTCGCATCGGCGCGGACCCACGCACCTCGGTCGCCGATCCCTACGGGCAGGTGCATGGCGTGCGCGGCCTCTTTGTCGCCGACGCCAGCGCGTGCCCGACAGCCCTCGGCGTCAACCCAATGCTCACGACGATGGCGCTGGCCTACCGCGTCGCCCAGCGCGTGAAGGCGGGCTGACCGAAGCCCCTACCCCCGCGCAGAACCTCTCCCCCAACCCCCTTCCCTCTAAGGGGAGGGGTCGTGCCGCGACCGTTCGTGGCCAAGGGATCACGTTGGCACACGCGAAAAGCCACTCTCTCGGCATTAGCCGGGGAGGGTTTGGGGAGGGGGCCAGCCGTCGCAAGAGGTATCCCCTGCCCTCTGCCACGAACGCTCCAGTAGCGACCCCTTCCTTCAAGGGAAGGGGATAGGGGGTGAGGTTCTGCTTGGCGAGAATGACGCCCATCCGTCACCGGAAGTGCGGCTGTCGCGTAGAATAAGGAAGAAGAAGGAGTCCCGCGACGCCCGCGCGCCTGGCCGCTCGTGGTCTGGCACGCATCGTACCGCACAGCGCGAACAGCCCTATGCCGCATACCGCACATGTCTACTCCAGTGAGGCAGTCGTCCTCCGCCGTACCGACTACGGCGAGGCCGACCGCATCCTCACGCTCTTTACGCCCCAGCGCGGCAAGGTGCGCGCGATCGCCAAGGGTGCCCGCAAGACGACCAGTAGGCTGGCGGGCCATCTGGAGCCCTTCACGCGCACGCAACTGTTGCTGGCGAGTGGCCGCGACCTCGACATCGTCACGCAGGCCGAGGCGCGCGAACGGCTCGACGCGCTGCGGCAAGACCTCTGGCACGCGACGGGCGCGTGGTACGTTGCCGAGCTGATCGACCGCTTCCTCGAAGATGCCGACCCGAATCCCGCCCTGTATACGCTCTTCCTGCAGACGTTGCGGCGGCTGGAGGCGGGCGCGCAGCTGCGGGCCGAGGCGGGGCCGGAGGAGCGCGCGCACGGCGAGGTGTGGCTCGAAAGCGGTGGCGAGGCAGTGCGAAGCTGGCTCTGCCTGCGCTACTTCGAGCTGCGGCTGCTCGGCGAGCTGGGCTACCGGCCCGGGCTGCACTACTGCGTCAACTGCGACACGCCGCTGCAGCCTGAGGAGAACGGCTACAGCGCGGAGCTGGGCGGGGCGCTGTGTCCGCAGTGCATGCGCCACGCGCAGCGGCGCATCTCGCTCAACGCGCTCAAAGTGCTGCGGCTGCTCCAGACGACCGACTGGGACGCCCTGCCACGCCTGCGTCTCGACCCCACCCTGCGCGGCGAGATCGAGACGCTGCTGCAGGGGACGCTGCGTTACCATCTCGACCGCGACCTCAAGTCATGGAGTTTTCTCTCACGCGCTGAGATCTGAGTGTCTCGGCCGAGATAGTGCGCCCGCCTGCCTGGCATGGGCTTTGCGAGCAAGGTGGCAGCGGGCAGATGTGAGCAGGCCCATAGTTATCTGTCCCCCCACACGCTACACTTCCTACACATCTCCAAGCACCCGCCGTAGGATGAGATTCACCACTATAGAGATCGAGGCGCAATCATGGACGATGACATCACCCAGCTCGTCCCAGATGAGCAGACGCTCGCCGCGCCTGAGGCGGTGGCCGTCGACGTGGTCGTGCGCGCTGAGGTGATGACCGGCGATGTCGCGCTCGTCATCCCGGACGATGCCGACGACGCGCCGCTCGGACTGGTCGACCGGCTGATCGCCTCGCTCGGCGGCTGGGCGGGCACGCTCGCCGAACGCTGGATGCTCTCCAGTGGACCGTTCTTCGCGGCCGACGGCCGGCCGACTCCCCTCGCGCTGGGCGAGCCGCTCACCTGTGGCTGCGCTGCCCCCTCCCCCTAACCCCCTCCCCCGGCTGGCGCCGAGAGCGGGGGAATCCGACGCGACCGCGCGCAGCACGCCGCATGCGGCTCCAGCTTCTCGCTCCCACCATCAGGTGGGGGAAAGGCTGGGAGAGGAGGGCCACGGCCCGCCCAGCAAGTCTGCGGTATTTCCGCTCCCCACGTGCTATAATCCCTCCCAGTTGTGTCCGCGGCGAGTCGTTCGGCGCACTGGCGCGAGACGTGTCGCAGTGGACGTCGTGAGCCTACAGATAATCGTTGAATCGAGGAAGTTGCATGGCAGCACAGGCGGCTGGATCGAACCAGCAGCAGACCGCGCACGGCGACGTGAATGTCGCTCTGCTCAAGCGGTTGACCGAGACACCCGGCGTGGCGGGACGCGAGGAGCGCGTGCGCGCGCTGGTGATCGAGGAGCTGCGTCCGCTCGTGGACGAGCTGAGAATCGATGCGCTGGGGAACGTGATCGCGGTCAAGCATGGCAGCAGCGACAAGCGCGTGATGCTCGCCGCGCACATGGACGAGATCGGCTTCATGGCACGCTACATCGACGAGAACGGTTTCGTGCGCGTGCAGCCGCTCGGCGGGTTCGATCCGCGCGTGCTGGTTGCCCAGCGGGTGCTGGTGCATGCCTCGGGCGGGCAGACGTTGCGTGGGGTGCTCACGCCCGCGAGTAAGCCGGTGCACCTGCTTGGCGACGAGAAGCCCGGCGCGCCCAAGCTCGAAGAGTTCTACGTCGATCTCGGGCTACCCGGCGAGCAGGTACGCGAGCTCGTGCGGCTGGGCGACCCGATCACGATGGACCGCACGCTGGAGCAGCTCGGCGACAACGTCATCAGCAAGGCGCTCGACGACCGCGCCGGTGTCTTCACGATGATCGAGGCGCTGCGGAAGCTCGGCCAGCACACGGCGACGGTGATCGCGGTCGCGACAGTGCAGGAGGAAGTCGGCCTGCGCGGCGCGACGACCGCAGCGTTCTCCGCCGAGCCGGATGTGGCGATCGCGCTGGATACGACGCTCGCCGTCGATACTCCAGGGATGCCCGAGACCGAGGCGGTCACACGGCTGGGTGAGGGCGTGGCCATCAAGGTCTTCGACTCGTCGTTCATCCCCAATTACAAGCTCGTCGCGCACCTGCGGCAGATCGCCGAGCGCAACGACATCCGCCACCAGTACGAAGTGCTGCCGCGCGGCGGCACGGATGCGGGAGCGATGCAGCGGTCGCGCGCCGGAGCCGCGGCGATCACGATCTCTATCCCCTCGCGTTACGTCCACACCGTGAACGAGATGGTGAACCTGGGCGACCTCGACGCCGCCGCGACGCTGCTCGCGCGCTATCTCGAAGACGCGCACAACGGCGACTACACGCTGTAGCTGCGCCTGTGCTGTACCCCCCACTTCTCTCTTGCGGCAGCCTGGCGAAACCTTCCCGCTCCCTCTGCGGGAACGGGCTGCCACTGGAGGGTGGGCAACATCCTCCGGCCATGATGCCATGCTATGTCACCACGTTGCCCATCAGCTCTCGTCCTCGTCCTGAATCCTCTATAGGACGTCGCGCCTGGCACGCAGCATGGCGACCAGCTGCGCCTGGCGGTCGTCCTCCCAGGTCAGAGCGCCTCTCGTAGGAGATCCCGGCGGATGTAGACTCCCATTCTGCATGGCAATCCGTCATGTCTGTCCATCGACAGCGCTTCGGGCAACCTCTAGACGTGCCATACTGCTGCCCCTCCCTGCATACCTTGTCGGCGGCGCGGTCATCCCTTCCCACACCGCTGTCTACTTGCTTATTGCATATTATTGATACTCCGCTATACTGGCGAAACAGGTTACCCGTGTTCCGTTCGCACGTCGTGTTGTGCAGTGGCGTGTTGTGCAGTTGAGAGTACGCTTCGCCGTTCCGTTTGCCTCCGCGCTCGCCGGCCACGGTCACGTAGGTGGTGAGTTGCGCTGGACGCCTGGCTGAGGCATGGGGTGTCGGAGTGGAGTGGAAGGCGGCGCGCCGCGTCGGTGCGGGGCGTGTCCGGCCAGGAGGGATGTCGGGTTGCGAAGACAAGACGCACTCCGCGAGGCGCGCCACTGGTTGCCGCGCCTTGTCGTGTTGTGCATGACACTCGGTCTGCTGCTGACCCCGTTCGCGACGAGCAGTGTCGCGCAGGCCGCCGCGCCAGCAGGCAGCGGTGCAGCCTCGCAGCGGGTGCTGCTGCCCGGCGTGCTGCCCCCAGCACTGGCGCATGCCACGCTGACCGGCAAGGACGACGCGTCGCGCCCGCTGCACCTGACCGTCTCGCTCGCGCTCGCCAACCCGGCGGCGCTGCAGGCGCGCGCGAAGGGTGTGAACGTGAAAGGCTCGGCGCAGTACCACAAATTCATGACGCCAGCGGAGTTCACCAGCACCTTTGCGCCCGCCGTCGATCATGTGACGAAGGTGCGCGACTTCTTGCAGCAGCAGGGCCTGACGGTGACGAGCCAGTCCGCCGACCGGCTGCTGCTGAACGTGACGGGCACCGAGGCGCAGGTGGAGAAGGCGTTCGACACGACGCTCGGTACCTTCACGCTGGGCAAGTCGACCTACTTCGCGCCCGAGCGAGTGCCGTCCGTCCCCGCGTCGCTCAAGGGTTTCATCCTCAGCGTGAGCGGGATGGATAACCTGGCCGTGGCCAAGCCCAAGCTGCTGCCGTACGGCGACGTGCCGCTGGGCATCTTCCCCCGCCAGTTAAATAATGAGCAGAGGGCGTCGAGCGCGTCCACAGCGTCCGCGTCCGGTGCGACGAGCACGACGACATTAGCCGACACGGCGCAGCCTGCGCCTGGCGTGACGACTTCTCCCTCCGCGACGCCGTCACCGACGCCAACGGTGCCGACGAAACGGCCTGCGGGCGTGCGCGCCCCCGCTGGCACGCAGGTGATCTATCCGACGCCCTCCTTGCCGGGTTACAGCCCGACCGACCTGCGCGGCGCGTACGATGTCGCGTCTCTGCTCAGCGCTTCTGGTGTGAACGGCGCTGCGGGCCAGCACATCGCGGTCTATGAGCTCGCGCCCTACATCTACAACGACATCGCGGCCTATCGCACGCAATATGCTCTGGGGACCGCATCCATCGTCGACCATTCGGTCAACGGCGGGGCCGTCGAGGGCGATGCGCCTGGAACCAGCGAGGCCGATCTCGACATCGAGGTGATCTCAGCCCTCGCGCCAAATGCGACGCAAGATGTCTACACGGGCAACAACCCATACGACGTCATCAGCACCTATGACGCCATCGTCACCGACAACGTCGACAAGGTCATCTCGACGAGCTGGGGCCTCTGCGAGGCGTTCAGCGGGAAGTCGGACCTGCAGTCGTTGGACACGATCTTCCAAAAAGCGAGCGCCCAGGGTCAGACGATCTTCGATGCCGCCGGTGACATTGGGTCTGATGATTGCGGCTATGCGGCATATGGTCTGCCGCCGTCGGTCGATTCGCCCGCGGGCGATCCCTACGTGGTCGCCGTCGGCGGCACCAGCCTCTCGGTCACAAATGCCGGTCAATCCAACGCCAGCTACGGCTCGGAGACGGTCTGGAATGGCGACTGTCAGAGCGCCTGCGGTGGTGGTGGCGGCGTGAGCCAGACGTTCGCGCTGCAACCCTGGGAGATCGGCAAAGGCGTCGTTAGCGGCTTGTCGACCGGGACGCGCGAAGTGCCGGATGTCTCGGCCAACGCCGATCCGGGGAGCGGCAAAGGCTACCAGACCTACTGCTCATCCTATTACGACTGCTCGACCTCCTCGGGGGTGGGCTACGGATTCATCCCCATTGGCGGCACGAGCGCGGCGGCGCCACTGTGGGCGGGCATCCTCACCGATGTCAACGCGTACCTCGCCGCCAACAGCAAGCCCGCGGCGGGATGGGTGAACGCTACGCTCTACCAGCTCTTCGCCTACGCCCAGACCTACGCTCCCTACAAGGATGTCACCAGCGGGAACAACGACATCGACTATAGCGGGTCGCCGTTCGCCGGAGACTATAGCGCCTCGACCTGCTACGACATGGCCAGCGGCATGGGCTCGCCCGACGCCTGGAACATCGCCCGCGACCTCGCTGGCGGCGTCCAGACGAGCACCGGCAGCGCCTGTGCGCAACCCGCCTCGGCCGTCACCAACCTCGTGAGCGACGGCGGCTTCGAGACACAGGGCGCCGGCGGCACCGTCTCGTGGCAGACGTTCTCCAGCGGCGGCTATCCCGTCATCGGCAAGTTTTCCGCATACGACGGCAGCTATGACTTCGGCGCCTGCGGCTACCTTACCTGCGACGACCGTGTCTGGCAGACGGTGCCGGTCCCCGCGACGGTCCATACTGCCTCGTTACGGTTCTGGATCGAGGGCTACACGAGCATGCGTACCGCTCTGGGGTCAACTCCGGAACCGTGCGTCGACCACTTCTACGCGACGCTCGCGACGGTCGACGGCACCGTGGTGGATACCGCCGAGACCGACTGCCAGTTGTTTACCTATGGCGGGTATGCGATTGAGAGCTTCGACGTGACCTCCGCGCTGCAAGCGCACACCAGCTCATCACTCGTATTGACGCTGCGCGGGACGACCGGGGGAGAGTCGGCGTACGGCATCCCAAGCTACTGGTACGTCGATGACGTCGCGTTGAACGTCTCGTAGCCGTGGCGAGTGACCTGAGATAGACGCAAGGGCGGCGAGTCCAAGAACGGCGAGACTGTGTACTCCGACCGCCCAGGACCGAGGACATCAGGGAACGTTGAGGACGGCCCGGCAGCCAGAGGCGCGCGGGCCTGTGGAGGGGTACGACGAGAATGAAGGGGTCTTCTAGCATGCGGCACGAGCAGGAATCTTCGTCGGACGAGCAGTTGACCGAGCGCCTCGCCCGGCTCGAACAGCTCCTCACGCGCCAGCAGGCGCACCTGGAGGCGCAGGCGGCGGAGATCGCGCACCTGCGCGCCGCGATCGCCTCGGCACAGGACTCTGGAGAGGACCTGGTGCCCACAACGGTATCCGTCGAACACGTGGACCACGACGAACACGACGCGCACGCGGATCAATCCAACGGCGCAGGTCGCGCCCGGCGTGGAACGAGCCGCCGCACGCTGCTGAAGTTTGGCGGCGTGGCGGCGGCGGCCAGTGTGGCGGCGGTCGCTACGAACGTTGCCGGGAATAACGCGCCCGTCGCGCACGCAGCGGGCGTTGCCTGGCAGACCGGCACCGTCAGCGCCGATACGGAGACCATCGTGCAGCCGTCCAGCTCGAGCTACAGCGCGAACGACATGCTCCAGCTCAAGCTCGGTACGGGTAGTGTCTATAAGGCGTCCACGCTCAAGACGGCCCTCGCGGCATATGACACGACGAGCCAGAATGTCGGCGTGTACGCCTCGTCGCAGAACGGCGTCGGCGTCTACGGCGTGACGGATACCGGCACCGGCGGCAAGGGCGTCGCGCTCAACGGCACGGCGAACAGCACGGGCATTGGCGTGAGCGGGAACAGCCAGAGCGGCTTCGGCATCGTGGGTACCAGCAACACGGGAATCGGCGGTTCGTTCTCCGGTGGGCAGGCGCCGTTGCTACTCGGCTTGTCGGGCTCGGCTGGCGCGCCAACAACGGGCACGCATGCCGCCGGAGAAATCTACGCCGATGGCAACGCCAGCCTCTACGTCTGCAACGTGCCTGGGGCGTTCGGTGGCGGTGGCGCCACGCCGAGCTTCTACCGACTGTCGTCGGTGAACCTGCTCAGCTCGCCGGTGCGTCTCTTCGACACGCGCGCCGGTCAGCCCGCCGTCACGAACCTGGGTCGGGCGATTGCTCCACACGAGACATACGCGCTGACAGTCGCCGGCGGGCCAACGCCGATTCCGGCCAACGCGGTCGCGGTAATCGGTAACATCACTGTGCTTGGCCCCAGCGCCCCTGGCAACCTGATCTTTTATCCGGCAGGCACGTCAAAGCCGACGACGGCCTCGCTCACCTACGGCAGCGCGGGTCTCTACCTGGCCAACTTTACTATCGCCGGAGTCGGAAGCAATGGCCAGGTGAACATCAACGTCGACTCTGACAATGCCTATGTCAACATGGTCTTCGACTGCGTCGGCTTCATCCTGTAGCGTAAAGACCTCGCGCTGCGTGTCGTGCTCGTGCGGGCATCCACGAACGGTGTCCGCACTCGCCGTCGCTGGCATGAGGCGTGCTGGGTCGGAGTCAGGGGACTACTGTCATTTCACCGGAAGCGAAGGAGACGCAGATGGCTGACGACGACAATGTGGTGCCAGGAAGCAGAGCGGGCCAGGGCGATCGGGATGTGGACCCGTCGCTTGACGAGGCGCGCGACCGCCCTGACGAGATACGCGCCTCGGGCCATACGGACATGCCAGACTTCGTCAGCGGTCCGGATTACACAGGCGAAATACCGCGCGATGACTCTGGACGCGCCGGGGGTGATGTCTCGGAGTCGTAGCTGAGGGCACTTCCATTCCACGCGCACCGTCCCCACAGCGATGCGCTACATGGCGGCCGCGAGTCTTCGCGACATCTGGCTGGCAAGCACCCGGCCTGGAGTCGCGGGACGCGCGAGCCGCCGCCGTCTGTCTTCCGGCTCTCGCCACCTGGGGCTACTACGACTACTACGATGGATACTGCCTGAGGAAGCGGAACCCCATCCACACGATGGCGAGGACGCCCGCTACCAGTCCGCCAGTGCAGGCCATCGCATAGGCGAATGGGTCGATGCCAGGGACGAACCACAGCGCCACCGCGAGCGTGATCTCCAGCACACCGAACGCGAAGAGGAGACGCCCCGTGTAGGCGTTGACAGGATACCAGAGCTCAGGATTCGAGACGGTTCTGGATGTGCGGAAGCCGTACAGGCCATTTGTCGGAATACGCCCAAGCATTAACGGAACGGACAGCACCAGAAACAACACGCCGAGCCCAACGAACAGCGCGAGATTGCCGTTCACCATCACATCTCCTCACACGTATACGGACTGTGTGGTATACGGACTTTCGTTGCTGACGGTTGCCATGCGCACGGTTGCGCTAGCCGTTCTCTGCGCCCTCGTCGGCGGTGCCCTTGTCGGGCTGGTCGCTCACCTTCGAGACCGGCGATCCCTTCTCGCGCAGGAAGATCGAGAAGAACGCGAGCATCGCGGTCGAGAAGAAGCCGGCCTCCCAGTTGCGCGTGGACTGCAGCCAGAAGGTGTTGCTCGTCATGTAGCCGAGGATCGTGACGGGGTGCTCGTGCTGCTGGACAAGCGTGCTGTTATACGACCCCAGACCCGCCGTGGCATGCACCGTGACCGCTGCCAGGAACAGCAGCAGAAACGCGAGCGCGATCGAGTGCAGATACACCCAGCGGACCGGCCCGCCGACCTTGAGGGGCCAGGGTGCGTCCTTGCGCTGCCGCGCTTCCTGCGGACGTGGCACTTTGTCGGTCTTCTCTGGGTGCGTCTTGTCGGGGTTGCGCGATTCTTTGGCCCCGCGCTCGTGCAGGAATGACGTGAAGATCACGTACGCGGTGAGCGGCAGGAACTCGCCCTCCCAGTTCTCCCCGACGGTCTCAAGAAAGCTGTTGCTGACGAGGTAGCTGAGATACGACTGCAGGCCGTTCTGCTGATTCGGCGATTGGTTACGATAGCCGGTGATGCTCTGCACCATCAGGCTCAGCGCGAACAGCAGCAACATCGCCGCTGTGATCTGATGATGTGCCACCACACGCAAGGGACGGGGCAGCCGCCGCGCCGGGACCTTCTCTCTCTGCTGCGTCTCAGGGCGCGAGTCAGCGCTCGCCTGTTGCGTCTGCGACATTCTCCGTCTCCGCGTTGTCCGATGTGGCGCTCCTGTGCGTCAGCTACGCCTCAGCCAGAGGGCCTTTGTGTGTTCCGGACAAGCGCACGTCCTGTGCCAGCGCGACGGATCGAGAAAATGTCTGGCGTCAGCGGACAGGCGAGCCAGCACTGCTCTCGTAGGTCGGATCAGGCGTTCTCGGCGAGGGAGTGTCCCTGACGCGCGCGCTCGTCGAGCTGGTGGAGCTCCTGCTCGTAGATACGCCGCATCACTCGCGCGACCGGCGGCACCATCACGCGCTCGATGGCGCCCGCCAGGCCGCGCCGCCCCTCCAGGTCCGTCGTGATGTCGACCTGCGTACGCACACCACCATCGAGCGGCGTGAGCGTGAATGTCGTGACGCCGCTGCCCTCCACGTCCGACTCGACGAGCACGCGGCCGGGCTCCGGCGTGCTGACGCGCTGGTGCGCATGGCGGGTTGTGCCGGCCACGCGAAACGTGAACCGCATGACGGTGCCCGCACCCTGTCCGCCCGACTCGACGGCGAAATCGCTGAAGTAGGGTTTGGGCAGGATGCTCGGGTGGCCGTCGTGGTAGTCAGTCAGGATGTCCCACACGACATCTGGCGGCGCCGCAATGACCCCTGAGCCGTCGAAGTGTATCTTCGCCATGTGCCGCAGCTCCTCGCTCTGGTAGACCGCTCTCAACTGCTTCTACCATACATACGTCACGGGGAAGCAGTCGGTCGCAATACCTGGCCGCTCCCCAGTGAGGTCAGCCGCGACGCGGGTACTGGCACAGATCTCAGTCGCGCCGCAGGAACTCGATCGCGACGCGGCTCAGCAGCTCCGCGCCGATGGGGAGGCAGGCTTCGTCGAAGTCGAAGTACGGGCTGTGATGCGGTGCCGCGAGGTTGCGCTCGGGAGCGCCAGAGCCAACATACGCGAAGCAGCCGGGTACGGCGAGGAGGAAGTAGCTCATGTCTTCCGCGCCCATGATCGGCCGCGACCCCTCCACCTGCTCCGGCGGGACGACCTGCCGCGCGATGGAGCGCACGAACTCCGTCATGGCCGGGTCGTTGGCGGTGACCGGGTAGCCGTGGCGGATCTCCACCTCGCAGGTCGCGCGGTGTGCGGTGGCGATGCTGGTCGCCACCTCGCGCACGCGCTGGGCGACGAACGCGCGTGTCTTCTCGTCGAGGGTGCGGATCGTGCCGGCCAACTCGGCACGCGGCGCGATGATGTTGTGCCGGTAGCCCGCGTTGAAGACGCCGATAGAGACGACCGCGGGCTCCAGTGGATCGACCTCGCGGCTTACGATGCGCTGTAGCTCGTTCACGATGGCCGCGCCGATGGTGACGGCATCCACCGTCTGGTGTGGATACCCGCCATGCCCGCCATTGCCCTCGATATGGATGTAGACCTCGTCGGAGCTCGCCTGCACGGGCCCCTCCTGCACGATGATCTTGCCGACGGCATCGTCGTTCGAGAGGTGCAGGCCGAACGCCGCGTCGACGTGCGGGTTCTCCAGCACGCCTGCCGCGATCATCGGCTGTGCGCCGCCGGGGCCTTCCTCCGCGGGCTGGAAGAGCAGCTTCACCGTGCCGCGCAGCTCGTCGCGGTGTCGCATCAGCACCTCCGCGACGGCCAGTAGAATGGCGGTATGCCCGTCGTGCCCGCATGCATGGTGGACGCCGTGCCGTTGCGAGGCATAGGGGGCGCCGGTTTCTTCGACCAGCGGGAGGGCGTCCATGTCGGCGCGCAGCAGCACGCAGCGCCCCTCGACCGGCCCAGAGATCAGTCCAACCACGCCGGTGCCCGCGATGCCCGTCCGCGGTTCGATGCCCAGCGAGCGCAGGCGGTCCGCGACGTAGGCGGCGGTCTCGTGTTCCTCGAAGCCCAGCTCAGGATGCGCGTGGAAGTGCCGCCGGTCGGCGACGAGCTGATCTGTCAGTGACGCAACCTCGTCGTGCAGGGTCCCTACGTCGAGCATGTCTATCCTCTTCTGTCTTGCCGCAGTCATGCTGGGAATGCGTGCCAGTGCCCGCTGCAGCCGGCCTCTTCGTGTTCCCAAAGGCTACCTCAGAACAATTCACGTGGCAACGAGCGGGCGGTATCCGCTGCCACGGTCGGGATAACAGCACCAGAAGGAGTTTGCGAACAAACGCGCCACGCGTTACTCCCGGCGGTCTCGCGCATTGCACATTCCAGAGGCGAGTGCCGATGGGGAGAGAGTGTGCGGCATGAACGAGGGGACACATCCTGGTCGGGGGTGGCTCGGGAAGGCCGTTCTCTACGCCCTGCTCGCCGTCGCGCTGGGATACTGGGTGATCGTCGCGGCCTTCTCTGTTCAGCTACTGCCGCTGCATGGCTCCGATTTCGGCATCTACTACGCCGCTGCTGAGGTGTTGCGCTACACACCCGCTGCCGACCTCTACGCGTGGGAGCCGCTGGCCGCGGTCACACGAGCGCACGGCGGCTGCGCGCTTTGGCCACACGTGCTCTACGTCTACCCGCCGCTGCTGGCCCTCCTGCTCGTGCCGCTGACCGCGCTGCCCTGTGGTGCGGCGACAGTGACCTGGCACCTCGTGAACGTGGGGCTATGGGCGCTCGCGACAGTGCTGCTGGTCGAGTGGGTGCGCAGACGATGGGCGCAGGAGCACACACTGCTGGCGACCGCGCTGGTTGTGGCGGCATCTGCATTCTCGTGGCCGCTGCTCTACGGCTTCTGGCTGGGACAGGTGCATGTGCTCGTGCTCGCGGGTATGATCGCTGCGCTCTGGCTTGATGATCGGGGCCACCCGATGCTCGCGGGCATCCTGCTGGCGTTGGTGGCGCTGCTCAAGCTGTTTCCGGCCCTCCTGGTCGTCTACTATCTGCTGCGCGGACGCTGGCGCATTGTGGCGGGAGCCACGCTTGGCGCTGCGGCGCTCGTCGGGCTGATGCTGGCTGTCGTGAGCCCAGATGAGGTGCTGCGCAGCGTGCAGGCGATGCGCGCCGCGGTGGCCACGCAGATTAACCCAGGACTGAACGAATCGCTGGCAACCCTGCTGCCGTTTGGAGGGGCCGCGCTCTCGGTACTCGTCGGCATGTGCTGGCTCGCTGGGTTGCTCTGGCTGCGTGGGCGCGGCAACAGCGCGCTGGGGTTCGCATGGACGCTCTGCACGATGCTGCTCGTCTCGCCGCTGATCTGGTCGTTCTACTGGGCCTGGCTCGTGCCGGCCTTCGCGCTCTGCCTGGGAGCGCTGCGACCCTCCCGGGACAGGTGGTGGATAGCAGTGCTCGTCGTGGTCGTGATCCCTTTCTCGTTCCCACTGCCCATGCTGCTGCGGCCGTTAGCCGCACTCGCGCTGTGGGGAATCTGTGGATGGTTGCTGCTACGGAGCGCTGCTCGCACGGTGACGCCGCGGATGTCTGACGAGCACGCCGTCGAATCGATCGCTGTGTCGTCTGGTCTGCCGACTGGCATGAGAGGCGCGCACCCAGCATGAAACATCTGAGCCGAGCTAATGCTCCACTGGTTGTGCCGCTTCCAGAACGCATCCGCTCCGCAACCGGGGTGCGGGGCCTCATCCCCCGGCCCCCTTCACCTTGCGAGGGGAAGAGGGAGCACCATCCGTCGCCTTCGGGCGATATGCCCACTAAGCGACCTCCCCTTTCCCTGCGGGGAGAGGGGCCGGGGGTGAGGCTCCTCCATCCTCGCCAAAGGCGACGCGCGCCCTCTGCCACCAATGTCTGCCTCAGTGCCCCTCCGTTCAAGGGGAGGCGGCAGGGGGAGAGGTTCTGCCTGTCTAGCGAGCGCGCGGCGGGAGTTTAGTGGGGATCGGCTCGCGTACAGGCGCCACGTCCGGACGCGTGGCGAGCGGGCGCGGCGGATAGCGCCCACGCAGGCCATTGAGGCGGATGGTCAGCACGTCGCGCAGCATGGTGAGTGTATCGCGCACCGCATGCACCTGGCTGCCGGGCATGTAGTACCACGTGATGGGCACCTCGCGCACGCGATAGCCGCGCAGCCGCGCGATGTAGAGGAGCTCGGCGTCGAAGCCCCAGCCGGTCACGGTCTGCCGCGCGCAGAGCTCGGTCGCGACGGCACGATGCAGGCACTTGAAGCCACACTGGGAATCCTGGATGCCGGGCAGCAGCAGCAGCCGCACGACGGCGTTGAAGACGCGGCCCATGATGTGCCGGTATGCGGGTTCGCCGATGCGCCGCGCGCCGGGCGCCTCGCGTGAGCCGATGGCGATGTCGTCGTCGCCCAGTGCCTCGACGGTGAAGCGGTCGAACTCTTCGGCAGGCATGGAGAAATCGGCGTCGGCGAGCGCGATGAATGTGCCCCGCGCCGCGAGCATCCCCGCGCGCACGGCGCCCCCCTTGCCCAGATGCGCGCAGCGGAGGAGCCGCACCGCCGGCCAGCGTGCATGCCAGTCCGCCACGATCTGCGCCGTGTCGTCGGTGCTACCGTCGTCGACGACAATGACTTCGTGCGAGCACTCGTGCCGTGCCAGATAGGAGCGCAGCTTGGTCAGGCTCTCGGGCAGCCGCTGGGCCTCGTTGTACGCCGGAATAACGACCGAGACGTCGATCCCGCTGGGGTCGCCGGTGCTCTCTCCCACGACTGCACGCTCCACTGGTCTTCGATGCCTCGTCCGATACGGCGGCGGGCCGCATATCCAACTGGGGCCATCACCCCGCTCCTGCCAGCATTCTACCGCAGCAATCCGCACTCGGCGTTCGCCGTGCGCATCCAAATGTCCTATTTGGCCGTGAAGTGCGCGTATTGTGTAACAGGCGCACCAATTGTCGCCGGGAGAGCGGGCGCGGCGGACTCGACGTGAGTGCGGCGATGATTCCGTAAATCAACTCGACAATTCCGTGAAACATTTCACCGGAGGATGTGCTCCTACTGCTGTCTCACATGACGTGAGGCACACATGAGTGGAGATCTTGTTGCTTCCAAACCCAGCGTACGTGCAGACTCCCCAAAGGTTGCGCGCACGCCTCTACAGTGCCTTGTATAAAGCCGTTGTCCTCCTCGTCGTGGTTGTGCCGCTGGTCGCGACTATCGTGGCGATTCGTGCGCTGTGGCAAAGGGCCGTCCACCCTCTCGACCTGATCGTGCTCGTGGTGATGTACTCTCTGATCGCCTTCGGGGTGACGGTTGGCTTCCACCGGATGCTGACTCATCGCAGCTTTCGATCACATCCCGTGGTGAAAACGATCCTGCTGATTCTGGGCTCGATGGCGTTTGAGGGACCCGCGATCGATTGGGCCGCCACGCACATCAAGCACCATGCCCGCGCCGACCGCGAGGGCGACCCGCACAGCCCCGTGGATGGCTTCTTCCACGCGCACCTTGGCTGGGTCTTCCGCGATGGCGATGCCGACCCCGCCGTCTACTGCCGTCACCTGTTGAATGACCGCATCGTGATGTTCGTCAGCAAGACGTTTCTCCTCTGGGCAGTGCTCTCGCTGGCGATCCCGTTCGCGGTTGGCTTTCTCGTCGGCGGCTGGGCACTCGCGTGGACATGCCTCCTCTGGGGTGGTCTGGTGCGGATGTTCCTGACCCATCACGTCACATGGAGCGTGAACTCGGTGTGCCATACGTTCGGCAAGCGCGAGTACGAGACACCCGACCGCAGCCGCAATGAGTGGATTGTCGGTATGCTCGCGTTCGGCGAAGGCTGGCACAACAACCACCACGCATTTCCGCGCTCGGCCTTCCATGGCCTGCACTGGTGGCAGTTTGATTTCTCCGGCTACCTCATCTGGACACTGGAGCGGCTCAAGCTCGCGGGCGATGTCTACCGTGTTCCACCTGCGCTGCTGGCCCGGCACGCCATTCCGAGCGAGGCCAGCCAGAGCGACACAAGCGCCGATAACATCGCGGAGACGGTGTCGGAGCGCGCCTCGTAAGAGCGATGCGGCCCCCTCTCCCAGCCTCTCCCCCACCTGACGGCGGGAGAGGGGAGGGCGTGCTGCCATAGGATCTATCCCGCATGGGAAAAGCGGTCGGGGGCGTAGGGGCTGAGGTCGAACGGTGGGGCGTCGCCAAGCAGCAGATCTGCGACGAGCGCGCCGCTGTAGGGGCCGAGCTGCAAGCCGGACGCGCCCATCCCCGTGGCCACGTAGGCGTTCTCCACCTCGGGAGCGCGGCCGAGCAGGGGCAGTCCATCGGGGCTGGCCGGACGCAGGCCGATGCGCACCTCGTGCAGCGTGGCGGTCGCCAGACCTGGCGCCACTCGCAGCGCCTCGCTCAGCGCCTCATGCACGCCGCCCGCCGTCTGGCGATAGTCGAAGCCGGAGCCGTCTTCGCGCGTCGCGCCCGCTACCACCCGCCGCTCGGGGAAGGTCAGCATGTAGTGTGAATGGAAGCCGACGAGAATCGGCCAGTTCGCGGTGACGGTGTCTGGCATCTCCAGATGCAGAATCTGCCCCCGCTGTGGATACACTGGCAGCGTCAGCCCCGTCGCGCTGGTGAACTCGCCCGACCATGCGCCTCCCGCGAGCAGCACGGCATCCGCCGTCAGCACCTCGTCGCCGACGCGCACGCCTGCCAGACGATCGCCGTCGCGCAGTAGCTCGGCACTGCCGCGCACCACCGCCGTGCCATGCCGCTCGGCTCCCCGCAGCAGGGCGTCGCGCAACAAGCGGCCATCTACCCGCGCGCCGCCGGTCGTGGCGATCGCGCCGGGGATCTCCGCCAGCGCCGGAAACAGCTCGCGTGCCTGCTGGCCATCGATGCGCTCCACAATGCCCAGGTTGCGGACGCCCGCTGCGGCGCGTTCCTCGATCACTCGCAGCAGCTCGGGCAGGCGCGCGGCCTCGTCGTCGTTCATCGCGACGTGCAGCAGGCCGACGACATCATAGCCGGTGTGTGTTTCGCCGTCGTCACTGAGCTGGGCAAGCACCTCTTCGTAATACTCGACCGCACGAAAGGCCAGCGGAAAGAACGCGGCGGGGGGTTTGAAGCTGGTGCCCGGCGAGATGATGCCCGCGCCCGCAGCCGTCGCCTGACCGTCGTCCGCGCGGTCCACCAGCGTCACGCGCGCTCCGCGCCGGGCCAGCCGGTACGCGGCCCCGGCTCCGACAACGCCACCACCTACGACGAGCACATCGCTCATGCAGCCTGCCCCTTCCGCAAGTCGCCCGATCCGCATCTCTAGTATACCCGCCAACGCCGCTTCCCTCCGCAATCTTCTGCTTCGTGCCGGTGGTCGGGCAGGGAAGAAGACGGTGGCCGCCTGTCATGGTATGATGTACATCATACACCGCACGCACGATACGCACCGTTGATGTACTTCCGTGAGGGGGAGATCGCATGCCACTCGTCTTTGGTTGTGTCGCGCCGCATGGGAACGTCATTCCCTGTCTGCCGGGGTCCGAGGAAGTCGCCGCGACGACTGCGGCGATGCGGGAGCTCGGCTCGCGGCTCGCCGCCACGCGGCCCGACACGGTCGTCATCGTGGAGCCGCACGGCGTGCGCGTGGACGGTGCGATGGCCGTCTCGCTCTCGGAGCGCGCGGCGGGCACGCTCGAAGATCCGGCGACGGTGGACGGCGTCGCGCATCCGGTCACGGTCGAGATGGCCGTTGATCAGGCGTTCGCGCGCGATCTGATGGAGCGCGCCCGCCAGGCGGATGTGCCGGTCGCGGGCATCCACTACGGCGCGACGTCGGGTCCGCATGACCGCTACCCGCTGGACTGGGGCGCGATCGTGCCGCTGGAGTTCATGGGCGCGCACTTCGAGCCGCAGCCGCGCATCGTCGTCGTGGTACCCTCGCGTGTGTTGCCGCTCGACGCGCTCGTACGCTTTGGCAAGGCGGTGGCCAGTGCGGCCGCCGCGTCGACGAGCCGGGTCGCGCTCATCGCCAGCGCCGACCAGGCGCACGCGCACACGGCGGATGGTCCCTACGGCTTCGACCCGGCCGCAGCAGAGTTCGACCAGATGAGCATCGATGCGGTGAAGGACGGCGACCTGAAGCGGCTGCTCCACGCCGACCCCGAGATGGTACGCCGCGCCTGCCCCGACGCGCTCTGGCAGATGCTCGTGCTCGCAGGAGCCCAGGAGCACACTCCCCTGACGGGCGAATTCCTCAGCTACGAGCGCCCGAGCTACTTCGGTATGCTGGTGGCCGCCTACGCGCCCGCGATGGCGTAGCCCCGCCCCCTCCAACTGCCGCTGGAACAAACCGGAGCCGTGCCGCGTCGAAACTACTGCGCTGGTTACGGCCCGGTCCGTCGCAGCTCCCTCGTGGCGACCGTCCCCTGCGCCAGACCGCTTCCTGAGGATGTGACGTGTAGACGACAGGGAGGAAGAAACGGATGTACCACTCGATTCTCTCTCCAACTGGCGAGCGGATGCTCGCGACGGACGCGAAGGGGCTGTGCTGGCGGCGGCTCGCCGCCTGCGGGCTACTCGTGCTGACGGGTCTGATCGCGTTTGCCCAGGAAGCGCAGGCGGCGCCTAGCCGCAAGGCTCCCACCTGCGACGGCATCTGGCACTTGGTCGTGAGAGGCGACACACTCGGCGACCTCAGCTCGACCCATCACTCCAGCGTGCTTGTCATCGCGCGCGTGAACCATATCCTCGATCCTAACCTGATTTTCGTCGGGCAGTGGCTGTGTATCCCCGTCGCCGAGAAGTCGGCGTCGCCCACGTCCGCCTCGCCGTCTACTAGCGGCCAGGTTGCGGCCGCCAGCGCCGGGGCGACACCATCGACACAGGCCGCCTCGTCGGCGGCTCCGGTGCGTGTGGCGAGCGGAGGAACTGTCAGCGGCGTAAAGTCGTTTATCGCCTTCGTGTTGCCCTATGCGCGTCGTGCCTCGGCCGCCACCGGCTGGCCAGTGAGCCTGATCCTCGCACAGTGGGGCATCGAGCAGGGCTGGCACCTGCCAAGCTACACCGGCTATAACTTCGGCAACTCGGGACCGATGCCGGGCGAGCCGACGGTTCCGGGGCTCCACGTACAGGGGTCGCCGACGGCGTTCTCATATGCGCCGACGCCGGAAGATGGCCTGCGCATCTACGTGAACGTCGCGCATCTCGCCTACTATGCCGCGGTGGCCCCGGCGGCGGTACGTGGCGGCGTGGATGCCGCGGCGCGGGCGCTGGGCGCGTCGCCGTGGGACGCGGCGCATTACACGGCGACGAACGATCCCGGCTCGTGGCTGCTCATCACGCTGCGAACGTACAACCTCTATCAATACGACGTGCGGTAGACGCGCGGCCATCATGCCTGATGCGCGCGGGCGATGCGGATCATGGCCTCCAGGCTGCGATCCACGTCGGCGTCGGTCGTGTGCCACGATGAGACGCTGATGCGCATCGCGGTCTGTCCGTGCCAGACGGTGCCTCCGGCCCAGCAGGTGCCATCGCGCTGGATGTCCGCGATGACGGGCTGGGTGGTGGCCGCGTCGCCGAACGCGACCAGCACCTGATTGAGCACCACGTCGTTGAGGATGCTGAAGCCAGCGTCGCGCAGTCCAGCGGCAAAACGCTGGGCATGGCGGCAGGTGCGCTCGACCAACTCGGCGACACCCGCGCGGCCCAGCGAGTGGAGCGCAGCCCACACCTCGACCCCGCGCGCCCGCCGTGACAGCTCGGGCGTATAGTCCGCTGCGTCGCGCGAGACGCTAGCAGGCAGATACGCTGCCGTCACGGCCATCGCGGCGCGCAGGTTCTCGGGCTCACGGACGAACGCGAGGCCGCTGTCGTATGGCGTGTTCAGATACTTGTGCGCGTCGGTGGCCCAAGAGTCGGCCCCAGCATACCCCGCCATCAGGTGAGCGTAGCGGGGCGAGGCTGCCGCCCATAAACCGAAGGCACCGTCCACATGCACCCAGGCTCCCGCGGCTTTCGCCGCCGGAATGAGGGAGGGCGCCGGGTCGAACGCGCCGGTGTTGACATTGCCCGCCTGCAGACAGACGATGGCTGGCCCGCGCAGCACCGGGAAGGCATCGGCGCGCATGCGGCCCTGGTCGTCGGTGGGTACGCGCACGACACGCTCACGTCCAAACCCAAGCAGACCCAGTGCCTTGAAGAGACTTGGATGCGCCTCCTCTCCGACCACCACTGTGACCGGCGGCGCGCCAAAGAGCCCATCCGCCTCGACGTTCCACCCCGCGGCGGAGAGCACCGCGTGCCGTGCCGCCGCCAGACACGTCAGGTTTGCCATCGTCGCACCGGTCACGAAGCCAGCGCCGGTGCCCGGTGGAAGGCCCAGCAGGTCCACCAGCCAGTGCAACGCGACGTCTTCGAGCGTGGTGACGAGCGGTGTGGCGGCGGCGAAGGCAGCATTCTGGTCCCAGGCGGTGGCCAGCCAGTTCGCGGCCATGGTCACAGGCAGCGCGCCGCCAATGACGAAGCCGAAGAAACGCGGGCCGTTCATCGCCATCGTCGCGCCGGAGTAGTGGTCGAGCAGGGCCAGTGTCTCCGCTGCGTCGGAGGTCGCGTCCGGCAGTGGGATGTCGAGCTCGCCGAGATGGGCGACGGCCGCCGGATCGGGCGCCACGGCGCGGGTCTCCAACTCGTCGAGATAGCGTATCGCGCGGGCGCTGGCGTCGCTCATCAGGTCGCGCATAAGGCTCGCCTCCTTCGCCAGATGCGTTCTGGCGGATTCCCCGGACATCAACCATCCGATAGAGTTGTATCGCATACTCTGTCGTACGCGACAGGGGAACGGGTGGAGTACGCGGGCGTTGCCGAGCGGGCATCTCGGCAGCAGGATGCGCGGTGCGGGCGCGGAGGCAGTGTGGGTTCACCTGCCCGCCCTCGTAACCTCATATGAGCTAACCCGATGTGCACGTGAATCGGTTGACACGACATCCGGTCCATCGCTGTCCTCCTTGGGGAGCATGTGCCAAGACTCCAAAGAGGATAGCGATGGACCTGGACGACTTTCTTCTCGCCGGTTTTTGCGTCGTTGAGGAGGCTCTGCCCCATGTGCTGGGCGGGCGGCGCGGGCGGCAACGTGGGCCTGCGCCCCCCGTGGCTGAGAGCGAGGTGCTGACGATGGACGTGGTGGGCGAGTCCCGGGGCGTGGAGCAGGAGAAGGCGTTGTTTGCCTACTTCCGGCAGCACTACGCCCACTTCTTCCCGGCCCTGCGCACGCTGCACCGCACCACCTTCGTGCGGCAGGCAGCCAGCCCGTGGCGGCTCAAAGAGCGCCTGTGGCAGCACGTGCTCGCCCAGATCGCGCATGACCCGACGTTCGCGATCCTCGATAGCCTGCCGCTGCCCGTCTGCCAGTTCGCCCGCGCCTCTCGTTGCCGGCGCTTCCGGGAGGAGGCGGCGTTCGGCAAGGAGGCGCTGGTGCGCCAGACCTTCTACGGCTTGCGCGTCCACGTGCGACTGGACTGGCCGGGAGTGATCACTCGCTTCTGTGTCGCGCCCGCCAATGCGCACGAACTCACGGCGCTGCCGGCCGTGGCGGAGCAGACCGTGCGGCACCCTGGTCGGGGACCGCAAGTACTGGTCGCCCGCAACGACCACCGCCGCGTGGCAGCCGCACGGCGTCATGGGGCTGGCGCCCTCTCGCAGTGCCAAGCGCGGTCCCCATCCGCGCTGGAGCGCGCTGCTCAGCCGTATGCGCTACCGCAGTGACACCGTCTTCGGCCAGCTCGTCAGCCGCTGCCATGTCAAGCGCGCCTGGGCGCGCGACCTGTGGCATCTGGGCAGCCGGTTGCTGCGCAAGGTGCTGATGTATACCGTGGCCGTCCTGCTCAACGGTGAACTTGGCAACCCACCGTTGCAGCTCGCTCAGGTGGTAGCCTCTGCCACCTTCCCTATCGGGTGACTTAAGGCGGGCAGGAAGTGGCGTTAGGCGCTGCCATGCGTGGAGGACTCGAGCCAGGTTGTGAGCATGGTAGTGTGCTCGGGATAGTGCCGGAAGGTGTCCCAACTGATAGCCTCGTAGACGTCGTCGGCCGCGAGGGCGTCGTCAGCCATGGCCTCGATGACGGCCAGCACCTCACGGTAGGAGGCGTCGAAGTCGGCGCGCACCTCGGCCAGCGGGCGGTCCCGATTGGCGGCAAAGACGTCGGCATTGGCACGATCGGTGGTAGATCGGACATCCACTCCCTGAACGTAGAGGTTATCGAGATCATCGCGGCCGGTGTGCAGGCGACGGAGCAGGTGCTGCTCCCACCAGGTGATGTGGGCAAGCATGTCCTTCACCGACCACTCGCCGTTCACGCCCGGCTCACACATGCGGCCAGGGTCGAGCTGAGTCAGCACCGCCTCGAGCGGACGGTGCGTCGCGCGAATCTGGTCCAGGATCTCCGCCTTGCGGGTGGTTGGCTGCATACACATCGCTCCTTTCTGCTTCCGTTCCAGCGTGCAACCTGTTATAGAACGACAGCAGCACGTACACACTCGCATCCCAATCGTCGAAAGAAACCTGCCCATCGGGTTAGCCCAGCCAGACGAGCAGCGAAGGCCGCTTGGGGAAGAGCGTATCCAGCAGGGCGACCGCCTCGCCCTCGGCGTAGACGTCGGGATAGATGGCGCGCAGCTCGTCGAGGCCGCGATGGCCGAAGAGCGCCTGCAGAAACACCAGCGGCGGATAGCCCGCGTTGCCCTCGCCCCATACCGGCCGCTGCCAGTCCTCGACGGCGGTGAGCCTGCCGCTCTCGAAAGCGAGACGCAGCCCGCCCTTGTAGAAGTCGATGGTCAGCTCGCCGGTGTAGCCCGCGTTCGCCGACCGTGCCAGCCGTTGCTCCAGCACGGGCGTGATGGAGCGCAGAAAGCGCGGCAGATCGGGTACGCGCATGTACCACGCATAGGGAAACGGCAGCTCGGTGAAGGGAATGTCGCCCAGCGCTGGTCGCAGCGCCGCTTCGTTCCAGCGCAGCGTGATCGCTCCGGGCGTGGGCGTGTCCGGCCTGCCTGGCCGCGTCGTCTCGGCGAGCGCCCGCACGCCGCGCAGCACCGACGGCACGACGCGCACGAGCGGCACACCCTCGTCCGTCCACGGCCCACTCACTACTACCGGGCCGCTCAAGCGCACCGGCGCGAGCACGAGCGCGCCTGCCTTGCGGCCATCCGCGTCGACGATGAGATACGGTCGCCACCGCTCCATCGAATCGGGGTCCATTCCGGTCATCGCCCAGCGCCAGAAGTTCTCCGGAATGTCCGTCCAGAGCGCGGTATTCTCCGCGGCCCGCGTCCACACGCGGCGCTGCAGCGGAATGTCGTCCAGCGTCGCCTCGCGGAGGGAGTAGGACTCGGGCGCGTCCGCCTTGGGGGGGGGAATGGCGGGAAAGTAGACTGTGAGCCCTTCGGGCAGCGTCGTCGCGTACTCGTAGCCGAACTGGCGGTAGTAGTTAGGAATGCCCGTGATACCCTGCACGAGATCGCCGCGCTCCTCGCTGCGGGCATGGATCAGCTCGAAGATGGCGCGGATCAGCCCCTGCCGCCGGTAGTCTGGCAGGCTCGCCACCATCTCGGGATTGCCGAACGCGAAAGGGAGGCCCTCGTACACGGCGGTATAGCGGAGCAGGCAGGTGGCAGCCACGAACGTGCCTGAGCGTGTGTCTTCGACCACGGCGAAGTCGCGCGGCCCGATATTGGGGTGACGCCCGCTGAACATGTCGCGCGTCCAGATGGGGTCGTGCCAGTTGAGCGGCGCGTCGGCGTTCTTGCGGAAGACCTGGGCGTAGAGCGTTGCCACGCGCTCCACATCCTCCGGCGTGGTCCACCGTAGCACCAGTCCGTTGCCGAGATCGCGGCGATACTCGTCACTCGCGAGAGTCTGCGCTGACGTCACGGGACACCCCACTTTGCTCGTACGCGCCCCCTCGTCACCCATCTGTCAGGCGCGTCCGCTCGCAGTATGGCACCCGCGCGTCTTCTCCAACAGGCATGCCGATCATCTCGCGCGGATTTCTGACAGTGGGAAGGAGCGGACACAATCGCGACTCAGCGTGATCGACATGCTGAGGAGCCAGATTACGCACTGTCGCGACCGAGCAGGCGCACACGCGGAGAGCGGTCGCGCATACTGTTGTAGAGGCGCTCATCGGCAGTCCAGAGCTCGGCATCAAAGAGCTTGGCGACTGCGATGTAATGGGCATCATATGCTGACGGCAGATCGTAGGAGTTCGCTACGTCGAGTGCCGCACCGCTGAGCAGATGGTCATCGTGGCAGATGAACTCGACCGAGTAGAGCGTGTTGAGCGCCGCGACCGCGACATCGGGATGTAGCTCTCCGCGTCGCACTCGCTTGCGTAGCACGGCCGCACACTCTGCCCAGAACAAGCCTGGGACCACCATGCGCGCCGATGCCTGAATCCACGAATCAAGTATCGTGGCTGCCACAGCAGAGTCCAGTTCCTCCAGCACCCACTTCAAGGCGACTGATGTATCGACTACGACGGTTCGGGGTCGCGACTCAGTCGCTTCAGTCGGTGTCATCCCTCGCCGTCCTCGCGTTCTTCCCGGACCTCACGTAGGACGTCGACCGAAGACGTCGCGAACGGGTGCCCATGCGCTATCGCGTGTCGCATGGAGCGCAGGCGCTCGGCGGTTTCCGGTGTAGCGGCTGGGGCGCGCGAGACGTCGTCCCTCGCCGATGCCGGAGGTGAGGGCAACGGCGGCACTTCGCGATCGAGCAGACGTTCGACGTACTCGCGCATCGTGCGGTGCTCGTGCGCGGCAGTCAGCTTGAGGCGGAGATGCAATTCAGGCGGCAGGTCGAGCGTCAGCCGGGAGCGTTTGTTCCCCTCAGCCTCAGAGTTTTTGGGGGATACGGGTGTCGTCATGAGTCGTGTCCTTAGTGTGCTCGCGTGGATTGTCCATTTTGCATACAGATGCACAGATATCTGTATTCCGCAGTATGGATCCTCCGTCGCTCACTTGCAAGGGGGCAGAACGTGTCGCCCATGATGTGACGCATCGCCCTACCTGAACCTGCTTCCAGCAACGCGGACATCATCCGCTCCCTCCGCTGGCGCGCCCGGCATAGCATGTGCGATAGCAAGGGTGCTATCCGGCGACAGAGACGACGCGGGCGGCCTGCGACACGCCCAGGAGCGGAAGCCATGAAGACAGATGACCAGCGGCCTCATACCTCCCAACAGGCCGTGAGCGACGACAAGGGCCGTGACCCCGCCGTCGCGCCGAACTTCTATAGTGACTGGACCGACCAGCGGGCGGCGTGGAGGCGGCTCGTCTCCGAGCTCTTCGGCACCACCATGCTCACCCTGGTCGCCGCTGGGGCCGATGTCATCAGCGCGGGGACGGGCGAGAGCATCGGGCAGGCGGCCCGTGTGGTCGCCCCCGGACTACTGGTGATGGCGCTGATCTATGCGCTTGGCGACGTCTCGGGCGCGCACTTCAATCCAGTCGTCACGCTGGCGTTCGCACTGCGGGGTGATTTTCCCTGGCGGCGGGTGCCGGGCTACTGGCTCGTGCAATTCGTGGGCGCGGTGCTTGCCGCGATCTATCTGCGGGTGATCTTCGGCCCGGTCGGGCATCTCGGCGCGACGCTGCCCTCGCGGCGTTATGGGGACGTTCCCGCTGTGTTGATGGAGGTCGTGCTCACCTGCCTGCTGGTGACGGTGATTCTCGGCACTGCACACCAGTCGCATATCGTCGGCCACAACGCAGCGCTGGCGGT
The DNA here is from genome assembly GCA_964427535.1 of uncultured Ktedonobacterales bacterium. Classification (GTDB taxonomy): domain Bacteria; phylum Chloroflexota; class Ktedonobacteria; order Ktedonobacterales; family JADMIN01; genus CAYRVF01. The sequence continues at coordinate 53,508 of CAYRVF010000009.1, forward strand.
CGGCGCGACGATCGCGCTCTGTGGCCTCTTTGCCAGCCCCATCAGCGGCGCCTCGATGAATCCGGCGCGCTCGTTCGGTCCCGCGCTGATCGGCGGTTACGTGAGTACGATGTGGATCTACCTCGTCGGGCCGCTCGCCGGCGCGCTGGCGGCGGTGGGTCTCGCGTGGATCTTCCACGGTCAGACCACGCCGCAAGCGCGCAAGGCCGCGACCGGCTCGTGAGCACGACTCCTGAGCACGACTCCTGAGCGCGCCCGCTATCCAGCCAGCGCGGTGAACGTGGGGCGCAGGGCCGGATAGAGCGCGCGATAGTGCTGGTAGAGCGCGCGGTAGACCGCCACTTCTTCGGGGACAGGTGCGACACGCTCCACTGTGCGAATGCCCTCGCAGGCGGCGGCTACGCTGGCCCAGTTCTCCGCGCCAACGCCCGCCAGCAACGCCGCGCCGTAGGCCGCGCCCTCCGTTGTCGTGGGCACGGTGAGCACCGTGTCGAGCACGTTTGCCAAGATGCTTCGCCAGAGCGCGCTCTGTGCCCCACCGCCCGAGACGCGCACCTCGCGAATCTCGCCCAGTCCCGCCTCGTGCAGCAGCGCGAAGCAGTCTTTGAGGCTGAATGCGACGCCTTCCAGCAGGGCGCGGGTCAGATGCGCGCGGCGCGTCCGCTGTGTCAGGCCGACGAAGGCTCCCCGCGCGAGCGGGTCGGGGTACGGCGTACGCTCGCCAGAGAGATACGGCAGAAAGAGCAGCCCGTCGCTGCCAGCGGGCGCGCCTGCCGCCTCGTCCATCAGCGCGGAGAACGACTCGCCTGGCGCGAGGGTGTCGCGGTACCACTGCAGACTTCCCGCCGCGCTGAGGGTCACGCCCATCAGGTGCCAGAGGTCCGGCACGGAGTGGCAGAAGGCGTGCAGCCGCCCCTCTGGCTCGATCAATGGGCGATCTGTCGCGGCGAAGACGACGCCGGAGGTCCCCAGCACCAGCGAGACGATGCCCGGCTCGATGGCGCCTACGCCGACCGCACCAGCGGCCTGGTCGCCGCCGCCCGCGATGACCGGCGTGCCGACGGCGAGGCCCGTCTCGACGGCCGCCTGCACGGTGATTGTGCCCGTCACCTCTGGACCCTCGTAGACGGGCGGCAGCCATTCGCGCGGAATGTCGAGCGCGGCGCAGACCTCATCGGACCACGTGCGGGCGCGCAGCTCGAAGAGAATCGTGCCCGAGCCGTCGGCTACGTCCATGGCGTAGTCGCCGGTCAGGCGGAAGCGCGCGTAGTCTTTGGGCAGCAGCACGTGCCGGATGCGGGCGTAGACCTCCGGCTCGTGATTGCGCACCCAGAGGATTTTGGGCGCGGTGAAGCCGGGCAGCGCGTCGTTGCCGGTGATCTGGATGAGCCGTTCGCGCCCCACCCGCGCGCGTATCTCGTCGCACTCGGCCGCGGTGCGCTGGTCGTTCCAGAGGATGGCCGGACGCAGCACATCGCCGTCGGCACCGAGGGCGACGAGGCCGTGCATCTGCCCCGTCAGCCCCACGGCGGCGACATCTGTGCCCTGCACACCTGCCGCGCTCAGCGCCTCGCGCACGCTGCGGCTGACGGCCTGCCACCACTCGTGCGGGTCTTGTTCAGACCAGAGCGGGCGCGGCGTGGAGAGCGTGAGTGGCACGTTCGCCGTCGCGACCACACTGCCCGCCGTATCGACGAGCACCGACTTCGCGCCGGTCGTCGAGAGATCGATGCCGAGAAACAGCGCCGTCGTTGCCATCGTCCTCCTCCTTCCATCGCCACACACGCATATGCCGATACGCTCGCTTGCGGGCTCGCGGCAGAACCTAACCCCCTACCCCCTTCCCTTGAGGGAAGGGGTCGTAAGGCGAGGGAGAGATGCTAAGGGCGTCGGTGATCTCTAGGGGCGAGGCATGCCTCGCCCGCACCCTCGCCTCAGTCCACCGGAATGCCCTCTGCTCTACCGGACGCCCAGCAGCAGGTCGATGGTGAGCTGGTCGAGCCGCTCGTAGCCGAGGTTACGCTGGCCCAGTGCCGCACGGTCGAAGCTCGCGGTCTTCAGTGCGCGCGCCTTCTCTGGCGTATAGGCGCCCTGATACTGTGCCATCGCCTCGTCGCCTGCCTGAGCCTCTGTGAGCAGCGCCTGGATCTCGGCATCCTCGTTGAAGCGATGCGCCTTCTCCTTGAGCATCAGGTACGTGCGCATGCAGCCGCGCGCGAAGTCCTTCACGCCCTCGATGCTCTCGGTGCGATAGGCGTGCGCGTCGAAGTGGCGCGACCCGTCGTAGCCGACGTCTTCGAGGAACTTGACGAGGAAGAACGCGGCCTTGAGGTTCTGCGAGCCGAAACGCAGGTCCTGGTCGTAGCGCGGCCCCATCTGGTCGTTCAGGTCGATGTGGAAGAGCTTGCCCGCGTCCCACGCCTGCGCGACGTAGTGGAGGAAGTTGAGCCCGGCCATCGTCTCGTGCGCGAACTCGGGGTTCACGCCGACCATCTCAGGATGATCGAGCGTCTCGATGAAGCCGAGCATGGCGCCAGTGGTCGAGAGGTACAGGTCGCCGCGTGGCTCGTTCGGCTTGGCTTCGAGCGCGAACTTCAGATCGTAGCCCTGATCGCGGACGTACTCCGACAGGAAGTTGAGCGCCTCGCGGAAGCGCTTGAGCGAGTCGAGCGGGCTCTTGGTGGCATCCGACTCGACGCCCTCGCGGCCGCCCCAGAACACGTAGACCTTCGCGCCTACCTCGACGCCGAGATCGATGGCCTGCATCGTCTTCTGCAGCGCGTATGCCCGGACACGCGGATCGTTGGCGGTGAAGGCGCCGTCCTTGAACGCGGGATCGAAGAACAGATTGGTCGTCGCCATCGGCACGACAAGCCCCGTCTCGGAGAGCGCCCGCTTGAAGTCCGCCACGATGCGGTCGCGCTCGGCGGGCGTCGCGTCGATTGGCACAAGGTCGTTATCGTGGAAGTTCACGCCGTACGCGCCGACCTCCGCCAGCAGATGCACCGCATCCACCGGCGAGAGCGGCGGCCGGACGGCGTCGCCGAAGGGGTCACGGCCAATGTTGCCTACGGTCCACAGGCCGAAGGTAAACTTGTCTTCTGGCCGGGGGGTGTACGTATCCGCCACAGGTATGCTCCTCTTCCTGGACTGCTGAACCACCGTGGTTCGTCGGGACTCCCCCTAGTATAGCCCGTGGGTGCGGGGGTTCTCCTCTCGGCATGGCTGGCCGCTAGATACTCCTCTCGGCGTGGCGTATACTGAGAGGTGATTGTTCTTATTCCATCCTTTCGAGGACGAGGAGCGTTTTGGTATGATTTTCAATGTTTCTCAATTGCTCAAAGCTCCCGTCGGCACTACGCAAGACGTCGCTCTCGACAACCGTGACACGCTCGACCTGCGCGACGGCGAAGCCCAGCTTGCGGGTCCCATCGAGGGCCACGTGCGCCTGCACCGCACGAACCAGGGCATCTACGCCGATGGCACCGTCTCGGTGCCGGTTCACCTACAGTGTGCCCGCTGCCTCGACGAGTTCGACGCGACGCTTACCTTCCCGCTCCGCGAGGAGTATTATCCGACCATCGACGTGAATACCGGCGCGCCCGTTCAACAGGACGAGAACGAGCTGGCATTCCCCATCGACGAGCACCACGAGCTCGACATGCGCGAGGCCATCCGGCAGAATCTGCTGACCGCCGTGCCCATCGCCGCGCTCTGCCGTGAGGATTGCGCGGGCCTCTGCCCGCACTGTGGGAAGAACCTCAACGAGGGTCCGTGCGACTGCCAGCCCGAGACCGAAGACGAGCGCTTCGCCGCACTGCGCTCGCTGCTGGACGACACCGAGTTGAACTCCGCACCGGACAGCAGCGCGTCGTCACAATCCTAAGGAGCACGCATCGCGGGACGAGCCATCGGGGGCGACATCACTCGCGGCGGAAGCGCAGGGAAACACCTTCGAGAGTAGGTATCCCCGCGCTTCCTTCTTTTTCTACCGAGCACGCCGCCACCTGATTGGCGAAGTCGACGGCCATGCGCGCGTCGCCGGTGCGGTGCAGCGCGCAGAGAAACGCGGCGGCGAAGACATCGCCCGCGCCGGTCGGGTCCACCTCGCGCGCGGGATACCCGTCGAACCGCTCGCCCGCCTGCCCGTCGCGGTAGAGCATGGCGCCAGCGGGTCCGTCCGTCACGACGACCAGTCGCACGGAGCGCGACCACTCGGCAATCTGGGCGCGGGCGGCCTCGACGGGCGTGGGTGAGCCGACGCGTATGCCCAGGTCTTCGCGGCTGAGGATGAGCGCGTCCAGGTGAGCCAGTGTCAGCGTCTCCTCCTCGGTCATGGGACGTGGAGAAACGGCGCCGCTCGCATCCCACTGGCGCAGCCAGCCTTGCGGTGTGGCGGCGAGGAGATGCGCCGCGAAGGCAGGGGCAAGCTCTGGGGCAAGCTCGGCCGCGAGCGGCGCCATCAGGATGATCGGCGCGGCTCGCCACTCGACCGGCACGAGATCTGGGGTCAGTACCATGGCGCGGTTGCGCAGATACTGGCGGCGCCCGTGCTCTTCGTACACGTTCTCGAACGTGGTCGCCTCAGTGGACGACTCGGCCACGACCGATATGCCGGGGAGCGCGCGCGCGACGGCTTCGAGCACCTCGGGTGTCGCGCTTGTGACGATGCCAGCGCGCAGACCGAGACGCTGTGCGGTGATCGCCGCGAACGTGACGGTGCCGCCGAGCCGCCAGCCACCGCCCGGCAGCAAGTCGCGCGTTACGTGCCCCACCGCGACGAAGTCAGGGGCGGTCGTCTCACTGTGCGGCATCCCCACCGTCCTTCTTCGCACCCTTCAGAATACGACGAAGCCGCGCGGTGGAAGTCCCCACCAGGGGAATGCTTCCGAACCGCGCGGCTCGCGCGTCAGTCTACCGTGCGCCTCGCTTGAGCGAGACCACAACGCGCCGCTGATCGCCCTCGCCGGTGCTCTCCGTCGAGATATCACGGAGGTCGGCGAGCGCCATGTGGATGATGCGCCGCTCATTGGGCGGCATCGCTTCGAGCATAATCGGCGTGCCCGAGCGGCGTACTTGCTGGGCGATGCGCTGCGCCATCGAGCGCAGATTGTCTTCGCGCCGCTGCCGGTAGCCCTCGACGTCGACGATGATGCGCTCGCGTTGCTCGGACTGCTTGGCGACGACCAGATTCAACACGAGCTGCAGGGCGGCCAGCGTCTCGCCCCGCCGGCCGATGAGCAGCGAGAGCACGCGCTCGTTATCGGATCGCACGTTGAGCGTGAGCGGCTCATCCTCCGACTCTGCCGGAGCGACCTCCACGTCGGCAGGGATGCCCATATGCGCGAGGATCGACTCCAGCCCGACGACAGCCATCTCTTCGATACTGGCGTCTTCGGGGAGCAGACGGGCCAGCGGCTCGATGGTCGCCGCTGGCTCCTCGTCCTCGGCGAATGGCGCGCCTCTGCCGCCGCGCTGGGGCGCACCGTTGGCAAAGGCCGGCTCGAACTCGTCCGCGTCCTCCATATCGTCGTCGAAGTCTTCGGCGTCGTCCTCGGCCTCGGGCTCGAACTCGTCTCCGTCGAGATCGGTCGCGGCTGTGCCGGCGCGCGCAGGTGTGCGCCCCGGCCGCACGTGAACACGCACCCGCGCCTCACGCACGCCCATGCCTCGGGTACCCCGGCTCGGCTCCTGGAGAACAGTGATGTCTACTTCATCGCGGTTCCGCCCGAGGCGAGCCAGGGCCTGGAGAATGGCATCTTCGATCGACTTGCCAGAAGCCTCGACGCTCTCCACGCTATCTGCCTCCCTTTGCGCGTCCGTTACGTGATCGATTCGAATTTTGCGACTTCCCGCCGGACTTGCGCGCGCTCGATGACGAGCCCGACCGAGGCGCGCCGTTCGAGGTTGCCGGACGCGCCTTCGTTGCTGTGGCGCCATTGCCAGACGAGCTGTTGCTCGATGTCCCGCCACGTGCCACACCATCGCCTGATGCGTCGCGCCTGATCGCCTTCTCTGGGAGCTCGGCGTTCGACACGCCCTCGGTGCCACTCGCGTCGCGGGCGATGGCATCCTCAGGTAGCTTGTTCGTCTCACGCGCGGGCTCGGTGGCTCTCGCCTCAGGCGTCTCACCATTGGATACTGGGCGTTTCACCAGCATCGGCGCCTCGCGCGTGGGGCGCGGCTTTCGGTCTCGCGGCCTATAGGCCTGCGCGCCGGAGTCGTTGCTCCGGGAGGCTGGCTTCTGCTGCGTGCCGCTGCTCGCGACCAGCCCGTTCGCGCCGGCGGGTGCGGGAGTGGGCGGCTGCAAACGACGCCTCAGTCGGGAGAAGAAGCCTGCGATCCCGGCTTCACCCTCCTCGATGACCTCCGCCGCGAGCACTGGCTCAGGCGAATCGGCGACCGGGCGCGCGATGGCTGGCGTGGAAGAGGTGGTGACCTCTTGCGGCGGCGGCAGGATGCGGTTGAAGCCCGGCACTGTCGCCAGCGAGCCCCAGCCCGTCAGGAAGTATTGCTGCACCGCCGAGTACAGCGTGCCGACCGTCCAGTAGAGCGCCAAGCCAGCGGCATACTGCCACGCGAAGAACACCGTGATGAGCGGCATGAGGTACTGCGTGGTCTGCGTCGCCTGCGAGGTCGGGTCCGGATTCGTCCCGGGGGCCTGCGGCTTGCGCACCGGCATCGCCATCTTGAGCTGGATGAACGTCAGGACGCCCGCGACGATCGGCAGGATATGCGTCGGGTCTGGGGCAGCGAGGTTCAGCCAGAGGAAGTGGGTGTTCGGCAGCGAGGTCAGATGCGGCAGGAACGGGTAGATATCGGCGTTGATCTGCGCCAGATGGGCTGAGGCTGACTCATGTGGGGCCGTGCGCAGCGTCGTGTTGAAGGCGAAGAACAGGCTGTACAGAATCGGCAGCTGAATCACCAGCGGCAGACAGCCAGACGCCGGAGAGACGCCGTGCTCTTTGTAGAGCGCCCGTTGGGCCGCCATGAGCCCCTGCGGGTCATTCTTGTACTGCGCTTGCAGCTGCTTGAGCTTCGGCTGCAAGACCTGCATCTCACGGCTGGACCTGAGCTGGCGAACGGTCAGCGGGATAAGTGCGGATCGGACGATAAGGGTCAAGGCGATGATGGCCAGACCGTACGCCAGACTTGGAGTTACCAGGTGCAGCACATAGTAGATGAACATGAGCAGGTTGTAGACCGGCTCATAAAAGACGTAATGGAAGAGTGTTCCAATGGGCGAGAGTAATTGCCCGATTGGACCAAGTATGTTACCCACGCGCTGTGTCCTCCCTCGCGGCAGCGGTGTTGATGGTCTCAAAGCGGTGCGTTAGCCGCACGCCGCTTGGAGCCGTTGGGCGAGGCGCATTCCCGCGCCGTGCGTCCCATATGAATGAATCGTAATGCATAAGAAGTGCCCCCGTTCCCCGTGTTGGGCAACTATGGGACCGGATCGTACAGGTTTCCATGATAGAACGGATGGCACCGCCCGATGCGCTTGGCGGCCATTACGCCGCCCCGCAGCAAGCCGTAACGCTCGATGGCCTCGTATCCATACTGCGAGCATGACGGTGTGAAGCGGCAGCTCGACGGAAGAATCACCGAAAACGTCTTCTGATACAACCGAATTAGGCCCATGCCGACGTACTTCATCCCGCGCCTCAGGATTCTATCGACCGCACGAGCCGCGCGCGCTGGCATAGCGCGCGGAGCTCTGCGTCCAGGGTGGCATACTCGGCCTGTGCGGCCTGTGGTCGCGCACTTACGATTATATCCCACCCCATGTGTAACTGGGATATCTGGCGACGAATTGACTCACGCAACCGGCGCTTGACACGGTTCCGTACGACGGCCCCGCCGACCCGCTTGCTCACCGAGAAACCGACCCGCGTCGGTCCAGGTTCCGCGCCGTCTTGCCGGGCGACATGGAGGGTAAGCCATTCACCCCCATAGCGCCGTCCACGGGCGCGCACCCGCTGGAAATCGCGCGGCGAGCGAAGGTGATTGGCCCGCCGAAAGCGTTCGTCACCCTCTCTACGAATCACGGGCGCTGTGTGTTCTACCGAAGCCGCGTCGTCAGCTCCTCGCACACCCGTTCCCTTCCCGGAAGAAGGTTCCCCGAGGGGCAGTTCTCCATCCAACAGATACGCAAAAGGCGCCTCGCGCGCCGCGCGGGCCTCGAAGCCCGGCACGAGTCACCACGAGACGCTGTGAGAAGTGCGTGAAACGTCCACTCTAGACGACAGTCAGACGCCAGCGGCCCTTGAGCCGGCGCGCCTTGAGGACCTTACGTCCAGAGTTTGTGCTCATCCGCTTCAAAAATCCATGCTCGCGCTTCCGCGGAATGCGCTTTGGCTGCCAAGTTCGCTTCATGGTGTTACTCGTATCCCCTTCCACCGAACATACCCACTGAGTATAGTCGGTGGATGATTGCCCTGTCAATGAGCGGGCGACGAGGTGCACGTCTACCTTTCTCTCCACAGATCCCTTGTCCGCGCGTATGGTATAAGACGCGCCTCTTCCGCGCGCATCCGCTCGCTGGTAGGTTCGGGAGCGTCCGGCAGTTTAAGGCCGGTCCAAAAGTAGAGGTCGACACCAGCGGAATCGCCTACGATCACGGGCGCATGGCATGTGAGGCAGCGTCGCGGGGCGGCAAAGCGGAACCTGCCGCCGCACGTACATGGCTTGAGCCGATCTTCGATCGCCCGTAAGCGATCTTCAAATACCGAGAACGCGTCCGTCATCTGACTGTACACAGGATCGTAGTAACTCACCTCGACATGGATGGGGCACCGATCGCAGTAGAGGAAGATTTCGTCGTAGAACGGTGAATGGTCGACGCGATACAGTGCTTCACCGCACTCTGGGCAGATCACTTTCTCGCCATGCAACCAGTTCTCGTCACCGTCCATGTGCGATTTGTCCCCATGTGACAGCACTGCATGCGCCGTATGTGAACAGGCGGCATGGCCGGCAGCGTGCCGCCTGTTCGTAAGATTGGCAATTACCGCACCGCGCGCAGGATCAGCTCACGCAACTTCTGAGCGTCGTTTTGCTTGAGTTGCTGGCCCGAGGGGTCGAGCTTGTGCTCGCGCACGATGGCTCGCAGCGACCCTAGCCGGAGGTCGTCGAGCGCGCGGCGCAGTCCGGCCTCGCCAAGCTTGGACTTGAGTGCGAAGGGGTCGGGGACGCCGGTGCCAATCTCGGTGCCCGCGCCCGCGACGATGCGCGGCTTGAAGCGTCTCGGCTCGGTCTTTGGCGCGACCTCGGCCGGCGTCTCGCTCGTGGGCATAGGCGCTGCCGTCAGCGTGGGGCCGGCACTTTTCGCCAGCGGCGCGTCGTCGTGCGCCTCTTCGAGCGCCTGCGCCACGCGCTCGGCCATCGCCGGGTTCTGCTCTAGCTCGGTCGCGACGGCACGCAGCACGCGCGCGAGCGAGGCCGGTGTGAGGGGCGCGGATTGTAGGTCACCACTCGGCGCAGCGGGAGCTACTGCCGCCGCCCTGGCGCTCGTTTGCTTTCGCGCTGGCTCGGGTGCTTCATCCGGCGACGCGACGGACTTAGACTGCTTGCGTGTTGCGCCGGTTGTATGGGCGCGGGTGCGCTGGGACAAGTCGCTTTACCTCCCGGGCGAGATCGGTGTAGGCCTTGCCACCTTTGCTGTTGGGAGCGAAGCTGAGCACGCTCTCGTTCGCGCGGTGGGCCTTCTCCAGGTCCAGACTCTTGGGGATGCGGGTCTCCAGCAGCCTGCCCTCGAATTTCTTTTCGAGGATGCCCCACGTCTCGCGTGCCGTCGAGGTTTCTTCGTAAAACGTCGCCACGACACCGGCCACTTCCAGGTCGGGCAGATCGAGCTG
>CAYRVF010000010.1:0-15118 GCA_964427535.1 uncultured Ktedonobacterales bacterium
CCTCTGGACGCTGCCCATGTTCCACGCCAACGGCTGGACCTTCGTCTGGACGGTCACGGCGGCTGGCGCGAAGCACATCTGCCTGCGCCGTGTCGAGCCCGCGCGCATCTTCCCGCTGATCGCGCAGGAGCGGGTGACGATGCTCTGCGCCGCGCCGACTGTGCTGATCGGCCTGGCGAACAGTCCGGAGGAGCTGCGGAAGACGGCGCGGCCCGGCGTGCGCGTCATCACGGCGGGTGCGCCCCCCGCGGCGGCCACCATCGAGCGTATCGAGGGCGAGCTCGGCTGGACCATCACCCAGGTCTACGGCCTGACCGAGACGGCGCCATTCATCACCATCTGTGAGCCGCGCCCCGAGCACGATGCGCTCTCACCACGCGAGCGAGCCACGATCAAGGCGCGCCAGGGCGTCGAGCTGATGACCTCAGGCGAGCTGCTGGTGGTGGATGACGAGGGTAACGAGGTGCCGCACGACGGCGCGACGCTCGGCGAGATTGTGGTGCGCGGCAATGTCGTGATGAAGGGCTACTACAACGACCCGGAAGCGACGGAGAAGGCGTTCCGCGGCGGCTACTTCCACAGCGGCGACGCGGCGGTCGTGCATCCTGATGGCTACGCCGAGATCCGTGACCGCATCAAGGATGTCATCATCAGCGGCGGCGAGAACATCTCGTCCATCGAGGTCGAGGGCGTGTTGCTGCGGCATCCCGCCGTGCAGGAGGTCGCGGTCGTCGGCATGCCGGACGAGCAGTGGGGCGAGGCGCCGCATGCCTTCGTCGTGCTGGTGCCGGGTGCGTCCGTGACCGAGGATGAGCTACGCCAGTTCGCGCGCGACAACATGGCCCACTTCAAGGCGCCGCGCCAGGTGCACTTCGTAGCTGAGCTGCCCAAGACCGCCACGGGCAAGATCCAGAAGTACGTCCTGCGCGGCAGCAAAGCGGCGATCGCGCGGCAGTAAAGCGGGCTGGCCCCCTCTCCCAGCCTCCCCCCCGGCTCACGCTGGGAGAGAGGTGCCAGATGGACGCAGCGCGCAAAGCGCGCACGCGTCCGTGTTCCCCCTCTCTCGGCGTCAGCCGGGGGAGGGGGTTAGGGGGAGGGGGCCGCTACCGCGCTCCGCTCGCCGCGGCCTCACGCAGGGACGTGGCCTGCTCGGCATTAGATGCTATGCCGACCTGCAGCAAGAGCGTGTTCTCCCACGGGTCGTGCACGACGACGGCGGCTGGGGTCCGCGTCGAGGGGATGCCAGCGGCGTCGAGGCGGGCGATCACGGCGTCGCTGGCTGCCTCAGACGGCAGGTCGATGGTGAAGCCACGCAGGCCCGCCGTTCCTTCGGGTGCGGGCGGGGCGTTGCGGCTATGCCAGATATTCATGCCGATGTGGTGATGGTAGCCACCGGCGGAGACGAAGAGGGCGCTGGGCATCGCCGCGACGATGTCGAACCCCAGGATATCGGAATAGAACCTCGCCGCCTGGGGAATATCGCCAACCTGTAGGTGCATGTGGCCGAGCCGCGTGCCCGCCGGGAAGCCCGTCCAAGGCTCGTCGTCGCGCGCGGCCAAATCTAGCAGTCCCTCGATGTCCACTGGGTCCGCCGCCATGCGTACGCGGCCGTTCTCCCAGGTCCACTCAGAGCGCGGCCGGTCACGGTAGATCTCGATGCCGTTGCCATCCGGGTCGGAGATGTAGAGCGCCTCGCTGACCAGATGGTCGCCCTGGCCGGGCAGCGGCAAGCCGAGCGAGAGCCAGTGCGTCAGCCAGCGACCCAGGTCGCGGCGCGTGGGCACGAGAATGGCGAAATGGTACAGACCGGTGTAGGCGTAGCGGTCGTGTGGCCACGGTGCGGCGCCGGTCTCTTCGGTGAGCAGCAGCAGCGGCGTTCCACCCGCCCCGAGGGTAGCGGAGGCGCCCTGCCGGTCGATCAGCTCGAACCCAAAGATGTCTCGGTAAAAGAGCAGCGACCGCTCGAGATCGGCGACCGCGAGCGAGAGCAACCCGACCCGCGTCGCCGGATCGATCGAGACGTGCTCGTGCGCGGACGCCTGCGTGGACGTGTTCGACGTGGTCATGTGGAGCCTCCAAACCCTGGAACTGGAGATGCTTCTTACGCGCCGTACCAATCGTATGGCCCAGCACTTTACTTTGTATAGTATCACGCGGCGCAACTGGTATGCCGCATGCTGCATGTGGGCACGTGCGCGGGCCGTGGCATGTGGAGTACGAGCGGCGAGCACCTGATTCACCACCGACATCGAGCGCGCGACCGGAGCGTGATGGTTCATGGCACGCGCGCGGCACCTAAGAGAGGACACACCGACGATGGTTATCGCGGTTACTCGCATCGCAGCGACCAAAGAGCAGATCGAGCGCATGCTACAGGGATTCCGCCACGCGGCGCCGAGCGTGCGGCAGTTCCCCGGTTGCACCGGCTTCGAGCTCTGGCACAACGAGACGACGCTTGAGGCAGTCTCCCGCTGGGAGTCGCGCGAGGCGATCCAGGCATACGCGGATAGTCCGCTGTTCTCGTCACACCACCCTGGCATGTCGGGTGAGCAGAGCGCGAGCTCCGGTCAGGTCGAATACTTCGAGGGCGAGGTGCTGTTCTAGGCAGGGGCGAGGCGGGCGCGCATGCGGCCGTTTACGCCGTACGCGGTATCGCGGACGGAGCCCCTCGCCTTCAGCGCTTGTCGGCGCAGACGACGTAGGCCTCCCAGAAGGGACCGCGCACGCACTCCTCGCTGGCGGTCAGCCCAGCGGCGGCGAATGGGAGGGATGCGCCCAGCGCTTTGCTGGCGACACACGTGCCCGTCGTGCGCGGCCGGGCGCCGTAGGCCAGCGTCTGCACGGCGACGAACGGCAGCAGCAGTGCCGAGACCGGCAGCAGCGTCGCACCGAGGACGATGACGAGCCGTCCACCGGGACGCAGCACGCGCGCGATCTCGCGCAGCGCGTCGGGGTCGTAGATATACTCCGTCGGGAAGGTGCTGACGACCGAGTCGAACGAGGCGGACGGGTAGGGGAGCGCCGTCACGCTGCCCTGGCGCACGACCACACCGGCGTCCGGGGCCCGGCGGCGCAACTCGGCCCGTGCGGCGGAGACCATCTGCGGAGAGGCGTCGATCGCTGAGCATGCGTAGCCCGCCAGCGCCATGTCGGCGAGCAGCGTGCCGGTGCCGCAGCCGACCTCCAGAATGTCGTGCCCGGTGAGACGATCCAGCGCGAGCCGCTGCCAGCGCCGCCACTGTCCAGCGAAGGGGATGGCGCTGGCGAGCCAATAGAGGGTGCGGCTGCGATAGAGCAGGCCGAAGAGCGCGCGGAGCACGTCTCCGCGCAGGCTGCTGTGTCGGGATGCGTCAGCCATGCCCTCTCCACCTCATCTCGTATGCGTTCCCGACGACCATCGCGGTAGGCGACGAAGGGAAGAGTAGCCGCCGGGCGAGGGTGCGGGCGAGGCATGCCTCGCCACTACAACGTATACCATCAGACGAGCCATGCGGAGGTATGGCAATGGCCCCGGAAGCAGCCAGGTGGCTGTTGCCAGGGCCATGTCCTTCTCACCAAAGCCGAAGCCAGTGAGCTAGCGAGTGAGCGCGGGCTCGTCGCTCGGCGTCAGAATCTCGTCGACCAGACCATACTTCAGCGCGAAGTCGGCGGTCATGTAGAAGTTACGGTCCGAGTCCTCCTTGATGCGCTCGGGCGGCTGGCCGGTGTGCTTGACCAGGATACCGTAGAGCGTATCGCGCAGGCGGATGATCTCACGCGCCGTGATCTCGATGTCGGTCGCCTGACCTTCGGCACCACCGAGCGGCTGGTGAATCAGGATGGTCGAGTTGGGCAGTGCATACCGCTTGCCCTTCGTGCCACCAGCCAGCAGAATCGCGCCCATGCTCATCGCCATGCCCATGCAGAAGGTGGAGACGTCGCACTTGAGGTGCTGCATGGTGTCGTAGATCGCCAGGCCAGCATAGACGCTGCCGCCAGGGCTGTTGATGTAGATGCTGATGTCCTTGGTCGCGTCTTCGCTCTGCAGGAAGAGCAACTGAGCGACGGCCAGGTTGGCGACATTATCGTCAATCGGCGTGCCGATGAAGATGATGCGCTCTTTCAGCAGGCGCGAGTAGATGTCCATGCCACGCTCGCCGCGCGGTGTCTGCTCGATGACGTTTGGAACGAGCAGATCGCGGGGTGTTGCGATCGGACCCTGACCCGCCTGCCACTGTAATGCGTACGGATCGAAACGCGATGCCATGTCTTGCTCCTCGTATATGCGCTCGCGCACTGGGACGCAGGTCGTTCATGTCGACGAGCGCGGCTGCCGTACGGCGCCTTCCGCGGCTGCCGCTCGCTCGCGTCCAGGCGAGGAAGCGGCGCCGCCTCCGACACGACCTCCGCATCGAATAAGGTGCGCTACGGAGAAGCCACCGCGCCACAGCGCTTGCCGATGGTCCGGTGCGCGGTACGTTCTCGCTCAGGAACTACTGATACGTATCGACAGAATAGCACAAGAGCGAGGCGCATGACAAACGCCGCGGCGCGCTCACGGAGGCGTTGCGAGCGGCGCGGCAGCCAGTCTGCTCGCTGCGCCTCCGGCTGGACAAATCAATACAAATCAACTATTATTGCACCCAGGAGGCGGTGCCTAGTCCGCGCATGCTGGCGTGGCATCCGCCTGTCGTCGTCACAGAGCGGGGAACGCTCGCGCGGCGTTCCCAGTCGAGAGGGAGTACAACGATGTCCTCTGCAAAGGGGCTCGACGGCGTGGTGGTCGCGTCCACCAACGTCAGCCACGTCTTCGGCGAAGAGGGTCGACTGGTCTATCGGGGATACGAGATCAACGAGCTTGCGGGCAAGGCTACGTTTGAAGAGGTGGCCTACCTGCTCTGGAACGGCAAGCTGCCCACCCGCGGCCAACTCGACGAGCTGAACGCCAAGATGCGGCCGCAGCGCGCGATTCCGAACCTGGCAGAGATTCTGGCGACGCTGCCGGCCAGCACCGATCCGATGGACGCGCTGCGCACGATCGTCTCGTCGGTCGCGGCCGCCAAGCGCTTCACCACGCCCGTCACCCAGGATCAGGCGATCACGCTGACGGCGATGTTCCCGACGGCGGTGGCCGGCTTCGCGCGCTACCGCGACGGACGCAGCCTGATCGAGCCGCGCTCCGACCTGAGCCACGCGGCGAACTACCTGTACATGCTGACCGGTGAGGTGCCACCGGAGAACCACGTCAAGAGCCTCGACACCTACCTCGTGCTGCTCGCCGACCACGGCATGAACGCCTCCACCTTCACGTCGCGCGTCATTGCCTCGACCGAGTCCGACATGGGCTCGTGCGTCGTCGGCGGTATTGGCGCGCTCAAGGGGCCGCTGCACGGCGGCGCGCCCTCGCTCGTGATGGACCAGCTCGACCAAATCGGCAGCGCCGCGAACATCAAGCCGTGGATCGACAACGCCCTCTCGACGGGTGTGAAGCTGATGGGCTTCGGCCATCGCGTGTACCGCACGACGGACCCGCGTGCCGAGATTCTGCGCGAGATGGCCCGCCAGGCCGCGACGCCGGAGTTCTTCGCGCTCGCCCAGGGCACCGAGGAGTACGCCATCAGCGAGCTGAACCGTCGCAAGCCGGATCGCCGCCTCTACACCAACGTCGAGTTCTACTCCGCCACCGTGCTCAATTCGGTCGGCCTCGCGCGCGACCTCTATCCGCCGACGTTTGCCGTCAGCCGCGTCGCCGGGTGGACCGCCCACGTGCTGGAGCAGATGGTCGGCAACCGCCTGATCCGCCCGCAGTCCGAGTACGTCGGACCGCAAGGGCTGAAGTTCATCCCACTGGATCAGCGCTAAATATTGATTGAGGTTGATTGAGCCTCGTCATAGGGGACCGCCCGGCGGGCGGTCTCCTTTTCGCGCGTGGAACACAGATTGCTATCTCACGTCTGTGAGCAGGCGCCGACGGGCGCGCACACGCGACATGACGAGGAGGTGTCATGCATCCAGACTTCGACGAGCATGAAGGATTTCCGTCTATACCAGGCGGCACGTTCCCAGGCGACACCGATGCGCCGACCGTGCCCGCCGTGTACGACGAGCCAACGCTGGCGGAGAGCTACCCGCACGACGCGCCGACGACTTCCTGGCACAGGGGATTCCGCACGCCAACATGGTGGGGAGGACGCCCGGCGACACGTACCCGGGCGATGTCCGCCGTGCTCGCCGTCGTGGCATCGTTGCTGGGGCTGCTCGCGGGCGGCGCGGTCTATTCCGCAGCGACCGGAACGAACACTGCGACGACCACGCTCCCGCCGATCCATCTCGCGCCCGCCACCACCGCAACACCCAGCCCGAGCATAACGCCCGCGGGCCAGGCACCAGCCGCTATCCAGCAGCCAGCGATTCAGGCGCCGCTCGCACAATCAGCCGGTGAGGGGCAGGGCCATGCGCACCATGACAGCGGCGGTCACGGCCACGGGCACTCCGGCGATGGCGGCGGCGACTCGGGCGATGGCGGTGGAGACTAATTCCTTAGTCGGAAACCGTTAGAGGGGCCAGTTGGTTCAGCCGGGCTAGCCAGTCAGCGAACCATTCAGGAGGCAGGCGGACTTGTGAAAAGTCCAAGCGCTGTAGCTCCGGGAGCGCATAGGTGTTGGCCAAGTACATATCCCACTGCAGCTCGATCTCTTGAGCAAGGTCCGCAGCAGCCTCGACCTTCGCCGGTACCTCAGCTCCTCGGTCCATCACCTGCTCGGACTGCGTCCACCAGAACTGGTCGGCCCAGTCCTTGATTTGCTGATGTGTGTAGTGAGCGTCAGGACGCGTACCCTCAGCTAGGAGGGCGCGGAGGTTGGCAACGGTGAACGGCAAGTTGATCGAAGGAGCAGGTGGTTCAGAATAGGCACCAATTTCGCGCGTGCGTTTCCGTTTGGACAAGGCGGTATGCTCCTTCTGACTGTCAACGCCGCGCGGCGTGATGCACCTGCGGGCATTCGCCGCCTGAGTTTGTGTGCGCTAATGTTTCCTCGAGTATCTCACACGCATATGTTTTCCGAATAGTGAATAAGCGCTCCGCTCAGCGCTCACTCGTCACCTATCTGAGGTACATGTGCCCCTGGTGACCGGAGCATCGCGGGCACCTGGCCGTGCCGCAGCAGCCAGATGCGCACCTCGGCGAGCGCACCTGTGCGCACGAGGGCCGCGGTTGGCGCGAGACGTCGCTCAATCGCCGCGGATGCCGACCGGTCGGCGAGCAGTGCATCGAGCAGCCGCGCGTCATCTACTTCGAGGACGGTAGTATCGGGCGTCAGGCGCACGCGTTCGGCATGGCGCGCCCAATCGTTGAGCGTGGTGCGCACGTTCGGCGGCAGCGGCGTCTGTGTGAGCGCCTCCAGCCGTTCGACGACGCTAGCGACACTCCAGCCCGCTTTCTCCGCGCGGCCGTAGGCGGGACGTGTCAGGCGGTAGCGCGCGACGGCATCGAGCGCGATGCGCTCACAACAGGTATCGAGCGCCAGCAGCTCGGGCGCCGTTAGCGGTGGCAGTGCGAGGACCTCAAGGTTGGACTGCACGACGACGCGCCCGGCCCGCTCGTCAAGTGCCGGTGTCGGTGAGGTGTCACCGCCTCCCATACCAGCGGCCAGCGCCGCGAGGGCCACACAGGCGACAACTGAAGCCCTGTCCTCGTCCAGGGGGCGCACGAAGCCCATCCACTGGAGCGGACCCAGTAGCGCCGCGCGCAACGTCTCGGTCTCGCCGGGCAGTGCAGGCAGCTTCGCACGAGCCACTTTGCCGCGCTCGTGGAGGGACCGGCGCGACGAACGTGCGTGTGCGATCGCACCACCAGACATCCCCGACACCACAGCCGCCCCAGGCACGTCGACGGACTGTCCTGGCTCCAGTGCGATGAGTAGCTCGATGGCGCGGCGCCGGGCCAGCGCGACACGCGGCGGCGCGGGAGCGAGCAGGTGCGGTAGCTCACCCGCGCCACCTGGATCATCCGGCCACCAGCCGCCCGCGACCCAGACACGCGCGCATACCCGCAGCCGCTCGGCTAGCGGCTGGGCCAGATACCGCGCCATCTCGCGCTGATCGGCGGCAAGGAGCCTCGACCCATCAGGCGCGACGCGCAGGAGACTGAGTCGTTCGAGCAGGCGCCGCACGAAGAGGAGCGCGGTGTCGTCGGCTTCCGCCGGGTCGCCGTCCACCATGACGCTCCCCGTCCGCGCGCTGGCGAGCACGGCCTGCACACGACGCAGCGCCGGTCGAGCGACGTAGCGGCGGGTCGTCAACGGTAGACCATCAGACGTTGCGGCCTCACGCCAGTACAGATAGAGATCGCGCTGGAATCCTATGGCCTGGTCTAGCGAGTCGCTCTGAGGCGGAGCAGCGCCCGGCACGAGATTCGGCACGTCCGCCCCTCCTTCCCGCTTGCCCCTACGCACATGTTCACGTCTCGCGTTAGACATGATAGCCCCTGCGGGAGAGCGTCGCGGTGAGTCTGTCGAGGTCATCCGCCGGAACCAGCGCCACCGCCGGGCCGAGGATGCGGCAGCGCGCGGCGATCTCGGGCACGTAGGCCAGTGCCTCACGCAACGTCGCCTCATCGGCGGCGTCGAGCAGCACCATGCCCACATGCAGACGCGAGCGCCCGTAGGCCGCCTGCCAGACCGTGAGCCGTGGCGCGATGGTCTCGGCGGCGCGAGGAGCGAGTGTCCGCAGCAGCGCCAGCAGCGTCTCGGGTCGCGCCCCGTCGTCGAGCGCGGACGCCGCCCGCTCGGCAGAGGGCGCGTAGAGTAATCGCCCGTTCGCGAGCGCGGCGACGCGTGCCCAGCGGTCGAGCTCCGCGAGCAGCGGGCCGTCGCTCGCCAGCACGTCTACGGCCAGCATACCGTCGCGAGCAGGCAGCACAGGCGTCCTGTCTCCGCCCGCGAGCGCCGCCTCCGTCTCCGCTGGAACCCGCATCTCCTGCTCGCTCTGGCAGACGAGATACTGGCCGAAGGGGGTGCGGCGGAACGCGGCCAGTGTGCCGTCGGCGCGCCGGGCTACCTCGACCATCCCCCACCATGCCAGCGGCCCGGCGAGCACGTGCCGCACAAACGTTCCCTCGCCCAGCCGCCACTCGCTCTCCTCCGAGGACCGCAGCGCGCGACCTGTCTGCGCGTCCTCGAACGTCCAGTAGGGGAACTCGAACGTGCGCTGCTTGCCGCGCAGGAAGCCAGGCCGCATGCGCCACAGCAGGTCGAGCAGATCGTCGACGGCGTACCACGTGCCGGACGGAAGCCGCCCGACGAGTCGCACCAGAAAGCTCCGCGCTTCCGCGACCTCCGAGGCGAGCGCCGCTGGACTAAACGCCGCGTGGTCCAGCGCGAGCCGCACCCGCACGGGCGCGTTCGAGGCATCCAGGTCTTTCAGCTCGAAGGGCGCCTGCGCGTCGCGCCAGAGCAGAAATCCGGCACGGAGCGCGAGAGGACGTTCTTGTGAGTGTACCGTGGCGAGGTCGGTGAGCGGCTGACCAGGGGCGTCCTCGCGGGCGAGCAGCAGCACACGCCGCGCGAGACGGGTGATGCCCGGCGCGAGCCCAGCCGCACGGGCCAGCTCCACCAGCCGCTCCGGAGCCAAGTCGCCGGGGACCAGCACCCGTCCGCGCGCGTTGGTTGGCGCCCGCTCCGGTCTCTCTGGGCGCCGTTCCGCGTACGGGCCAAGCGGCGCGGGTGCCCGAGCGAGCAGCGCCAACGCGCGGGCCAGCTCTCGCGGCGTCGCCCGATCGACGCGCATCTCGGCGAGTGCAGCCGGCAGCGCGTCAGGCGCCGGAGGCGCGTTGGGGGCACCATCTGTGGATGGCGAGTTGGGACTTGGGCGGAGCGGCACGAGCCAGGGAAGCGCCTGCCGTACATCCGGCGGGATGCGCCAGCCTGAGAGGGTCCGTCCGCGCTCCCCGCGCGTGCCGTCCGCGACACCAGCGCCCGCGACGCGAAACAGCAGCGCGTGGCGTTCGAGGATGCCCGCCTGTGTCTGCACGGCGCTGGCTGGCTGGCCCGAGCGCTCGGCATAGGCGTCCAGATCGTTCACGGTGAGGGAGCCGCCCGCGAAGAGCGCCGCCGCGAGCAGCGCCCGCACGCGCTCATCCAGCCTCTCCACGAGCGCCCGCAGCCTGCCTGGGTCGGTAAGTGCGCGCACGAGCAGCGCCTGCCGCTGCGTGTCTGTCGCCTCGGGCACGGCGCCGAGTACACGGCGAGCGACCTCACGCACATCGGCGGATGAGAGACGTGCCAGCTCTCCGGCGAGCGTGGTGGCACCAGGGGAACGACGAGTGCGCGACGGCTCTAGCAGGGAGGGCTGCTCGACGCGCTCGCGTGGAGACGGCCCCACGTCGCTCCGTGCAGGATTATCGTCTGGAGGTGGCGGCGCGAGATCGCGGAAGTCATCGGGATGGCGAATCCAGGCGGTCAGCAGCGCGGCGACGTGTTCGCAGGCGAGGTCGGCGGCGGACTGGTGCGGGTGGAGCGTGCAACCCCAGGTAACGGCGCCCGGTTCGATGTCGCCAGGCGCCTCGACCCAGACCTGCGCCTCTGGCTCGCCCGCCACCTCCGCCGCGAGCCGCGCGCCCTTCCGGGTTCCATGCGTCACCGCCGCATCGCGCTCATACTCCATGCCGCGCGCGACGGCGGCCAGCCCACAGAGACGCACGACGTCGCTCTCGCGCAACCGCAGCAGCGGTGTCGGGGCGGGCTGGGTCATGGCGTGGCCCTCCTGCGTCCGCTCGCGTTGCGTGTTGGGGAGCACAGAGCGAGCGAACGAGCTTCTCAGCACGAGTATGTGCTGATTCGCCGCTCGCCGTCAACTCTGACCCCGTCCGGCACCGGGGAGCGGCGGCTCAATAGGCGTAATCCACGCCGAGGTCGTT
Organism: uncultured Ktedonobacterales bacterium; assembly: GCA_964427535.1. Taxonomy (GTDB): domain Bacteria; phylum Chloroflexota; class Ktedonobacteria; order Ktedonobacterales; family JADMIN01; genus CAYRVF01. The sequence goes on from CAYRVF010000010.1 coordinate 10,895, forward strand.
GGCGACGGTCGCGGGATCGACGGTGCGCGCGGGCGTAATCACCGTCACACCCGCCTGAGGCAGCACCGCGAGCGTGTAGGCGATGCCCTGGCGCTCCAGGTCGCGCGCGAGCGCCGGGTGCGGGTCGGTCGAGATGAGGATGAAGCTGGCGGCGGGTGCGGCGGAGACTGTCTCGATGCTGCCCGGCGGCCGCTCGATGCCACCCCGTACGACGTGATCGTAGTAGTCGGCGCAGATGGTCTGCCCGTCGGTTTGGAAGGTGACGATGTTGCCGAGCCAGTGGTTCGCCCAGGCCGCGGAGATGTCGTGCGCGCGCAGATACGTCAGCAGTTGCGTGTCGTCCAGTGGGACACGCCGGTAGAAGGGCGACTGAAAGGTCGCCATCGGGCTGGCGGTCACATACGTCGCGGCCTGCGTGACCCCCGCCACCAGCAGGACGAGCAGCACCGTCACCCAGCCCCGTGCAAGCTCGCGCGACGTGAGCGGCGACGACTGGCCGAAGCGCACCCGCAGGGCCGACCACAGGCGCGGCGCGGCGAAGAGCGCGAGCAGCAGCAGCGGCTCGACCAGCACCAGCGGCACGGCGTAGCGGCCCGCTTCGTCACGCGAGCAGGCTTTGGTCGCCGGCCACGCCGAGGTACCCAGACAGAAGACCGCCGTTACGACCACCGCATACAGCAGTGGCAGCCCCGACCGCAGCGGAGCGACCTCCGGACGCCACAGGCTGACCCAGCTCGCGCAGACCACCGCCGCCAGCGGCACCAGCAGGAGCAGGAGCCGCACGGGAAGCAGCGCCAGCGGCTCGGCGGGCAGCCCGCCATCGAGCGCGCGCGGCGCGACGCAGGTGGCATAGCGCGCCGTGATCGCCGCACCGAGCACCAGCCGTCCGTGCCGTGCCGCGCCGCTCACACTCGGGCTGACGGTCGGCTGGGTGACGTAGACGAGCAGGTTCTCGGCGTTGTGCCGCACGGCGTAGATCCAGGCGGGCAGCCCGCCGAGCGCGAGCCCTGGCACCAGCGCGACGACGGCCGCGAGGACCGCGCCAGTGGACGCCCGGCGAGTGTGCGCCGTCCCTGCCGCCGTCTCGGCAGGCTGACGGGAGAGGCGCGCCCAGAGCGACGGCCAGGCGCGCGCGACCAGCGGGGGCAGCAGCCACAGCGCGCAGGCGATGAGCGCGTAGCTGACGAGCGGATTGATCCAGATGCCCAGGCCCGCCAGCACTCCCAGCACGAACCAGCGCCCAGCCAGCCCCAGCGGCGACGAAGCGCCCGCGCGCAGCCGGTCTGCCAGCTCGACGGCGGCGAGCAGGAGCGCGACCGTGATGACGTAGACTTCGATCTGCCCGCCCCAGGTGCGCAGCTCGGTGACGGCGTCGTAGAGCGGGGGGACGGCGGCGACGAGCGCGGCTAGGCCAGCCAGCAGCGGCGTCGTTCGGCTCGCCCGTGGCAGCAGGGCCAGCGCCAGACGCCAGGTCAGATACACGAGCAGCTGCGAGAGCGCGATTGGCACAGCCCGCAGCGCCCAGCCCGACGGCCCCACGACGCGGAAGACGGCGGCGGCCAGATACGCTTCGAGGCTGCCCATGTAGGGCTGCCCGTAGAAGTAGACGGGATGCCCGCCGCGCAGAATGCGCTCGGCCTGGATGCCGACGAGCGCCTCATCGCCGTCGATCATCGCATGCGTGCGGATGACCAGCACGACGCGGCCGAGCACTGCCAGCACGAGCGCGACGCCTAGCAGCAGTCGTGGATGGCGCGCGGTGGCGTCGATGAACGCCCTTGCCCATCCGGTCCGGGGCGCATCCCCGTCTGGCCGCGTCGTCGCGACGTCCGGCGGCCGCGAGGCGGGGGCAAGTGGACCAGGGGCTACCGTGTCCGCCGCATCCAGACTGGGCTCGTTGGGCGTCACCCGCTCACTCCTTGCTGGTACTTCCGTGTCTCGTGCTCTGATCGCATCACAGGAGAGCAGCGCCAGAATGCCCGCGGTCCTCCGCAAGCGTTCTGAGACAGCGCGCACACCGCTCCGCAGTATACCATTCACTCCTCGCAGGTCCACCTCTTGTGCCGCACGGCTGAGACTTCCGCTCCGCGCGGCTGGCGGGAGAATAGCATCTCAGAACATCGATGATAGGATTCGAGCCGGTTCCTCCGGCGAGGACATAGGAGAGGGTCAAAGCCATGAATCTTGACGAACAGCTCTCCCAGCTGCTGGAAAGCCTCGGCGTGTGCATGGAAGAACCGGAGCCTTCTCTTGATGAGACGGAGGGACGGCCCACCCGGATTCACGTCCGGCGCGAATCTGAGGATACCGAGGGAGAGGCCGACATGGACGACGAGTCCCGCATGGAGCCGGAGATCTCGCTCTTCCAGACGTCGCGCGAGCATTACGGCGTCTTCTACCGGCTGGACCTCATCGCGGGTTCGCCACAACTGCGTGTTTTCGTCCCGGAGGAGACCGGGCTGATCAAGATGCGCTGCTATCTCGTGCGGCCCGCGCTGGGCACACCCGTGCGCGACTGGTTCCTGCTGACACGCTCGCACGATGGCTCCAGCCTCTACGAAGACACACGCGAGACGACCGAGCAACATCTGCTCTTCGCGGCGGGCGAAGCGCTCAAGCGGCTCTTCTGGGGCGGCGACGTGGACGAGATGGCGTTCCCCTACGAGGTCGAGGTGCGTCGGCTGATGTAGCGAGTAGTCTCCTCTCCCAGCGTCACAGCGGGAGAGGAGGCTGCGTCCTAGTTGCTGTGCTGCGAGATGAACGTCAGCACGCGCTGCCAGGAATCCGCCGATTCTTTGGCGTACTCCTCGTAGCGTTTGTCGAAGAAGCTGTGCGGCGCGCCGGGATAAATGACGATCTCGTGATCGATCCCCTGCCTGGCGAGCGCTTCGTCGAACTGGTGGATGGTCTCCACTGGAATGGCTTGGTCAGCGCCACCAAACAGCCCCAGCACTGGAGTCTCGAAGTCGGGAACGCGCTCGGTGGCCGTCTTGCCGCCGAAACGAGCCTCGCCGCCCACCCGTCCGTAGAAGCCGATCACGCCCGACAGGCCGAGCTTGTTGGCCGACTGCAGGAATGAGTGTGCGCCGCCAAAGCAAAAGCCTACGGTGAAGATATGCTGCCGCTCGGCGCCCGGCTGTGCGCGGAGATACGCGACCGCGCTGGCGACATCCTGCGCGATGGTCTCGGGCGTCGTCTGCTGTACGTGCGGCATGTAGTCGAAGTCGTCTTCACGCGGGGTCAGCCCGGCGGTACGCCCGAAAAAATCGATGGCGACGGCGGTGATCCCCGCCTCGGCGAATCGCATGGCGAGATCGCGATAGAATCGGTACAGTCCGCGCACGTCGGGCAGAATGACCACGCTCGTGGCGCTGGGGGTCAGGGTGTCGGGGTGTGCCGCGAACGCGTTGAAGCGGGTTCCGTCACTTGCGGACAAGACGAGATTCTCGCCACGGACGTTCGCGTTGAGCGCGACGGGAATCGGTGGCTCAGAGTCCAGTGCGAAGCACATAGATGCACTACTCCTCCAAAAACCTCTCGCTGGGTCATGCCTATCGTATGGGAAGCGCTGAGACTTCCTTCCCGATAGTATAACCGCGGTCTCACCCGCTTTCGCCAGTTGCTCGGTCAGAAGCGGCGGACGGCGCGGAGCTACGGCAGCCCCAGCAGGCGCACGAGCCGCGAGGTCGAGTAGTTCTCGATGCGCGGCACCACGACGCGCAGCTCGACGCCGATTGCCGCCATCGCGTCGCGCTTCTCTTTCAGGTAGGGATCGTCGGCCGTGACCGCGAGGTAGCGCGCGTTGAGTGGCCGCAGCAACTCCACGTAATAGTCAGGATCGACTCGCTCGCCGGAGATGACGAAGATGCGGTCGACCATGCGCAGTGCGGAGAGCACCTCGCAGCGGTCTTCCTGCGTCTGAATCGGGCGGTTGGGACCCTTCCAGCGGCGCACGCGCTCATCATCTTCGATGCCCACGACGAGCGTATCGCCGAGGTCGCGTGCCGCTTCGAGAAAGCGGATATGGCCGACATGCAGAAGATCGAAGACGCCCGTCGCCACCACGAGTCCGCTGCCAGGCTGATGCGCTGCCTCGTCTCGCGGCGGGTTGTATGCCTCTGCCATGCGCCATCCTTCTGACCCGTAGGGGGAACTTCAGGTCCACGCCCATATACCCGGCGGACCCGAGACTATTATACGTGCTGCCGCCGACCGCTTCCAGAC
>CAYRVF010000010.1:15128-61978 GCA_964427535.1 uncultured Ktedonobacterales bacterium
CGCTGCCTCGTCTCGCGGCGGGTTGTATGCCTCTGCCATGCGCCATCCTTCTGAGCAGTTGGGGAGTACAGGGGCCACGCACGTACATCCGGCTGGCCCGAGTCTATTATACGTGCTGCCACCGACCGCTTCCACATCCGCCTCTACACGCGAGAGGTCAGCGAGCTTGCGAGGAGTCGTGCGGCGGGCATAGACTTGGTGTACGGCCGCTTACCGGAAGTGCGTGAGGAGGACGTATGCGCGTCTCGCTGTTTCTGACCTGCTTCAACGACACGCTCTTCCCCGAGACCGGCATCGCGACGACCCGGCTGCTGGAGCGCCTCGGCCACACGGTCGAGTTCCCGCTGGAGCAAACCTGCTGCGGGCAGATGCACTACAACACCGGCTATCAGCGTGAGGCGCTGCCGCTGGTGCGCCACTTCGTCGAGACCTTCGGCGGCGCGGAGGTGATCGTCGCGCCCTCAGCCTCGTGCGCCGGCATGGTGCGCGAGCTGTATCCGCGTGTGGCGCGCGACTGGGGCGACGACGCGCTGCGATCCGCGGTCGACGCTCTCGTGCCGCGCGTCTACGAGCTCTCGGAGTTTCTGGTCTACCGCCTGGGCATCGAGGATGTCGGCGCGTACTATCCCCACCGCGTGACCTATCATCCCACCTGTCACTCGCTGCGCGTGCTGCACGTCGGCGACGCGCCACTGCGGCTGCTCCGTAACGTGCGCGGCATCGACCTGGTGGAACTGCCGCAGGCCGAGCAGTGCTGCGGCTTCGGCGGCACGTTCGCCATTAAGAATGCCGACACCTCGTTGGCGATGCTCTCCGACAAGGTGCGCGCCGTGCTCGACACGCGCGCGGAGGTTTGCGCCTCAGCCGATACGTCGTGCCTGATGCACATCGGCGGCGCGTTGCACCGGCAGCGTGTGGGCGTGCGGACGGTTCACTTGGCCGAGATCCTCGCCTCCACGGCGGAGGGCCAGCCAGCGCCCAAGCTCACGCATGTCGCCTCCGCGGACCGCGCGAACATCACCGGAGGCGCTTCATGACGCTCGAACAGACGGCGGCGGCGCCAACACCACGCCCGGACTCGACGATACCGGTCGCGACGACTCCGACGGGACGCCGTCCCCGCCCGTTGCCCACCTTCCAGGCGGGGGCACGCGTCGCGCTGGGCGATGCGCAACTGCGGCGCAATCTCGGCAAGGCGACGACCACAATCCGCGCGAAGCGTGCGGCGGTCGTCGCGGAAGTGCCGGACTGGGAGGCGCTGCGCGAGGCGGGCCGCGCGATCAAGGAGCGGACGCTGCGCCACCTCGACGCGTATCTGCTGCAGCTCGAAGCCGCGGTGCAGCGGGCGGGTGGCGTCGTCCACTGGGCACGCGACGCCGCCGAGGCGAACGCCATCATCGCACAGATTGCCCGCGAGCACGAGGCCGCAGAGGTAGTCAAGGTGAAGTCGCTGACGACCGACGAGATCGGCCTCAACGACGCGCTTGCCAGGGCGGGCATCACCGCCATCGAGACTGATCTGGCCGAGCTCATCATCCAGCTTGCGGGCGAGCACTCGTCGCACATCCTCGTTCCGGCGATCCATAAGAACCGCGCCGAGATTCGCGAGATCTTCGCGCGTACCATCGCGCAGGACCAACCGCTCTCCGACACGCCGAGCGACCTCACCGCCGCCGCGCGGGCATACCTGCGCCGGAAGTTCCTCTCGGCTGGGGTCGCGGTCTCGGGCGGGAACTTCGCTGTGGCCGAGACCGGCACCGTCGCGGTGGTCGAGAGCGAGGGCAACGGGCGCATGTGCCTGACGCTGCCGCGCGTGCTGATCTCGGTGCTGGGCATCGAGAAGTTGCTGCCTACCTGGCAGGACCTGGAGGTCTTCCTCCAATTGTTGCCGCGCTCCTCGACGGGCGAGCGCATGAACCCGTACACCTCGCTCTGGACGGGCGTGACGCCGGGCGATGGGCCGCAAGAGTTCCATCTGGTGCTGCTCGACAACGGGCGCACGCACGTGCTGGCCGATGCGGTGGGCCGCCAGGCGCTGGCCTGCATCCGCTGCAGCGCCTGCCTCAACATCTGTCCGGTCTACGAGCGCACGGGAGGACACGCCTACGCCTCGGTCTACCCCGGCCCGATCGGCGCGATTCTGACGCCGCAACTGCTCGGCATCGAGCGCGCCGGGAGCTTGCCCTACGCCTCGACGCTCTGCGGCGCGTGCTATGAGGTCTGCCCGGTCAAGATCAACATCCCCGAAGTGCTGCTGCATCTGCGCGGGCAGGTCGTGCGCGAGCGCGAGGACCGCGTGGGACTCGCCGGCGTGCTGGCACGATCCGACCCAGAGGATGTCGCGATGCGGATGCTCGCGCGCACGTTCGCCACGCGGCAGAGCTACGAGCTCGCGCAGCAGCTCGCGCGGGTGGGCCAGCTTCCGTTCGTCCATCGCAAGACCATCAGCGCGCTACCCGGCCCCCTCAGCGGATGGACCGCGCTGCGAGACCTGCGGCCAGTACCGCGCCAGAGCTTTCGCGACTGGTGGCGCGCTACCCATGCCGAACCGCCCGCAAGCGTCGAGAGCGGCGCGGTCGCCGAAAGCGCGCCCCTCACCGAGAAAGGCAGTCTCGCCAGTGAGCAGTGAGCACCGACCCGACGAAGCGCGGAGCGAGGTGCTGCGGCGTATACGACAGGCGCTCGGTGATGTGCCGCTGGAGGCGCCGCCTGAGCCGGTAGCGTTCGCCCGCCCCTATCGTCACGTCGACGACGAGCCGCATGCCCAGCAGGTGGAGGCGTTCGTCGAGCGCGTGCGCGAATATAAAGCGCATGTGTCGATTGTGCCCGAGGAGCGGCTGGCTGAGGCGGTCTCGGACGCACTGCGGCGGCGCGGCATCCGCCGTCTGGCCGTGCCCCAGGATGTGCCGGACGCCTGGCTTGCCACGACTCGTGCCGTTGACCTGGCGCGCGACGCGAATGGGCGCCTGAGGTACGCGGAGATCGAGGCGTGCGATGGGGCGCTCACCGGCTGCGCGCTCGGTATCGCCCAGACCGGCACGCTCGTGCTCGACGCTGGCCCCACCCAGGGGCGGCGGGTGCTCTCACTGCTGCCCGACTACCACCTCTGCGTCGTCCGTGCGGACCAGATCGTCGGGATCGTGCCCGAAGCGATCAGCGCGCTCGCCCCAGACACCGCGACCGGCGCGCGCCCGATCACCTTCATCTCCGGCCCATCGGCGACTTCGGACATCGAGTTGAGCCGGGTCGAGGGCGTACATGGTCCGCGCACGCTCGAAGTGCTGGTGGTTGTCCCAGAAACGGCAGTGTAGGCCGCTTCGCCCTATCACGTACGCCTCACCGCCTCATCAGTGACACCTTCTCTCGAGGGAAGGGGGTAGGGGGTGAGGTTCTGCCCTCTGCCAGCTTCACAGAGACGATCTGGGCAGCCATCCGTCTGTACAGGTGAGGGCGCGTGCACAGGGACACATCCGGTGGATCGCACTGGAAGGGGAGGCCAACGGCTCGCGCGGGTTCGACAGGGGTGGCGGTGCGATGGTGCTGCGAGACAAACAGCCAGCCTTATGGAGCGGCGCGCTGGCGATTCCGCTGCTGGTGCTGACGGTGGTGGCCGCGCTGTTCTCGGCATTGTGGATGTCCACGAGTGGGCCGTCTGGCTGGCAGCATTTTACCGACCCCCGTGCCGGATTCTCGCTCAGCTTCCCCTCTAGCTGGAAGGCCTACACCGAGGCCGATGGCAGCAACCCGACGCTGCTGAATCCACAGACACGCACGACCCTCAGCCCCGTGGTGACCGTCGTCCGCACCGCGCCAGACGCCGTGCTGGCGCATCTCGTTCCGCCGACCGCGACCCAGCGCCACACCCGAACCGTCGCGGGACAATCGGCTGTCGATTTTGTATTGCCGCCTGACCAGCCAGGGGGAGCGCCCGGCACGGCGCCAGCGTCGGTGCGGATGCGCGACGTGGTGTTCGCGACGCGCAACGTCGCGGGCTCGACGAACGTGTACAGCCTCGTGCTCGAACAGCCGGTAGATGCCGCTGGCAAGCTCTCTGCCGCCGCCCAGAAAGACTCCGCCACGTTCGATCAGGTGCTCGCGTCGTTCCAGCTCCAGGCGAGCGGATTCCTTCCGAACGCCGGCGGCAGCGGACCGCCGCCCGCGCCGCGCGCGCTGCCGGCGTCGCAGTGCGATAGCGTCTGCTGGGCCGATGCCAACTGGAACTTCAACGATACTGCTGGCGATACCTCCGGGCGAACCTGCGCGAGCTATGATCCGACGACCGCCTCGTACCAGCAATGTAGTAACCAGGAGCTTACGGTTCCTGGTGAGTATCAGCCGGGAGAGCAGTGCGCTGAATTCGCCGCGCGGGCGCTCGCGCGGGCGGGTCTCGTGCCCGGGCTCGCGAGCGGCGGCACGGACGGCACTGGAGGGCCGGGAGGCTCCAGCCAGTGGGCGACCATGAGCTACGGCACCTATCCGTTCGCGCTGGCGGCCGACCCCTCAGGCTCGTCGTTCGCACTTCTCAATGTCGGCACAGACACATTGCTGGGCCTCTATCAGTATCTCGTCACCTCAGGCATCGCGGTGGACGAGCACCAGAATCTCGCGGCCGCACGGCCGGGCGATCTCGTCTTCTTCTACGATACCAGCACGGCAGGTACACAGCTCGGCGACAGCACGCGCGATCACGTGATGGTGATCGCCAGCGCCTTCCGCGATGGCTCGACCGCCTGGGGCACCAACGGCTGGGACGCGTTGCTCGACGGGCACAACCGCGCGGCATACCGCACGCTGCTGAGCGCGCACGTGTCGTCCACCCTCCCGTTCGACGTGCTGCATCTGCGCGCGTCCTCTGGCACGCTCGTGAAGCCCAACACACAGGGCAGCGGCTGGCAGAAGGGCACGGATTCCGCGGGGCAGCCCTTCGCCGCCGTGCAGACGACAAATGCCGCCAAAGCCACCGCCTCGGTCAGTGTCGGCGCGCCCGCGCATCTGCACGGAAGTGGCACGGGCATCGCGATCTACGTCCCCGATGGCCACGCGACCGCCGACATCAACGTCGCCGTGCGTCTCGCGTCGGGCAAAACCGTCAGCCGCTCCGTCCATGAGAACAACTTGAGCGGTTGGGTCATGGTGTTCCCTCCCGGCTCGCTGCCCGCCGACCCAGTGCAGGTGAGCATCGGCAACAACACCGGCGCCGCGAATGCCACTCTCGGCGTGGGCCAGATCGCGTTCTTCCGGTAGGCTGCCCCCACACTCTCCCCCGCTTGAGGGCGGGAGAGGGGAGCCAGACGCCCGCGCGGCGGCCTCAACGCAATGCGGTTTCCTCTCTCCCAGGCCCCGTTCTTGCGACTCTTTGCATGTACATCTTGTCGCAACAACGCGCTGTTCGCTATCTTGTATAGGGTGGATAGCGAGCTAGCGCCGCGGCGGAGGCCCGCGCCGCTTCCTCACGTGCCAGACATGAGTTAGACTGGAGAGTGGAGTCGATGCGATCCCTGTTTCGCGTGTTGAGCGATAGCACACCGGGCCTGCGCAAGAAAGTGCTCGTCCTCTATGCTCTGCTGCTCGGCGCGAACGTGGGGTTGTGGGCGCTCACCTTCGCCGTCTCGTTGCGTTACTCTGTGTTGTTGGCCCCTGCGGTGCTCGCGTATGGCTTCGGCCTGCGGCACGCCGTCGATGCGGACCACATCTCGGCCATCGACAACGTCACCCGCAAGTTGATGCAGGAGAAGAAACAGCCGGTGACGGTCGGCTTCTTCTTCTCGCTCGGGCACTCGACGGTCGTGTTTCTGATGGCAACGCTCATTGCCGTCGGCTCGGTCGTGGTGAAGAACAATCTGGCGAACGACGGCTCGGCGCTCAAGACGGTGGGCGGGCTGATCGGCACAGGCGTCTCGGCGCTGTTCCTCTTCGCCATCGCGGTGATGAATATCCTGATCCTCGTCGAGGTCGTGCGCACCTTCCGCTCTGTCACGTCTGGCGGCGTCTACGATGAGGATGCCATCGAGGAATATCTGAACAAGCGCGGCTTCTTCGCGCGCATCTTCCGTGGTCTCTTCAAGACAGTCGACACGAGCTGGAAGATGTATCCCATCGGCTTCCTCTTCGGCCTGGGTTTCGATACCGCGACCGAGGTAGGGCTGCTGGTGGCGACGGGCGCCTTCGCGGCCTCCGGCGTGCCGTTCTACGTCACGCTGCTGCTGCCACTGCTGTTCACGGCGGGCATGAGCCTCGCCGATTCGACCGACGGCATCATGATGCTCGGCGCGTACGGCTGGGCGTTCGTCAAGCCCGTGCGCAAGCTCTTCTACAACGTCTCCATCACGTCGGTCTCGATTCTCGTGGCCCTGCTCGTCGGTGGCCTGGAAGTGCTGAGCATCGTCCAGGGGCAGTTCAACCTGAGCGGCGGCTTCTGGGATGCCATCGGCTTCCTCGATAGCGGCAACAACGGCGCCAACTTCGGCTACATCGGCATCGGCATCATCGGCATCTTCATCATCAGTTGGGTCGTCTCCACCGTCATCTATAAGGTGAACCGCTACGACGACATGGAGGCTAAGGCCGCTGTCTGCAGGCAACCCGTCGTCGACTGATGCTGGGCGCGCGCTCAGCCGAGACGCGAGTGGAAGCTGTCTGCGATGGTGTATCATGACTGTGCCAGAGAACGACGGTCCATCTGATGCGACACAGGGACTGTTTCAGGGTCGTGCGCACGGATGTGACAGTGATACACCACTCAACTGGCAGCGCGGCGTGAAAGGAGCCTGGCAATGACGACCACCGCACCACGGGAAACCGCTCCCGCGAGCGCGCCGTACCTGTTGCCGCCAGGACCTCCGCCGCGCCCGATTGTTGGCTCCGCGTTCGAGTTTCGCGGGCACCAGCTCGACTTCGTCACGCGCATGCAGCGCACCTATGGCCGCGCGGCGACGGTCCACTTCCCCAGTGGCGAGCGGATCGTGATGCTTTTCACTCCCGCGGCCGTGCGCTACGTGTTGCAGGAGCATCCGCGCAACTTCACCAGCCGCGAATTCAACTACGGGCTGCACCGCCTGCTCGGCGACGGGCTGCTCACCATCGACGGCGATTTCCACCGGCAGCAGCGGCGCCTCGTGCAGCCCGCGTTCCATCGTAAGCGCATTGAGCACTACGGCAGCATCATGACGGCGCATACCGAGGACATGCTCGCCACCTGGAAGAAGGGCGAGACCCGCGATCTGGCCGTCGAGTTGCAGGGGCTGACGCTGCGCATCGTCGCCAAGGCGCTCTTCGATGCTGATCTGCACAAGAGCAGCCGCGCGCTGGGCCAGGCCTTCACCGACGTGCATAACTTCCCGAACGGCGACCGGCTGGCGTGGCAGACGATGCTGCGGCTCAATCTGCCGTTCCTGCCGTACGGCAAGTTCCTGCGCGGCAAGGCGACGCTGGACGAGACCGTCTACGGCGTGATCGCCGAGCGCCGCGCCAACCGGACCGACGCCGGCGATGTCATCTCGATGCTGCTCGCCGCCCAGGACGAAGACGGCGTGACGATGACCGATCAGCAGGTGCGCGACGAGGTGATGACGCTCTTCGCCGCCGGGCACGAGACGACGATGAACGCTCTCTCCTGGACGTGGTATCTGCTCTCTCACAACCCGCAAGTGGAGGAGAAGTTGCGCGCGGAGCTCGACCGCGTGCTCGCCGGACGCACGCCCACCGTCGAAGACATCCCGAACCTCCCCTATGTCGACATGGTGATCAAAGAGGCGATGCGCCTGTATCCGCCCGCGTGGACCGTCGGGCGACGCGCGGTGGACGATTTCGAGGTGGAGGGCTACCGGCTGCCCGCGGGACAGGTGGTGCTGCTCTCGCAGTGGGTGCTGCACCGCCTGCCCGAGGTCTGGGGCGACGACGTGCTGGAGTTCAAGCCCGAGCGCTTCGACCCGGAGCATCCGCAGGAGGTGCCGCAGGGCGCGTACTTCCCCTTCGGGCTGGGGCCGCGCATGTGCATCGGCATGCCGTTCGCGCAGATGGAGGCACGTCTCGTGCTCGCCACGGTTGCACAGCGCTTCCGGTTGCGCCTCGCGCCAAACTGGCCGGTTCGGCCGGAGGCCCGTGTGACGATCCGCCCGAAATACGGCCTACGTATGGTGCTGGAGTAGGACTCAAGCCGCAAAGTCCACCGGCCACGCACGTCTGTATGGGCGAGGCATGCCTCGCCCGCCCCCGGTCCGCCTGACTTGCTCCCGCGCATCGGTTGCATCGCGGAGCCATCTGGGCGCATACTTGAGAGGACAGCATACTTCATTTTGTATAGTGAGCGATCGTGGAACTCCGCGCTGTTCGAGGATGAGCGGCACATCGTTCGTACGTACGCGCCCGTGTCCAGAAGGGGAGACTCCGAGAGCATGAGTGGAGGAAAGGAATCCGTCGAGGAGATCGATGACGCCGAGCAGGTCGCTCCCGCGCCAGCGCAACAGGCCACCCATGTAAACGCCGCTGAGCCATCTCCCGGCATTTCGCGGCGTCTGCTGTTCGTCTTCGCGCTCTCATGCGGCCTCGTGGTTGCGAACCTGTATTACGCCCAGCCGATGCTCGCGGTGATGGCGCGTGACTTCCACACTTCGAGTGACGCGGTGGGGCAGATCGTGACGCTGACACAGATCGGCTACGCGGCGGGGCTGCTGCTGCTAGTGCCGCTCGGCGACTTGCTCGACCGGCGGCGCCTGGTGGTGCGGGTGCTGCTGGCGACGGCCGCGGCGCTGACCATCTCGGCGATGGCCCCGTCGCTGGACGTGCTCATCGCGGCGAGCCTGTTGGTGGGCCTTACGTCGGTGGTGGTGCAGGTGCTCGTGCCGTTCGCGGCGAGTCTGGCGAACAATGCCGAGCGTGGGCGCGTCGTCGGCACGGTGATGAGCGGACTGTTGATTGGCGTGCTGCTCTCGCGCACCTTCGCCGGACTGGTGAGCCAGGTATTCGGGTGGCGCGCGGTCTACGGCATCGCGGCGGCGCTGATGGTGCTGCTGATCGTCGTGCTCCGCTCGGAGCTACCGCAGCCGCCGAAGATGCCCGTCACGCTCTCGTACGGTCAACTGCTGCGCTCCGTCGGCACGCTGATGCGCACGGAGCCTCTGCTGCGCCGCCGGTCCCTATACGGGGCGTTGGCCTTCGCGGCGTTCAGTGTCCTGTGGACGAGCATCGCGTTTCTGCTGGTGCGCCCACCATATAGCTACGGGCAGGCGGTGATCGGCCTCTTCGGGCTCGTCGGCGCGGCGGGCGCGCTCACCGCTTCGATCGCCGGACGCTGGTCGGATCGTGGCTGGGCGCGGGCCGCGACGGGCGGGTTTCTGCTAGTCGCGCTGGTGGGGTTTGTCTTCATCTGGTTGGGGCAATCGTCGCTTGTCGCGCTGCTCGTCGGCATCGTGCTGCTCGACCTTGGCGCGCAAGGCACGCAGGTGACTAACCAGGGCGAAATCTACCGGCTGCATCCCGAGGCGCGCAGCCGCATCACGACCGCGTACATGGTCTCGTATTTCATCGGTGGGTCGGTCGGCTCGGCCACCTCCGCCGTCGTCTACGCCCACTATGGCTGGGCGGGTGTAAGCCTCCTCGGCGCCGCCTTCATCGCCACCGCCCTCGTGTTCTGGCTCACCGAGCTGCGGCCCGCCGCCCAGCGGAAGTCGCAGGCGGCACGCGCGTGAGCGTAACCAAGAGCGCCGCTGTGATCTGCTCGCTCACCGTCTCGAGTCGACGAACACCATCGCTTCTCGTGCCAGCGCCAGCCAGTCCTGGGTAGAGGTTGGGGCGAGGGAGAGCCATTCGTTCATCGGGCGGCCTTTGCCGGCGTCGAAGCGGTCGCCGTCCCCTGAGGCGACGAGCGTGTCCACCCGCTGGCGCGGCAGCTTCACGACGAGCCGGCCGCGCGTGAGCATGGCGAAGATCTTCTTGTCGACGCGCAGGGCCGACGAGCCGAATCCCCGCTTCGATTCGGCGCCCTCCGCCGGGAGGGTAACGCCTGGCGTGCCGCGGAACTCGTCGACAAGGTCCGCGAAACGGTCTTCTGGCGTTGTCGAAGTCTGACTCATGATTGGGATATCTCCTCCCCACTTGACTGCCACAGCCGTCTCACACTCATTCCACCTGCGCCGTGCCGAGGAGCGCACGCACCTGCGCGTCCACGTCGGCCACGATCTCGGCGGCGGACTTCGTGCCAGCGAGATGTGCCGCCTGGCCCGCCCACAGCGCAAGATATTCGGCGCGGCCCTGTTGCCCAGCTGCCCGTCGAATATCCCGCGTGAGCGCATGCTGGATGGGATACGGCAATATCTCCTCGGCGGGTTCGGCCAGCCCCTCGCTCAACTCGTTGGGGATGCCACGCGCGAGCTTGCCTGAGATGCCACGAATGAGCGTGGTGGTGTCGTCGGCGCTACGGAGGATCGCCGCCTTCTGGGCCGCTGGAGCGCCGCTCTCCGATGACGTGAGGAAGGCTGTGCCCATCTGCGCGCCCGCCGCCCCCAGCGCGAGCGCCGCGACGACACCACGTCCGTCCATGACGCCGCCCGCTGCGATCACTGGCACCGACACCGCGTCGACTACCTGCGGGACGAGCGCCAGTGTACCGACAAGTGAGCGCTCCGCCGGGGCCAGGAAGGATGCCCGGTGACCGCCCGCCTCGCTGCCCTGCGCGACGATCATGTCCACACCCGCGTCCTCCAGGCTGCGCGCCTCGCGCACCGTCGTCGCCGTTCCGATGAGCGTCGTGCCGCGCTGCTTGAACTGCCGCAGCACCTCGGGCGCCGGGATGCCGAAGACGAAGCTGAAGATGCGCACATTTTCGTCCAGCAGCACGGCGACCTGCTCCGCGAACGGCTCGGCGTAGCGCTCTGGCAGTGGCACGTCGGAGAGCCCGACGGCGTCGCGATAGGGCCGCAGCCGTGCAGCCATCGCCGCCATTCGGCCCGGATCGCCGCTCGCCGGTTCGGGCGCGAAGAGGTTGACGGCAAACGGTCGGTCAGTCAGCGTGCGAATCGCGCGGATCGAGGCCCGCAGCGCCTCTGGCGCGAGGTATCCCGCGCCGAGACTGCCCAGTCCGCCCGCGTTGGCAACTGCGGCCACAAGTTCTGGATTGGCTGCCGCCCCGGCGAGCGGCGCCTGAATGATCGGGAAGGTGATGCCGAGCCGCTGGATGATGGCCGTCGTTGGCCAGCGTAAGGACCCCACAATTCTCTCCTTGCACAGAACTCTCGCATGCCGCAGCGTCACGGCCAGGGAACGCCCATAGGATTGGGAATCGGGATGCCGCCCGCGCGGACAATCGCGTCGCTGAGTGGCCACGCGAGCGCTTGCAGGCGGGCGACCCGCTCGGGACCAAGTGCGGCCCATGGGCGCGCGGCGAGCATGTCCGTTCGGTCTTCGATCGCCTGGCGACCCCGGCGGCCGGTCTCGGTGAGCATGCCCGAGGCGTCGAGCCAGCCGCGAGCGCGCAGGCGGTCTTCAGCAGCCGCCCATTCCTCATCGCTCCAGCCGCGGTGTGGTTGAATCGCCTCGCGCGGCACCGCCCCGGTTCCCACGAGTGTGACGTGCGCCTCGCAGCCATCCACGCCTTCGGCCATCAACGAGGCGACGTGGCCGTCGCCGCGAAATTCTCGCAGCAGTGTGGCGGCGTGCCAGAGAGCCAGGTGCGACTGCTCGGGCCAGGGCAGGGCGAGATGCGCGGCGAAGAGCGGGCGCCCGGCGACATCGCACGCTTCGGCGGCGGCGCGAGCGAGGGCTGCGGCCTCGGCGACCTCCGGCGAGGCGACCATATCACCCAGCATGCGGCGCAGGGCGGTATCGGCGGCCGCAAAGCGCGCGGCAAGTACGCGCTCGGGAGTCGAGAAGCTCCAGGCGTCGGGAATGGCGCGCGCCACCATACGGGGATGAAAGTTGTAAAAGGTCGCGGCGACGAGGTTGGCGGAGGCGGCTCCCAGGGCGGCCGAGCGCGAGGCGAAGTAGCCCATCCAGTAGCCCTTGAGTCCAGCATCGGCGAAATTGGCGCGCGCCTCAGGCGCGAAGTAGATCATCGCGTGGTATGGCTCGAACGTCCGCCACATCCGCCGCGCCAGGTCATCAGGTGTCGTGCGGCTGGAGCTTCCCGTTGGCTGCATGCGTGTCCTCCTTCGTTTCAGCTTCCGCATGCGAGCGTCTCGCATCGGACATCTCGATTTTACAGCACGGCGGAGAGCAGCCAGCCCGTAACCGTGATCAGCCCTGCGGCAACCGTCAACGCGAAATTCGCACGCAGCCGGCTCCGCTCCGGCCACCCCGAGAGGCGGGCGACGAGCGCGGCGGCGAGGATCACGAGCGCGACCAGCGCCGCGGTCGTAAGCAGCACTCCCCATCGCGCTGGTGTGAGTCCGGTGACGGCAAGGAGCACGATCAGCAGGTTCGCGCCGACCACGCAGAGCCAACTGGTGAGGAGCGCTTTGTCTCCCAGCAGTTGCGTCAGCCCGTGCGCGCTCGCCGCGCTATCGGCGGCGTAGTCGGGCAGGGCGTCCGCCAGATGAACGGCGATGCCAAGCGCCAGAATGAGCGGGAAGGTCCAGTACAGCGCTGGCGTGACTCGCGCGAAGAGGTCCCAGGCGAGCAAGGGCACGAGCGGGAAGGCGAGGCCCATCACCACCCCGCCGAGCGGCGTCGACTTCAGCCCGAGGTCGTAGGCGATGCCAAGCACCAGGAACGCCGTTACAATCGCGAGCGGTGTCAGCCCGTACGGCGCGTAGCACACGACCATCAGCACGATGAGGGCGGCAGTCGCTCCGAGCGCGATGCCGGGCGCGAGCACGCCGCGCGCCACGGGTTTCGCTTTCTGGCTCAGCAGGTCGGCCTCACGGTCGCAGTAATCGTTGAGCGCGCTGATGGCGAACTGCAGCGCGATCATGCCGACCACCGTGACGAGCAGGGTGCGCGGATCGGGACGGCCACGCGCCGCGAGCACCGCGAAGAGTGCGTAGGCGAGCGCGGTCACGAGGCTCGGCCCCGGATGCATCAGCACCCAGAGGCCGCTCAACTGCTGACGCTTGCTGACGCCGATCTTCATGCTCACCGGCTACCTCCTCACATGCTCGTCAGTCTGGGCGCTCGCGGCCGGCGGTATCGCACTCACAGCGCCATTCCCGTGTGCGTGCGGCTTTCTGCCGATTTGCAGACCCTGCCCAGGTGCCGTGACCAGCCGGAGCGGTCGCCTCGGGAGCAGCCCGGCCCGCGCTTGCCACGCCGCTAGCTCGTCGAAGGACCAGACTCCGGACGCGCTGGTCAGCGCGTAATACAGGCCGCCCAGCCCGGCGGGCATGCGGGCGCTCCGGCGTGCGCGCTCACGGATGCCATCCTGAATGATCCACACTCCGCCGGGACGCAGTGCGGCCGCGATGCGCCCGGCCAGCGTCTGGATGTCGCCGGGGTCGAAGTGATGCAGCAGGTTCGCGACGTAGATCACATCATAGGTGGCCGTGCCGAGATCGGCCGTCAGGGTGTTCCCGGCGACCCGGCGAATGCGCGAGTCCACAGACGCGAGCTGGGGCGGCAGTGGCGGCGCGCTCGTCAGCGCCTCAGGCAGATCGAGCACCGTCGCGCGGAGGTCGGGATGCCGCTGGCACCAGAGTGCCGCCGCGAGCCCATGCCCACCGCCCACGTCGAGCAGTTCCGTCGCCCCTGCTGGCAGACGCACGCGCCAGATGACCTCGGGCAGCGTCAGCCGGGCGATCGAAGCCATGCCGCGCTGATAAAGTGCCCATCCGTCATCGGAGAGCTGGTCGTGGATGTCAACCGGCTCGCCGGTGCGCACGAAGTCTTCCAGGTGCCCGAGCCAGTCCCACTGGAGATAGTTAAACTGCAGGTAGGCGTTCACGGTGTTCGGGCTGTCGGAGCGCAGCCAACGCCGCCCCGCGCGCGTGAGCCGGTACAGCCCGTGCTGCTCGGCGACGTAGCCCGCGCTCACCAGCACGTCGAGCAGCGCCGTCGTCGCCCGCGCGTCGGTCTGACTCTGCGCGGCGACGTTCTCGGCGGCGAGCGGCCCCGCGCTAAGCGCGTCGAAGATGCCGAGTTGCGCGCCCGCCATGATGCTCCGTGCGAGCACCAGCGGCGGGAAGCTCTCGACAATCGGGAGCGGCACTCTGCCGGTCGCCAGCGCCAGGCGCTCGAACACCGTTTGAGCGATGACGCCGAAGCGCATCCTTTTCCTCTCTTCCGCGCGCTAGAACCGTACGAGACAGGTTTCGAGCGTCAGCCCTGGCCCGAAGGCCATCATCACGCCCCACTCGCCGCGTTGTGGCACGCCCGACTTCATCAGCGCCTCCAGAATCAGCAGAATGGTCGCCGAGGAGCAGTTGCCATGATCGCGCAAAATCTGCCACGAGAGCGCCATCTGCTCGTCACTCAGCTCCAGTTGCCGCTGGATCACGGTCAGGATGCTCGGGCCGCCCGGATGCACCATCCAGTGCGTGATGTCGGAGGGGTGTAGGCCGTGGGGGCCGAGCAGGCCGTCGATGACGGGACCGATGTTGCGCCGCAGCGTGATGGGCACGCGCGGCGAGAGGCTCATGAGGAAGCCTTCGTCGGCGATTGTCCACGTCATCTGCTCCGCGCTGGCGTAGTCGGCGGCGCAAAACATGTCGACGATCTCCGGGCCGCGCGCCTCTTCGCTGTCACGCTCATTGCCGATCAGCAGCGCCGCTGCGCCATCGCCAAAAAGCGAACACGCGGCCAGCACCTCGGGGTTCTCGGTTGGCGAGAAATGCAGGCTGGAGAGCTCGATCGAGAGCATCGCCACGGTCGCCTTGGGATAGGCCCGCGCAGTGGCTAGACTGTGGCGCAATCCAGCCAGGGCGCCAAAACAGCCCATGTGCCCGATGATGGTCCGCCGAATGGTCGGGGCCATGCCCAACTCACGCGCCAGCAGAATATCCAGGCCGGGAGCCGTATACCCGGTGCAGGAGACGACCACGAAGTCCGTGATGTCCTGAACGGTGCGCAGGCTTTCCGCATCCGCGAGTGCCGCCCGCACCGCTTCGCTACCGAGCGCTGGCGCGACCTCGCGGTAGGTGACCATGCGTTCGCCGGTCGTGTGCCTGCGCTGATAGAAGTCCCACATATCGATGGCATACCGGCGCCGCTCGACCTTGGCCGCGTCGAATGTCTGGGCGAGCGCGCGTGCGCGACCGGCCAGCTGTGGATCGTCCTGCCAATTCGGCCCTAGAACATGATGCCGCACGATCGCCAGGATTTCGTTCTGCGTATATGGGAATGCTGGTTGAGCAGAGGCAAGGGCCAGGAAGCGTGGATTGGATGCGGGACGCATGGGAGGAGTCCTCGTTCTTTCTGATCGACGGATGCCCCGCGATCCTACACGACCAACCTCAGCAAATACCCCGGCCGCAACACCGCGCTCGTCGGCAGAAAGTCGCCCGTAACGGCCACGACGGTATCGGCCATGCCCTTGCGGCGGCTGAGTCTGTCGGCGATGTGGTCCATCAGCGGCGGCACCTGCACCGCCGACTGGATGATCTGCTCGATCAGACGCTTGCCGCGAAACTCCTCACGGTGCCGCTGGTCATAGACGGCGAGGTGTCGCGCGTCCAACTCGTCGCGTGCGAGGGCGGGCACGGCGACACTCGCCACCAGCTCTGCGCCGCGCAAGCCGCGATAGATGCCCTCGCCGGTGAAGGGGTCGTAGTAGCCGGTGGCGTCGCCGACCAGCAGCAGCCGCTCGCCCGAGACGCGCCGCGCCCGCACCGTGAGGCGGCTGACTGTCATCGTGTGTCGCTCGACGATCAGCGCACCGAGCCGGTCGCGCAGCGCCGGGAAGCTGGTGAGCGCGGCGAGCAAGAACGCCTCGGGCTTGCCCGCGATTCGCGCCCCGTCGCGGCGCTCGTCGACCACCATCGCGACGTTGCACAGATCGCCGGTGCCTTGCGGCTCTAGCGCCGCGATGCCCACGTAGCGACGTCCTGCGACATGCATCTCGCCGTACTCGTCGAATCCGGCGATACCCCGTATATGGGCGACCAGCGCGATCTTGCGCATGCGCGCCGTCACATGCAGGTTCAGGCGACGCGCGACTGTTGAGTGCAGCCCGTCGGCCGCGATCAGCAGACGTGCATCGATAGTCCCCGCGACGCCGACGCCGTGCAGGCGGTAGCCGTCGCCGAGCGCCTCCACCTGACCCACGCGCCAGCCCTCGCGCACCTCCGCGCCCGCCCGCCGCGCGCCCTCCACGATGGCCGCGTCCAGCCGGGAGCGCGGAATGACCAACCCCGTCTCATAGAGACTGCTTCCATCGGGGCCGCGTGTGGCGGCGAAGTCTCCCTGAAACATGCGGCCGTGTGGCGCGAAGATGCGAAATCCGCGCAGGCGATTGGGTCGCGCCGCGTCGAGCAGGTCGTCGATGCCGAGCTGGCGCAACAGTGGCTCCGCCGCGGGACTCAGATACTCTGCGCAGGGCTTGTGACGCGGAAATGTGGCGCGATCGACAAGCACTACACGCAGCCCGGCGCGCGCCAGATGCACCGCGCTTGAGGCTCCTGCCGGACCGCCGCCGACGATGGCGACGTCATACCGCATGAGAGGCTCCTTCGGTGGCCTGCATGCCGTCGGCGCTCAGGATCAGCCGGAAGGGGAAGCCGACGCGCACCTCGGCGTTGCGCAGCCCGGCGCTGGCGGCCAGCCCTCGCGCGTCGGCAGCGGAGTAGGCGCGCCGCACTGACGCCGGACCATCGTGGCAGGTCATCGGATGCATGCGGCCCAGCCGTGTCAGCGCGACGACGCCCGCATAGGCCAGCGGCGAACGGACGACATCGAAGACCAGCACCCGCCGCCCCACACGGGCGAGCGAGCGCAGCAACTGGCAGGCGTCGTCGGGCGAGAAGTGGTGGAGCGCGAGCGTACACAGCGCGATGTCGAAGGCGCGATCGGGGTAGGGCAGCGCCAGCGCATCCTGCCGCTCGACGGTCATGGACGCCACCGCCACGCTCCGCTCGCGGGCGATGGTCACGATCTGGGCGTTACGGTCGGTCGCGACGACATGTAGTGGAATCTTCGCCCGCTGCGCCGCCCGCGCGATAGCGAGCGGGATGTCCGCCGAGCCGGACGCCACGTCGAGCAAGCTCCAACTCCGGTCAGGCTGGCGGCGTAGCTCTCGCAGCACGGCGTGGGTGGTGAAGGCAGTCCACCCAAGTAGCGCGTTGATACGGCGAATGTCGCGCAAGTTGCGTTCGAGATCGGCGGAGTCCATCTGATCGGCGTCCAGCCACTCGGTCACCGCACTGTCGCGCATCCGCCAGATGGACATCCCGCGCTCGCTTTCTTCGCCAGCCGACGCAACTGCCGCCGGTGCTCCGGAGCCGTCTCTAGTGTGATCGTGCAGCGTGTCGCGCCGAGCGTGCCAGGTTGCTCAGAGAGAGACGCTCGGAGGCGCGACGCATGGAGCGTGCCTGGCGAGACGGGGCTCCCATCACGTGGTCTCTGGCGACCTGGCGCGGCACGCTGCCGCACTACTTCTTATAGGGCGTGACGCTAAACGCCGCCAGCGTCTGCACGGCCGGATACAACTGCGTGGCCCCGCCCAGCGTCTGGCCCGTCGCGGGATCCGTCGTCCCTTGATAGGCGTTGGTGGTCTGTGTCACCAGGTCGTTGAGCACGGTGAGCGTGTCTGACTGCGAAAGTTGAGACGAGCTCTTCGACACCAGTTGTTTGGCGTCCTGCCGTGCCTGTCCGAGCCAGCCCTTCATGTTGTTCAGCGTGGCGTTGATCTTCGTCGCCTCGCTCCGCTGGGCAGCTGTCGATCCCGGCGACTGCAGCACGCCGTTGAGGTGCAGCGCGATGTGATAGAAGTAGCCCTCAGGGTCCTGCTTGCCCGGCTCAAGCTCCAGCAGGCCGACCTGCGACGTCCGCTGATCCGCCAGCAGTGGCGTCCCCGGCGGCACATCGTTTTTCACTTCGCTACTACCATCCAGATAGTCGAGAATCATCACGAGCTGATTGTGGAGCGTGAAGTATTTCTGGTCGTTCCAGTCAGTTCGTGCGATCAGCGCCCACTGAAAGACCTGCTGCGTATTGCGGTATGTCCAGATATTGAGCCCGCCCTGCAGATGTCGGGGCTCCAGCTCGGGGTCAACCGCGAGCAGATGGCGCAGGTGATCTACGAGACTATATTGCTGCCCCGGTGCGGGCGTCTGTGGAAGCTGTGCGTAGTAGGCCCACGCGGAGAGGTCCGGCGTGGGAATCTGAGGCGTGACGTTACTCGGCTCCTGGGTGATCAGGCAGCGGCTCATCGTTGCCAGCAAGTTGGTGTGCTGTCCGTCCCCCGGATAGAGGAAGTGGACCACCCCCTGATTGACGGTGAGCTTCCCAAGCAGGAGGTCCGGTGCCTCACTCTGCGAGACGTCTGGCAGCAGCCACGCGTAGTAGCTATTGCCGGACTTTGGCGCGGCGATCCCGGTGAGATTGATCTGGAACTGGTCGTTCTCGCCCTGATTGCCCGTCTGGCTCACCTGCCCGCTGCTGACGAAAAATGCCTGCCCGACTGAGGTAGGCGTGGCGGGCGCCGTGTGCCGGGTCGTACTCACCCGGTTGGCGGTCGCGGTACCCTGGTGCGTGATGACCGCGAACGCTCCTACCCCGCCGAGCAGCACGATCACCAGCAGCCCGACGAGCACCGCGCGCATGCCCTGGCGAGAGAATGGCCCTGGCCGCTCCGGATGGCCGGAAGGACGCGTTTCTGTGTGTGTCGCCACTGGCGCGGATGGCGGCGCACTGGCCGCGCTTGCGAGTCGCGACGCCGAAGGAGCGCTATTCACCCGCGTCCGCACTGGCTCGGCTCCCGCCGCGACTGTCGCGTCCGCGTCACTGGAGGATGTAGCCGGGGCGGGGGCCGCGTGTGACAGGATACCGGACCCATTCGAGGCAATGGTGGCCAGCCCTGCATCGGATGCTCCACCGTCTCCGTCTGTACGGGCCACTACGGCCTGCGTCGCGTCACTAACCTGCCGGGCAGCGACGGCGGACCGCAACTCGTCGGGCACGGACACGCCCAGCGCCTCGGCCAGCGCGACGGTCATCGCGCTGGCGCTCTCGAAGCGATCCCCTGGGTCCTTGGCAAGGCATTTCTGGAGCACGTGTGAGACCGCATCGGGCAGTTGTGGGTTGATCTGGTCCGCCGCGACCGGCGTCGCCGTGACGTGCTGCATGAGAATGCCAGCCATGCTATCGCCCTGGAAGGGCGGCACACCGGTGAGGATCTCGTACAGCACCACACCCAGCGAGTAGAGGTCGGACTGCTTGGTGAGCGGCTTGTTCTGCACCTGCTCCGGCGACATGTAGAGGGGCGTGCCGAGAACCGCGCCGCTGAGTGTCTGCGAGGCGCCGCCAAGCACCCTGGCCAAACCGAAATCGGAGAGAATCGGTTCGCCCATGGGATTGCGCGCCGTATTGCGCTCGTCGAGCAGGATGTTGGCCGGCTTGATGTCGCGGTGGATGGTGCCCTGCTGATGCGCGTAGTCGAGCGCCATGCTGATCGGCGTGAACAGGCGGATGATCGTGGAGGCGGTCGGGAACTCCTGCTTGCGCGAGGTGGTGCTCATGTAGCGCGCGAGCGTCTGTCCCGGGACGTACTCCATGACCATGTACGCGGTCGCGTCCGTCGCGGCGTCGGGTGTCTGTGGTGCCGGGGGCGCGCCCGAGACGGTTGGCAGCGCGTCGAGCTCGCCGGTGTCCGAGGTGGTCTTCTCGGAGAGGTGGAAGTCGTAGATCTGGACGATGTTGGGATGGCGCAGCGAGGCAACCACACGCGCCTCACGCATGAACCGGTTCACAAAGTCCGGGTCGGTGGAGAGGTCGGCGTGCAGGAACTTGATCGCGACAGAGCGGCGCAGCTGCGTATCGAAGGCTTTCCACACCTCCGCCATTCCACCACGGCCCAGCGGCTCCTGTAGCTCATACTTGCCGAGACGTTGTGGCGCGCTGCTCATGTGCGATCTCCTGCGTGGCCGGTATTGACCATTCTCACTGCGAGGTACACGGACACTTCCGCCTTCCTGGTGTCCGCAAACAACGGAGCGGAATCACACATCGGCTGTGTCCGTGTGCCTGGTTTCGACGTCGCACAATGCAGCTTACCCCAACGCGGTTGGTCCTGTCACTATGTGAGCGTTCCACATCTCGGGCATCTCCCGAGCACGCACTGGCCGCCGGCGCATGTCACTCGGACTCGCGCGCTGCTGAAAAGCAGCCTCCAACTCAACGGACGCGAGCGCGTGGTGGCGCTCACGCACAGCCATCGCGGCGCGGATACGCCTGGCTGTAGCGATAGAGCGAGGCACCTGCCAGCCGGGTACACAACCGCTGCGTTCCATCGCTTGCTACGCGACCGTATCTTTGCGCTTGAGGAAGACGGCGATCACCCCCATCAGCACCAGGCTGATCGCGACTAGCACGCCCCAAGACCAGAGCAGGCGATGCGCGGCATCAGTCGCGTTGTAGATCGAGAAGAGCGTGCTGTGATACGAGTAATCGTTGCCGAAGAGGCGGTCTCCTCCGAGCGCGTCGGCATGCAGGCCGATCGACGAGCCAAGCGCCGCCATGGCCCAGCGTGAGGGGAAGATGGCCGCCAGAATCTGCGTGAACCAGTCCTTCAGCGGAATGATGGCGCCCGAGAAGATCACCTGCGGCAGCAGAATGATCGGCACGAAGCTGATCGCGCGGTCGGCATTGGGTGCGATAGCGGAGATCGCCAGCCCGATCATCAGCCCGGCGAGCGAGGTGAGGCAGAGCGTCACGTAGGTCTCCAGCACAGGCGGCAGCAAGATGCCCTGCTGGAAGGGCTCCACAAGCTGCATCGCGACCACCAGCACCGCGCTCTGGTACAGGCAAAGGATGCCTAGCACGACGATCTTGGAGAACATGTACGGCGCGATGCCCAGGTTCACCGTGCGCTCACGGCGGTAGATGGCGGATTCCTTCACGAACTCGCGCGCGCCGTTGATGCAGCCGAAGAGGATCGTCGTGAAGGACAGGATGAAGAGTGCCTTCTGCGCGTCCGCGCCCGGCCCTGGCAGGATGAAGTCTTGCAGCGCTTGGTTAGCCCCGCCACGCTGAGACGCATACGCCTGCCCGTTCGGGCTGGTGCGGAGGAAGGTCAGCACCTGCTGGCAATCGACCTGCACAGCGTGCTGTGCCTGCGGCAGCGCCAGTTGTCCGCTGGGAGTGACGATCTGACTGCGGCACTGCACCAGCGAAGTGGCGTTGAAGATGCCCGCACCGACCTCGAAACGCAGCATCACCACCAGCAGCAGCGCGACGATGGGCGCCTGCAACAACAGCAGCAGCAGGTTCACGGTGTCGTTCTTGAGTAGCTCCACATAGCGCGTCGAGAGCAGCACGAACTGCGACCAGCCTGCCCGCTTTCGCGGCGTCCGCGCCTTCTGGGCGGCTGTCCCCGTCGCCGCGCCGGGCTGTCCAACGGTTGCGGCAGTGTCCGTGCGGGCCGTGTGTTGCGAATCGAGCACATAGCGCTGGTACTCGGGGGAGGAGCGAAAGCGCGCCTCTGCCTTCTCGGGCGCGTCAGGGCTCTCGTCGGTTGGCTCCAGGCTGCTATAGATCTCGGCAAAATTGGCTTTGCCGAAGTAGGTCCTGGCCTCATCGGGCGGACCGAAGTACGCAAGCCTGCCACCCGCCGCCAGAAAACAGACGTAATCGCAGGTGGTGATGTTGCTCGTCGCGTGCGTGACGAGCACGACGGTGTGGCCGCGGTCGGCCAGATTGCGCAAGAGCAGCATCATCTTGCGGTCGAGACCGGGGTCCAGTCCGGAGGTCGGTTCGTCGAGGAAGAAGATGCTGGGGTTGCCGAGCAGTTCGAGCGCGATAGAGACGCGCTTGCGCTGTCCGCCAGAGAGCTTCTTCACCAGAAGATCGCGTCTCCCGCTGAGCTCCACGTCGTCGAGCACTTCGGTAATGCGCTGGTCGATCTGCTCGCGCGTGAAGTCGCTCGGCAGTCGCAGTCGGGCGGCGTAGTAGAGGGCGCGCTCGACCGTCAGGTCGCCATGCACGATGTCGTCTTGTGGCACGTAGCCAAGCTGTGTGCTGAAGGCGCTGAGATGCGAGTAATAGTGTTCGCCATTGTAGAGCACGCTGCCCTCGTGCGCGGGCCGCAGACCGTTGAGCGCGTCGAGCAGGGTCGATTTGCCCGCCCCCGACCCACCGACGAGCGCCACGAACGTGCGCGGCGGGATTGTGAGCGTGATGTCGTCCAGCAGAGGGACGCGGTGATCGCGCGAGCCGCCGTACTTCTTCAGGTGCAGCGCGTCGATGCGGATGAAGCTGCGCTCATCGTACTGCCGGAGCTGATTGCCGTCATACACCAGCCGGTAGGGGCCGATGCGGATCTCATCGCCGGTTTTGAGCACGCGGCTGCTCACGGCCTCGGCGTTGACGTAAACATGGTTGGTGCTGTTGAGGTCGTCAATGCGGTAGGTCGCACCCTCTCGGATGAGCCGCGCATGATGCGCGGAGACCTGCAGATGTGAGAGCACGACCCGATTGTCTGGCAGCCGCCCAATCGTCAGCTCGGGCGCATCCAGCTTGATCGGCGCCATCGACGGCACCTCGGGAGGCGTGGTGCCTGTCCCGTCGTCATAGGTCAGCGTGAGCAGCGTGCCGTCCTCGTCGCCGATACGGAAGAAGTCGCCCTTCATCAGCACCTTGCTGAAGCGCTCGTCGCCACGAATCTTGCGGCCCTGGTAGAGCAGTCCGTTCATCGTGCGCTCGCGGTCGGGGTGGGGATGCTGGAGCACGAAGGCATTGCCCTGGCGCACGAGGCGCAGGTGCTTGCCCGAGACGATGCGGTCATTGAGGACGATGTCATTGCCAGAATCGCGGCCGATGTCGATGCTGGGCGCATCGAGGAGGTACGTCTGTTTCTCGCTGTGCGACGTGCTGCTGACCACGAGTGAGGGCAGCCCGAGCGTGAGGGGCGATGCCAGTTGTGTCTGTTCCGCGCCGCCCGCTAGCGCTGCGACGGCGAGGCCGCCGGCATCCGGCTGGGGAGACAGTTCAGCCGCAGGCCGCTCGCCGGTTTGGACGGCAGCGGGCGGCATGTCTCGACGTTCGTCCAGCGAGCGCTGATCGGCCGCCTCGGCGGATCGCTCATCTTCCGCGAGCACAAAGACGAAGCGCGTAACGTCGCCCAGTGTGATCTCTGCTCCGCTCACGAGCGGCGCCCGCTCCACACCCACGCGATCGACCGTGATGAAGCTCGTCTGGGAGCGATTCTCTATCTCCCACGCGCCCTCGTGCCACGTTATCCGGGCGTGCTGGCGCGAGACCCTGAGGTCGCCGCTGATCACGATGTCGTTCGCGGTATCGCGACCGAGAGTCGTCTCATCGCGCTCAATCCGTACCGTTTGCCCGCTCAACGGGCCGGTGAGAAATCGAATCGATGCTGTGGCAGATGGACGCGGCTGGCTCATCACTGGTGCTCCCGCGGCTACTGACGCTCTTCGACGAAGAGAGCGGCTATCGAGTGCTAGAAACACTCTAACAGATGCGAGCAGATGCGAGCGGTTTTGTACGCTGGTCCTTTGCTGCCGTGGGTGAAGCCCCTCCATCCTCACTGCATCTCAACCCTCATCATCAGCCACCCAGCCTGCCGTTGTGCCCCTCCCCTCTCAGGGGACGCGGTTGGGGAAGAGTGTCTGGCCCTTGCCAGATGCCGGTATCGCTGCTACCATCTAAGAGAAGAGAGCGGCGCCTTACGCCGATGTGTGGCTGCGCTCTCGGGTCACCGCAGCCCGCCCAGACATATTGTGTTATGGTCTGGCGGTTTTTTTTGTGCGCTCAACGACTGCGAGCCGCGCCCAGGACGGGTGAAACGCAACGAACAGGACGTCATTCATGTATCCACGAAAACGCATCGCGCTCGTCGCGCACGACAACAAGAAACACGATCTGCTGGAGTGGGCGCGCTATAACCGCGACCTGCTCGCGCTGCACGACCTCTACGCAACTGGCACGACCGGCACTCTGCTGGAGGCGGAGCTGGGAGTCAGTATCTCGAAGCTGCAGAGCGGACCGTTAGGCGGCGATCAGCAGATCGGCGCGAAAATCGCCCAACGTGAGCTCGACCTGCTGATCTTCTTCTGGGACCCGCTGGAGACGCAACCGCACGATTCCGATGTGCGCGCATTACTGCGCATCGCCGTCGTGTGGAACGTACCCGTCGCGTGCAACCGCGCGTCGGCCGATTTCATGATCTCGTCGCCGCTGATGGTCGAATCGTACACGGGCACAGTGCCAGAGTACGACACACCTGCCATAGCCATCGCGCGTAAGACTGAGGTGCCGCTGCGAGCGACTCCATCGGCGTCTTCCGACAGGAGATGAAATAGCGGCCGGGCAGGTTCATACGCCCGCCCACCCGCTGTCATTGCATGGTGCGCTATCGACTACAGCGCGCAGTTGTCGCCTTCGCACTGGTTGGCGTCGTCCGAGTTGGGCGTGCCGACGAGTGTGAGGGGGTGCGACTCGGCCCACACCTGGCCCAGCACCTCGCCGAAGAGCTCCGTTGGCTGCGCGCCCGAGACGCCATACTTCTCGTCCACCACGAAGAACGGCACGCCCTGGATGCCGAGCATCGCGGCGCGCTTCACGTCGGCCCGCACGTCGCTGGCGAAGTCGTCGCTCTCCAGCATCGTCCGTGTCTCGTCGGCGTCGAGGCCGATCTCAGCAGCCAGCGCGACGAGCGTCTCGGCGTCCCCCAGCGACTTCCCTTCGACGAAGTACGCCTTGAAGAACCGCTCTTCCGCCTCGTGCTGCAGGCCATGCGACGCCGCCAGGTGAATCACCCGATGCGCGTCGAACGTGTTGGCGTACTGCGCGTTCTCCAGGTGATAGTCCAGGCCCACCTCTGCGGCCATACCGCTGACGCGGTCGTTCATCGCTTGCGCCTGTGCGAGGCTCACGCCGTACTTCTCGGCGAGCATCGCGGTGACCGTCTTCCCCGAGGTCTTTGGAGCGTTGGGGTCAAGCTGGAAGCTGCGCCACACTACCTCGACCTGATCGCGGTGCGCGAACTGATCCAGCGCTGACTCAAAGCGTCGCTTGCCGATATAGCACCACGGGCACGCGACATCCGACCAGATTTCTACCTTCATCCAACCCTCACCATCAACTAGTGTCGTGTTTCGATTGCGGCACGACGTACGCGCCCGCATATTTTCATAACTTCCCTTAGTGAAGTAGTGTAAGCCAGGAGGGAGAAAGCGTCAAGGCATACAGTAAGGTTCCCTGGATGGCTGTGCTGCATGCCATCCAGGGAACCTCGAACGCACATGTGGCCAGGGACGTGACAGTGGGGTTACTCTCGCACGCGCAGGACGATCTTGCCGCGCGCGTGCCCCTGCGCCGCCTCCGTGAAGGCCTGGCGCGCCTCAGCCAGCGGATACACCTGGGCGATGTTGGGCATGGCCGAGCTCCTTTCGCATGTGCTTGGTGGACGTCACAGCGTCGAGACTAGCCCGCCGTCGATGACGAAGTCGGCGCCGGTGACGTTGCCGGCGCGGTCGCTCGCCAGCAGCAGCACCAGATCAGCGACCTCCTCTGGTCGCGTAAAGCGGCCCGTGACGTTGCCCTCGGCAGCCTTCTTCGCCACGGCCTCCGCATCGCCGCCGACCGTGTGGGCGACCGTCGCCGCGACACCATCCTTGCCGAGCCACAGGTCCGTCGCGACCTGCCCAGGGCTGACCGTGTTGACGCGGATGCCGCGCGGGCCAACCTCCTTCGAGAGCGCCTTGCAGAAGTTGGCCAGTGCCGCCTTGGCCGCGCAGTAGTCGATGACCAGTGGATCGGGGAGGAAGGAGTTGACCGAGCTGATCGTCACGATGGTGCCCGCGCCTCGCTCCAGCAGATGCGGCAGCGCCGCGCGTGTGGTGCGGACCGCGGCGAGGAAGTTGAGCGTCAGCGCGCTCATCCAATCGTCGTCGCTGAGCGAGAGGAACCCGCCCATGCGCACGTGAGCGGCCCCGACGTTGTTGACGAGGATGTCCAGCCCGCCGAAGGCCGCGACCGCCTCGTCGATCAGGTGCACCGGGCCGTCTGGGGTGCTCAGGTCCACCGGCACGAAGCGGGTCTTATAGCGCTCGGCGAGCTGGGCAAGATCGTCGCTGCCCGTGCGGGCTCCGGCGACCACCCGCACGCCCTCTTCGCCCAGCGCCTGGGTCACAGCCAGGCCGATGCCCTTGCTCGCGCCAGTGACGACCGCGACCTTGCCCGTCAGGTGCAGATCCATACGACACTCCTTCGCCAGCGGGGTGTCACTGCCCTCTGGCTCGCTCAGTCCATGTCGCAGCGGCTGCGAAGGCTCCTGTGTACGTGTCGAGGCGCACGGGCAGCGGCGGGGATCGAGCTGATCTGTGGTGGCAAGCAGCTCCGGCGCGCGCACTGCCTCATACTCCAGACCCATTCTCCGCCCCCTGCTGAAAGATCGCGCCTGTGCCATACTTCGCGGCGATGCGCGGCAGCAACCGCTCCCCATACTCCGATGGTACATACACGACCGCTGTTTCAGGTGCGACATCCAGCGGCGCTCCGCTCGGGAGCCAGACGGCGCCTTCTAGTGCCAGTGCCTCCGTCAACGGCAGCCCCCGAATCAGCGAGCGCAGCGTGGCAAGCGGCAGCTCCAGCGTGCCCGCCGTGCCCGTGCCTGGTGTCAGTGGTCCGGAGAGGCGGGCGAGATACGAGCGCACGACCGCCTCCACGAGCGCGAGCTCAGGCGTCGCGCGCTCATCCAGCATTCGTCGCGAGAGCCGGAGCAGCGGCCGCGGCTCGTCGTCGGGCAGCGGTGGCAGTCTGTCGATGAGGTGCCGGGGCGACGAGCCGTAGACGGCGGCGCTGCTGACCAGAGACACGTCCGCGCCAAATGCCTCCGCGCCGATAGCTGATGCCGCATCCCCCAGGCGCTGTCCGGGGGCGAGCAGTCCGCCCGCAAACTCCAGTGGCAGAAACGTCGTGCCCGCGGCGACATGCCACCGCGCGGGACCGCCGAGCGTCATCGCGATTCGGCCCGCCCGCGCGATCACCAACCCGACGAGCTGCCGTGTCTCGTGCTGGTCCGTCGCGGATGGTGTCACGCGAATTCCTGCCTTCCGTCCTTACGCATGGCGCTTGACCTTCACGCGCGCACACCGCGCCGGGCGTACCGCGCGAGAGGCGCACGACTGTCAGCGCTACCGTTCCGGCTGCTCGTCGGCGCGCTTGCCCGCGGCGGTAGTGCGCCGCGAGTCACTCATCTCCTCGTTCGAGTAGCCTGGGTCGGCGGCCTGCGCTCGCGGAGGTGCCTCTTCGGGCTGCCGCGTCTCCTCGCCGGTCAGCGCGTCGGCTGGAGGCTCGTCGACGGGCTCCGTCTCTGGCGGTTTGCCGCCGAGTGACGTCTTGATGTTCTCGCCGAGGTGCAGCAGCCCATGCTGTACGGGTGTCAGCTTGCGGTGGCGGGCGGCACGCGGCAGGCGCGGCTTGGAGGGAACCACGGCATCCTGCGTAGGTGTGCGCTTGAAAAGCGGCGAGGTCGCCGCGAAGCGGTCATAGAATGTTTCGACCATGGCGTAGAGGACGGCGGCAACCGGCCCGGCGAAGAACGCGCCCCAGACGCCGCCGACCTTCGCGCCGATCAGCAGCACGGCGAAAAGAATGATCGGATCGACGCCGATATTCGAGCCGAAGATGCGCGGCCCGAGCAGATTGATGACGATATGCTGTGCCGCCGCGAGCGCGAAGATCAGTACCACCAGCTTAATCAGCAGCGTCTGATTCGGCGGGGACTGCAAGATGACCAGCAGTGCGGGCGGAATCACCGAGAGGAACGGCCCGAAGAACGGCAACACGATGACGATGCCCGCCAGAATCGCGACGATGAAGCCGTTGTTGCCCTGCCCAAGCGGCAGCAGAATCAGCCAGGTCGCGATGGCGTAGAGGCCCGCGATGATGAGCTGAGCGCGGAAGAAGCCGCCGAAAATCTCGCCGACGTGATATTGAAACAGCCGGATGTCAGGCTCAAAGACCGGCGGCAGCTTCGAGATGATGCGCTCCCACAGCCTGCCGCCGTCCAGCATGATGTAGAACGCCACAATCAGCACGATCGAGCCGTCGAAGAGGATGGTCAGCAGCGAGTTGACCAGCCCCTCGGCGGTCGTCGCGGCGCTGTTGGCGAAGTCGCCTACCTTGCTCGGAATCTGCGACGTTGCCTGCCGAATCAGATTCTGAGCGGTTGCCGCCGGAATGCCGAAGCGTTCGAGCAGACGCGTGGCTTGCTCGGCCAGCGTGCTGATGTTGTTCGTCGTCAACGCCGTCTGTATCTCATGCGCAATGGAGGTCACCTGTGCCGCGATGGCATAGACGGTCAGCACGATCGCGCCCGAGAGCACTACGATCAGCGCTAGAAACACCAGCGAGACGGCGAGCACGCGTGAGAAGCCGCGCCGTTCGAGGGCGGAGGTGACCGGCTCAAGGATGAACGTGATGACCCAGGCGAGGAAGAACATCAGAATGATGTCGCCAAAGATGGACAGCACGTTCACCAAGACGCTGAGGATGTAGAACGCGAGCACGATGATGAGCAGGCTCACGAGCACACGCAGCGATCGGTGACGTTGCAGTAAATCTGGACCCATGGCAGCGTGCCGCCTCCCCCGTACGACCGTGACACTCGTCGCGTGTCCTGAGGGCCGAAACAATACTGTGCAGTGTATCACGGCAAAGTACAGGCCACGCCAGGTTGGGGCACTTGGACGTGAACACCGCGCACACGAGCTACGGTTGCCCTCGGACGCGACCTTCGCCAAGACGCGCGGGCGCGCGGAATCGCCACCAACCCGCACCGAATGGGCCAGCGGCGATCATGCACCCATCGCGTCGCAACTCCGCCTCACTGATGGGGCAGCAGCCCGCGTTCCATCGCGACGGCCACGGCGGACGCGCGCGAATCGACGCCGAGCTTCGCGAAGATGTTGTTCAGGTACGAGCCGACCGTTCGCTCGCTAATGCCCAGGTGGACGGCAATCTCCTTGCTGCGCTCGCCGCGCGCGACTCCCATGAGCACCTCTCGCTCGCGTTCGGTGAGGTCGAGCAGTCCGCGCGCCTGGGGTGACGTCCCTGGATTGACCGAACGCGCGGCATGGGACAGGATGCGGGCCATCACATCGGGTTGCACCAGCATGTCACCGCGCGCCGCCGACCGCAACGCCTCCAGCAGCATCTCCAGCGTGCAGTCTTTCAGCAGATACCCGCGCGCTCCCGCCTGCAATCCGCGAATCATCAGCGTGTCTTCGTTGTACGTCGTGAGGATGACGATCGCCATCTCGGGATACCGCTCGTGGATGTGCCCGATGGCTTTGAGTCCATCCATGCCCGGCATGCGCAGGTCCATCAGCACCACATCCGGCCGCAGCTGCTCCACCAGTGCGACAGCCTCGGCGCCGTCGGCGGCCTCGCCGACGAGAGTGAAATCCTCGCTGGTGCCCAACATCAGGCGGAGCCCGGTGCGCACCACCAGATGGTCGTCGGCGATCACCACACGAATGGGCGTGCTCATGCCAGCGCGCCTTCCGCTTGCGCGGGTAGATGCAGACGAATCGACGTGCCCGCACCAGGAGCACTGCGGATGTCGAGCGCGCCACCCGCAAGGCGCGCGCGTTCCCGCAACCCCAGTAGGCCGTAGTGCCCTGGCGTGCGCGCTACCGTCGCGGGCTCAAAGCCGACGCCATCGTCGACTACCTCCACGACGATGCTCCGCCCTGCCTCGTCGGGGGCGACCCGCACCACGACCTTCTCCGCATGGGCGTGCCGCGCGACATTGGTAAGTCCCTCGCGGACGGTTCCATACACAGACTGATAGGCGCTCGCGGGCACCAACACCAGTGAGGGCAGCTCCACCCGGCACGGAATGCCGGTCGATATCTCGAAGCGCCGCACCTCGCCCTGGATACGCTCGGCGAACTCGTCGAAGGAGGCGACCGTCCGCAGCTCGTCGATCACGCTGCGTGCGTCCGCGAGTGTCGTGCGGGCGCTCGCCATCGACTCCGAGAGGATATCGTGGACCTTGGCGAACCGCTCTCGCCCCAGCTCGGCGTTGGCGGCCTCCATTTGCATGATCAGCCCGGCGACCCCTTGGGCGAGCGTGTCGTGCAGCTCGCGCGCCAAGCGCTGGCGCTCGGTGAGCAGCGTAAGGGCCTCGATCCGTTCGGCGGACGCCCGCAGTTGTACATGGGTCGCTTCGAGACGCGCATGCGCCGCCTCAAGCTGTGCATGTGCTCCCAGTTGCTGCATATACAGCACGACGAACCCGACGACGAACAAGATCAGCGCCGCGTAATCCGTCTTACTCAGAAAGTTCAGCCACGTGTCCAGCGTCCACGGTCCCAGCGTCCAGGTGACGCTCAGGAAATACAGCATGGCAGAGCCAACGGCGACGAGCACGATCACGCGCGACCGGTTGAAGATAGCGACTGCCTCCAGGATCAGCGCGAGACAGAGACTGAGCACCGCGAGCTCCTGGCGCACGACGAGCCCGATCACGAAGACAAGAGCGCCTTGCAGGAGAAACGTCATCCAGTGCTTGCGCGCTCCGGCCGGCGAGGAGACCGCCGCCCATACCAGCGCCCCGTAGACGGCGATAAGCCCTGTGAAGACGAGACTCGGGGAGACGACGACACCCAGCCCCATGGGGGGACCGGCGTCGCAGTGTCCACGCGCGACACACATCTTCTGTATGGGCGCACCGAGGAACTCCCACCCGTAGGAGTATCCCCACAGATACAGAATCCCCCAGAGATATACCAGGCTGACCCACAGCAGCAGAAACCAGCCGAGTGGCCCTACCTTCTGGCGCGTGCTCATGGAATCACCTCCCGCCGGTCGCCGTGACACGCGACGTATCTGGCTCCGCGCGCACTCTCACAGGCGAACCCACAGGCGTATCGACGCTGACCAAGTATATCCCTCCCTCCGCACGCTCGGCATGTCAGTTTGACCTAGGTAATTCCCCCGCTGCCGGGAGTGCCGCGAGCAAACGGCGGATGTGGCCGCGCTCCGAGCGGGTTAGCGTGCCGTCAGGGCTGGTGAGTCTGGTTGTCACCAGCGCCCAGGGATACGCTGAAAGGAGCGCGCCCGCATGTGGGTCCCTCTGTCTCGACACGTGCCGACGATAGCTGTCACTGTGGACCCGCTCGATGTGGAGCCACGCGAGGATGTCGGCGAGATCGACGACGACACTGCTGTGCGGCCGCATCCACTGCGATCCGTTCGGCGCGCGCTCAGTCGCTTCTCCACGCGGGTCACCGCGCGCCTCGAAGGGCGTGCATCAGCCGGAGCGATCCCCGCGCTCGACGGCGTGCGTGCCCTCGCATGTCTTGCCGTTATGGGGTACCACATCAACCTGATCACGCGCGACATGCACCTGTGGAGACTCAGCAGCCATCCTCTGCTGCACTCGCAGTTTCTTTCGGGCAGCTCCGGCGTCACACTGTTCTTCGTGCTCTCGGGCTTTCTGCTGTTCCTGCCCTACGCCAGGGCGTTGCTCTTCGCGCAGACCTGGCCCGATAGCCGCGTGTTCTACCTGCGGCGCGCGCTCCGCATCATTCCTGGCTACTACGCCTCGCTGTTCCTCATTGTCACGCTCCAGCAGCCGGAATATCTCTCGCCCAGCCACTGGCGTGATCTGCTGCTCTTCCTGTTCTTTCTGATGGACTCCACACAGCGCACATTCCAGCACATCAATGGCCCCTACTGGACTCTCGCCATCGAGTGGCAATTCTACCTGTTGTTGCCGCTCATCGCCCTGGGCATCCGGTACGTCACGCGACGTGTCTGGTACAAGCGGCCAGCATGGGCAGTCGCACTGTGTCTGGTCGCGCTCATGGGCTGGGGGCTGCTGAGCCGCCTGTGGGGGATCTACTTCACCGCCTACCCAACGGCGACGGTTCTATCGCTGCCACGCCGCGTGGTGAATGACGCGCTGTTCTTCACGTACGGCTTCAGGGGCAAGTATCTGGAGGACTTCGCCTGTGGCATGCTAGCGGGACTGTGCTACGTCGCGGTGAAGGGCAACGCGTCGGCGAATCTGGGGCGGATGCGCCAGCTTAGCCCCTTGTTGGGGGTGAGTGCGCTGGCCGCGCTGCTGATCCTCGGCACGCAACTGCTGCAGCATGTCTATCCAGGCACGGTGCCTGTCTTCGCCTGGGCGGGCGAGCTAGCCTTCTCGCTGAGCTTCGCGTGCGGCATCGTCGCGCTGCTCTTTGGGCCACGGGCGATCAGGCGGTGCTTTGAATGGACGCCTCTCCGCTGGATTGGGCTGATCTCCTTCAGCCTCTACATCTGGCACCTGCCGCTGCTGGTCGTCTTCATGCATCAGGTCGGCCCCAGCCTCGCGAGCCTGCCGCATGGCCCGGCCTACGGACTGTACTGGCTCTGGGCGGCGCTCGTCGTCATCCCATTCTCGACGGCGATGTATCTGCTGGTCGAAAAACCGGGCATGCGGCTTGGCGAGCGCCTGCGTCGCCAGATGATAGCCCGACACGAGCGTATTGCGTCTGTGGGCCTCACGGTTGACGTATCGTGACAGTATGGATGGCCCTGGAATGGAATGCCCGGGCCTAGCCCGCCGCGAGCACCTGGACGGCGATATCCACGATGTCGGTGCCGACGAAGCGCGGGCGCGGCGCGAGTGGATTGAGCACCTGCCCCGGGCGCGCGACGAACGCCGCCTCGCAACCGGCGCTCATCGCCCCCGCGACATCCCACGCATGCGCGGCGACGAGCACGATCTGACCGACCGGCACGCCCAGCCGCTCGGCGGCCATGTGATATGGCTCGGGCGCAGGCTTGAGTCTGCGCACGGTGTCGGCGGAGAGCAACACGTCGAAGAACGGACGCAAACCGGCATTCTCGATCTGCTGCTCGCCGACCTCCGCCGTCGAGTTCGTCAGCGTGGCCAGGCGCACTCCCGCGTCGAGCAGCCGTTGGAGTCCGGCGGGGACATCGGGATGCGCGGGCAGCCGTCGCATGCCGCCGAGAATCGCGTCCTGCTGCTCGTCCGTCAGCGTGACGCCGTGGCGCTGGGTAACCATTTCAAGCGCCGCCGCGCCGAGCGCGCCAAACGTATAGTAGTTGCGCGTGATCGTCGAGACGAAGGCCGATTGCAGCATCTGCTGAAACCACTCCCGCCGGACTCCCACATCGCCGAAGGCCTCCGCGAAGGGACGGTCGAGCGCGCCCAGGTCGAGCAGCGTCTCATTCACGTCGAAGACACAGACGAAAGATGGCATGTGGCCGCGCTCCAGTCCTCCTAAGTTCTGTCGAGACAGCGTGATCAGCGGTGCGGCGCCTGCGCGGCGGGCGAGGGCGCATCTGGGGGCAGCAGGCGGTACATCCCTTCGTAGAAGCGGCGCACGTACGGCGGCACCAGCCGCATATCGGCCATCATGCCGCTCGCCATTCCGGCGTACATCTCCCAGTCGTTGCGGTCGACGAGCATCCCAGCCCAGTTCTGCTCTGGGATGCCGTGGATGTAGCCGTACGCCAGCCCCTGCAGGCGCTCGTAGCGGCGGTCCGTCTCCTTCGAGAGTGCGATGGTGGCCTCGATCAGCGCATCTTCCTGGCCGATGCGGCGGTCGTGCCACCAGGCGTGGGCCAGCTCGTGAATCGCCGCCTCATACTGCGCGGTGAAGAGATGCACGGTGCGCGTCTCGGGATACCAGAAGCCGCCGCCGCGATCGCTCGTCAAATCCTCGACCTCGAAGTTAATCGCGGTGCTCAGCCACTGCCGCGCCTCCTCAGTGTAGGGGAAGCGCGTCAGCACATCTTTGCGGTAGGCCGCGACACCCGGATGCTTCAGCGCGGAGGTTGAGGAGGCCGGCACGGCCGCAAGCATACGTTCGCGTGCCTCCTGCAAGGCCGCGCGGATCGACTTCATCATCGTGCTCTCTCCTCGTTCGTGCGATGTCTCTCTGCGTGCTCGTGGGCTGCTGAAGCCACGCCTGCAGGCGTTCCGCCACGAAGCTTGCCTTTGTGAGCGGCCCCCAAATGGCTGAGATCCGTCGCCGGGACCTTCCAATATTGTATACTGAAGACGTGAGGGTGCGAGGAACGTGTTGTTCTCCCCTCAGATGCGTTCGTGTGTCTTCTCCAGTCGGCCTCGTGAATGGGTCCACTGCGCCCGATGGCACGGTGGGCCTTTTTGTGTGACGCGTATCCGATCCCCTGGAAGAACGAGACAATGGCGAGCGCGTTCCCGCGCAGGCGCTCGGCGCCATGCCGACTCGTCCAGCTCGATCAAAGGATAACGTGTGACTCCGAATACTTCTTCTTCCGCTCCGTCTCTCCCTACAGTACGCGCCCCTGAGCGCGATCCGCGCTTGCCCGCGGACGCCACATCTCAAACGATTACCTTCGCCTCGCTCGGTGCGCGGCCACAGAGCGTGCGAGCGCTCGCCGCGCAGGGTATCGAGACGCCGACGCTCATTCAGGCGCAGGCCATCCCGCCGCTGCTCGCGGGCCGCGATCTGATCGGCCAGTCGCGCACCGGGTCCGGCAAGACGCTCGCCTTCGGGCTGCCGCTCGTCGAGAAGATTGACGTCCGCCTGCCGGAGCTGCAAGCGCTGGTGCTCGTGCCGACGCGTGAGCTCGCCGGGCAGGTCGCCGACGTGCTCTCCTCGCTGAACGGCGGACGTGGCCTGCGTGTGGCGCAGCTCATCGGCGGGCGCGCCCTCGGCCCGCAGCGCGACGCCCTCGCGGCGGGCGCACAGGTGGCCGTCGGCGCTCCTGGCCGTGTGCTCGATCTGCTGCGGCAGGGCTTCCTGCGCACGCAGTCGATTCGGTTCGTCGTGCTCGACGAGGCCGATCAGATGCTCGACGCGGGCTTCGCGCCGGATGTCGAGCGCATCCTCTCGGCCACGCCGCCGCGCCGCCAGCTCGCGCTCTTCACCGCGACGCTGCCCGAGTGGACGACCACCATCGCCAAGCGCTACCTGCACGATCCGGTACGTGTCGCCGCCGAGGTGCCAGAGGGCCGGCCCGCCGAGGCGGTTAGCCAGCTCGTCTACATGGTGCCGCAGGGGCTGCGCCTCGAAGCGCTCTGCGCACTGCTCGACCGCCGCCGCGATGCCGACGGCACGACGCTCGTCTTCGGCCGCACCAAGCACGGTGTCAAGAAGCTGGCGCGGCAGCTCGAAGCGCGCGGCTATCCCGTCGCCGCGCTGCAGGGCAACATGAGCCAGAACGCCCGCGATCGTGTCATCGCCGATTTCCGCGCTGGCCGCGTGCCGATGCTGCTCGCGACCAACGTCGCCGCGCGCGGTTTGGACGTGCGCTCGATCGAGCTGGTCATCAACTACGAGTTGCCCGAGTCGTCCGAGCTCTTCACGCACCGCGTCGGCCGGACGGGGCGCATGGATTCCACCGGCGAGGCTATCACGCTGCTGACACCCGAGGATTTGCCTGCCTGGCAGAAAATCGTGCGTGGCCTGGGTGTACGCTTGCAGGCGCGACCGTGGCCGCAGCGCGAGATGCCGCTACCTGAGGTGCCCGCGCAACCCCCTGTGAGCAGCTCCCCAGCCGCTCGCCCTTCACCGGCGCACAACGGCGCGCACCCACATGTGTCGCATCCCGGCCCGCAGGAGCACGACATGCGCGGACCCCGGCAGCACCAGCACCGCCGCGCGACGCATCGCCCGGAGCCCGCGCGCGGCCAGCGGCCGAGCTAGCGCGCTGGCGCCGGG
The DNA here is from genome assembly GCA_964427535.1 of uncultured Ktedonobacterales bacterium. Taxonomy (GTDB): domain Bacteria; phylum Chloroflexota; class Ktedonobacteria; order Ktedonobacterales; family JADMIN01; genus CAYRVF01. The sequence goes on from CAYRVF010000010.1 coordinate 50,903, forward strand.
ACCGACTCTCCCTTTATCTCGCTGGCACGAGCCTCCTCACACACTGGGGACCCGTGCCAGCACTTTCGCGTCGAGGGCGGTAATGTAGGTGCGGCCATACGATCCGTCTTCCAGCCCGTAGAGCAGGTGCTCGGGCAGGTCGGGCGCGATCTCAGGACAGTGCGCGCCAGCGGCGAGCGCGATGGCGGCCACCGTATCGACATCGCCCGAGAAGTCGACGCAGGCGCGGAGCAGATCGCTTAGTCGGTCCTGTTCGGCTACGGCGGTGATGGCCGCGCGCACGCTCATCCAGCCTTTCGAGCCGACCTTGCCGCGCCACGGGGTCGCCCAATGGCCCGCGACGTGCCGCTCGATGAACGCGCCCGCCTCCGCCTTCGGACCGAGCCGGTAGAGGCAGTAGTGTGCCAGCAGTGCGGCCGCCACCGCCGCGTTCGTGCCGTCCTCAGTATCGTGTGTCAGCCGCGCCTGGAGCCTCGCCCGCTCGATGACCTCCGGCACAGTGGGATAGACGCCGATGGGCGCGGCACGCATCGCCGCCCCACTCTTGTCGCTGGTGGGCCGAATCTCGGCGAGGAACTGCCGCCCGCTCTGCACGCGCTGGAGAAACGCGTAGAAGCCGCTGGCATAGCCTTCGCGCGGGTCACGCTTGAACGCCTCGACGAATTTCTCCGCCAGCCGCTCGCGCGTCCACTCGTCACCTGAGACGATCAGCTCGGCGATCGCGAGACTCATCTGTGTGTCGTCGGTATAGTGGCCGGGGATCAGGCGGTGCCGGGGATGCTTGACGTACCGGCTCAAATCGTTCTCGCGCGCGATCATCGCGCGGTCAGCGTACTCGAAGCCCGCGCCATACGCGTCGCCGATGGCCAGCTCGATCAGCATGGCATCCTCTCGCTGTGTGGTAGTCTGCCCGCCACACCGGCGCGGGCGAGGCATGCTTCGCCCCTACTGAACAGCTCGACCGGATCAGGCCGCTGTAATGGTTGCCGTCCGCCACGACCGCCCAAATAGCGACCCCTTCCCTCCAAGGGAAGGGGGTTGGGGTGAGGTTCTGCCGGGTTGGGGGAGAGGTTCCGCCCTACATTACCGGATTCACCACGCGCGGACCGGTCTGCGTGACGGCCGCGTTGCCGGCCATCCACGCCGCACCGATGATGCCCGAGTCGTCGCCGAGCGCCGCGCGGACGATCTCGACTGAGCGGCCGGGCAGTGGTAGCCCTGCCTCGCGCGCCCGCGCCGCCGCGTGCTCGAAGAGTAGGTTGGTGGCCTCGATTAATCCGCCTCCCAGGATGACGCGCTTGGGATTGTAGAAGGTCACGAGCGACCCAAGTCCCGCGCCCAGGTAGTCGGCGGCGTCGGTGAGGGTCTCGGTGACCAGCTCATCACCGGCGTCGATGGCGCGAGCGAGCATCTTCGAGCGAATCTGTGTGTCACCATCCTTCAGCTCGTCGCGCAGCTTCGTCGGGCGCCCGCGCTGCATCTCGGCTTGCAACACCAGCCCGATCGCCGTGCGCGATGCGTAGGCCTCCAGGTGGCCGCGGCCGCCGCAGCCGCAGATGCGCCCGTTATACTGCACAATCGTGTGGCCGATCTCGCCCGCTGTGCCGGTTGAGCCGCGCCGGAGCGTGCCGTTCTGCACGATGGCCGCACCGATGCCCGTGCCGACGAACACGCAGACGAAGTCATCCACGCCACGCCCCGCGCCGAACATCTGCTCGCCGTACGTCGCGACCTCGACGTCGTTGCCGAGCACGACGGGCACATGGAACTTCTCAGAGAGCAGCGTCGCGATGGGCAGATTGTCGAGCCCTTGGCCGAGATTCGGCCCAGAGAGCAGCACACCGGTCGCGCGGTCCACCTGTCCGGCGATGCCCGCGCCGATGCCGGCGAGGGTCACGTCGTTTGGCAGCGCAGCGGCGGTGATCGCCGACGAGACAACCTCAAACAGCCGGTCCGTGAAGAAGCTTGCGCCGCGGTCAGAGTTCGTGCGCTTGCGCCCCGTCCCCAGCACTTTGCCGGTCTCTAGATCGACGACGCCCGCATAGATTTTCGTGCCGCCGATGTCTACCCCGACGGCGTATCGCCCTGCCATAGCGCAAACTCCTTCGCCTCGAACGGATCATGTAGAACGCAACAACCTGCCGGCCAGTCGTCTTATTATCAAGGTCGCGGGTCAGTGGAACGGCTGGTGCCAGGTACGGCGCGGATCACCAGCGCGAGATACTGCCGAAGGCCCGATCGGTGAATTTTCCTGGACTGTCTACGAGGTCGGTGTGCCAGATGGTGCGGAGACGACAGGTGGCATGGGCACTGTCGGCGTACTAAGCTGCACATAGCGCGTGCCGTCCTCCGAGTCGGTCGCGGACTCTTGCATGAACCACTGTTGCACATCGAACGCAGACTCACCTTTTGGCGGCCTGATGCGCTCATAGGTCCCATTGGGGAGCAAGCGGTACGAATTCGCTGTGTCGCGGAAGTACGCGGGCAAGACCACGCGCGTGATGTGCCGGCGCAGATTCTTGTCCTCCAGCGGGAAGAGCACCTCCACGCGGTGATCGAGATTGCGCTGCATCAGGTCGGCGCTGCCCATGAGCACCTCATCCTCGTCGTGCCCGCCATTCGCGAAGTAGTAGATGCGGCTGTGCTCCAGCATGCGCCCGACGATGCTGATGACCTGAATATTCTCGCTCACTCCCGGCACGCCAGGACGCAGGCTACACATGCCACGCACCAGCAGATCCACCTGCACGCCAGCCTGTGACGCGCGGTAGAGCTGCGCGATGATCTCTGGGTCCACCAGCGCGTTGCACTTGAAGACGAGACGCCCTTGTCCGCCCGCGCGGTGGCGCTCGATCTCGCGCTCGATGCGCTTCATCAGCGCCGGGCGCATCGCGTTCGGAGCGACGAGCAGCTTGTTATACGAGACGCCGCGCGCAAACCCGGTGAGCGCGTTGAACAGCGTCGCCGCGTCCTCGCCAAGGTCGTCGCGCACGGTCAGCAGGGCGTAGTCTTCGTAGGTGCGCGCGGTCGAGGCGTTGTAGTTGCCCGTGCCCAGGTGGACGTAGCGCTGCAGCCCGGTAGCCTCGCGACGTACCACGAGCGCCACCTTGGCGTGCGTTTTCAGGTCCGGCTGGCCGTAGACCACGTGGACCCCGGCTTTTTCAAGCGTGCGCGCCCACTCGATGTTGTTCTCTTCGTCGAAGCGCGCCTTCAGCTCCACCAGCACCGCGACCTGCTTGCCGCGCTCGTTGGCCTCCAGCAGCGCGTTGACGATGGGGGAGTTGTTGCCCACCCGATAGAGCGTCTGCTTGATCGCGAGCACCTGTGGATCATGCGCAGCCTGCTGGATGAACTCTGTGACCGTGCTGAATGCGTCGTAGGGGTGGTGCAGCAGCAGATCGCCCGCGCGGATAGCGGCAAATATGTCCTGGCCGCGCCGGAGCTCGGGGGGCACCCGCGGAATGAGGGGCGGATCTTTCAGGTCGGGACGGGGCAGGTCGGTCAGCTCCGTCAGGTCGCCCAGCCCGAGCGGGCCATCCAACTCCCAGACGTCGTCTGGCTCCAGTTCCAGCCGCTCGCGTAACAGCTCGCGCACGTTCTCGGGCATCTCGTTCTGCACGAGCAGCGCGATCACCGAGCCGAACCGGCGCTGACGCAGGCCTTCCTCGACCGTGGCGAGCAGATCGCCCGCCTCATCGCTCTGAATCTCGAAGTCGGCATCGCGTAGCACGCGGAACGGATGAGCGGCGACGATCTCCATGCCGGGGAAGAGCAGATCGAGATGCGCGGAGATGAGCTGCTCCAGCCAGACGAATGCGAAGCGCCGCGTGCCGTTCTGCTCGCCCTTCGCGCGCTCACGTGGGGGCAGCGGCACGGGAACGAGCCGCTTGAGGGTGTTCGGCACTTTGATGCGCGCGAAGAGCTCACCGGCGACCGGGTCGTGCAGAATGACCGCCAAATTCAGACTGCGGCTGGAGATATGCGGGAAGGGATGGCTCGGGTCCACGCCGAGCGGCGTCAGCACCGGCAGAATCTCGCTGCGGAAGTAGGCTCCGGCAGCCTCACGCTGGGCGCGAGTCAGCTCGGTGTAATCCAGGACGGAGATGCCCGACTCGGCAAGCCGAGGCAGCAACTCGCCCTTGAGAATGTGCCGCTGGTCGCGCAGCAGGTCGTTGATCAAGCGCCGTAAGGCGTCGATCTGTTGCCCCGGCGACATGCCATCCGGGCCGACGTCGCTCACCTGTGCGTCGAGCTGGTCGTAGAGGCCCGCCATGCGCACCATGATCAGCTCATCAACCTGTGTGCTGACGAAGGCGAGGAACTTAACCCGTTCGAGCAAGGGATGGCGGGACGATTGTGCCTGATCCAACACGCGCCGCTCGAACTCGATGAGCGAGAGCTCACGATTGATGTAGAGCTCTGGGCGCAGGTGTAGTTTGTGACGCCCATTCGAGGCGTGGTCGGATCCATTCATCCGTTGTCGCATTCCTCCAGCTCCCCCGGCATGCATGTGACACCGACATCCTCCGCAGCATTCATTATGCGACGGAAACGCCCCATATTGCAGAATATACGCCACATCCTGCGGCAGGGTTCGTCAATCAAGGATGACGAAGGGCATCACTCCCGTCCCTTCTCCCTGCGGGTAGGGGGGAGATGGCGTAGGCCGAGTACGGTTGCCCGAAGGCCACGCCCGCCGACTCTCCCTTCCCCTCGCAAGGGGAAGGGGGCCGGGGGGATGAGGCCCCGCGTCTCCGTCACACAGCCCGCGACACTCACTGCTCGGTGCCCGCCATCGGCCGCGTCGCCTGGTCCAGCCGGTCGTCGGGCGTGATGCCGGCGTACCCGCGCGTCGCGATGCGCTCCTCATCCTGGCGACGCACACTGGCCTCCACGATACGCACGGCCTCGTCGATGTCATCGGTGAGGGTCCAGATTTCGAGGTCGCTCGGATTGATGGTATGCAGCTCGTCAAGCATCGTCGAGCGCATCCAGTCGGTGAGCGGCTGCCAGAACTCGCGGCCGATCATGATGACCGGCACACCGCGATCCACCTTCCCCGTCTGCACCAGCGTGACCAGCTCGAAGAACTCGTCGAGCGTGCCGTAGCCGCCGGGGAAGAAGATGTACGCTTGCGCGGAGAAATCGAGCATGACCTTGCGGCTGAAAAAGTAGTGGAAACTCTCGCTCTGTTTCACAAAGGGATTGGTGCGCTGTTCGTGCGGTAGCTCGATATTCAGCCCGACCGAGTTGCCATCCGCTTCGTACGCTCCCTGATTCGCCGCCTGCATGACACCGGGACCGCCGCCGGTCACGACGGTATAGCCGCGCTCGGCAAGTTGGAAGCCAAGCGCACGCGCGCGCTCATAATAGGGGTGCCCCTCCGGAAGACGCGACGAGCCGAAGATCGTGACGCTGTTCTGTATTTTGGCGAGGAAGGTGAATCCATCGACGAATTCGCTCATGATGCGAAAGATGCGCCACGTCGGATTATTGGCGAAGTCGAATGACGCACTATCGGATGAAAATGACATTAGAGAACCTCGATTTCAGCGCTTCACGGCCCGGCGCTTCCGAGTCACCGGCATACCTGCCTGGATGCGGGGCATCGTACTGTCTTCCATAGCACGGGCTGTACCGGCAGCCGGGAGGTACTCCCCGCTGGAGCGTTTCCGCATGCATGCTCCCTATTCTACCGGACTGAGCCTAGCCTCCTGACGGCAGAACCGCTCCCCCAACCCCCTCGACGTAGAGACGCAGGCACCGGCTCACGTCATGCGCGAAGCAAGGGTCCTCTCATTGGGCGGTATACTAGACGAGGTGGCTCCGTTGCCGTGCGGAGTGGGTGTGCCCGTGATTCGATCGAGGTCTCTTCCATGACGCTTCTGACTGCTCTCGTGTTGTTCGTCGCGGCCGTTCTCGGCGGGACACTCAACGCCGTCGCGGGGGGCGGCAGCTTCATCTCGTTTCCGGCGCTCCTCATCTCGGGCGTCCCCCCTATTCAGGCGAACGCCACCAGCACGATCGCGCTCTGGCCGGGTTCCGCCGCGAGCATTGGCGCCTATAAAGACTCCCTCACGGCGACCCGCCGCACGCTCTTGCTCTATGGCATTGTGAGCATCATCGGCGGCGTGCTCGGCGCGCTGGTGCTTATCAATACAAAGCCCGCGACCTTCTCGCTGCTGATTCCGTGGCTGCTGCTGCTGGCGACGCTGCTCTTCACATTCGGCGGCAAACTCACCGGCACGCTGCGGGCGCGCCTGAGCAAGGCGAGTGGCCCCGCCTGGCTGCCGCTGACCGGCGCGCTGGTGCTGCAGTTCATCATCAGCGCGTATGGAGGCTTCTTCGGCGGAGGTATCGGTATTCTGATGCTGGCCAGCTTCGCCGTGCTCGGCATGGAGAACATCCACGAGATGAACGCCCTCAAGGCGGTGCTGGCGACGTGCATCAATGGTGTCGCGGTGATTACGTTCATTCTCGCTGGCAAGATCTTCTGGCCCGAGGCGCTGGTGATGATCGTCGGCGCGATTGCCGGCGGCTACGGTGGCGCCTATTACGCCCGCAGGATCGACCCGCGCATTGTGCGCCGCTTCGTCATCCTCGTCGGCTTCGGCATGTCGCTCTATTTCTTCATCACCACCTTCGTATAGGACGAGAGCGGCTGCGCGCCCCGCGCTCGCACTCCACGCACTCGTCAAATACTCTAAATACTCTTCATACAACCCTAACGCCGCCTTAGCCGCCTTAATCGATCAGTCCCCGATCTTGCTCGCAGCACGAGACTCCGGTTGGTGGATACATCGTACCCACAAGAGGAGAGTCTCGACATGCCGCAGCCACGTCGCGCCCCGAGAGCAGGGCGCTTCCTCCGAGGAGCGCTCGCGTGCCTCCTGGGAACTGTCCTTGTACTCCTCCTGACGGAGGTTGGACAGGCAACGCCGCCAACGACCGTCGAAGGCGTTCCCGCGCTCTCGCACGTCTTTACGATCGTGCTCGAGAACGAGCCGTTCGACGCTACGTATGGTCCAGGCAGCCCGGCGAACTATCTGAACTCACTGCGCTCGCAGGGGGTGCTGCTGACGCAGTACTACGGCGTGGGCCACGCGAGCAACGACAACTACATCTCGATGACGAGCGGTCAGCCGCCAGTGCCGCTCACGATGGCCGATTGCTCCAACTGGTTGAGCTGCGAGCAGGCCGTTAGCAGCCCAGCGTTCACTGGCGGCGCGAGCATCGCCGAGCAGTTCGAATCCGTGGGGCGCACTTGGAAGGGCTACATGGAGGACATGCCAGCCCCCTGCACGCACGCCTCCGCCACTACCGCGACCGATCCGTACCAGGGCGACAGCACACAGGCGCGGTCCTACAACTATGCGGACCGGCATAACCCCTTCATCTACTACGGGCCAGTCGTCAACAACACCGCCCGCTGCGCGACGCACGACGTCCCCTACAGCCAGCTCGCGCGGGATATGGCCGGCAACACCGTGCCGAACTACGCCTTCATCGTGCCGAACACCTGCGACGATGGCCACGATGTGCCGACATGCGCCAACGGCCGACCCGGCGGGCTTGTCGCCGCGGACGCGTGGCTCGCCGCGAATGTGCCGCCTCCGAAAGCGCCTATTCCGCCAGCAACCGTCGCCGCTGGCGACACCGATGGCCGGCGCGGATTCCATGTGCCGAGCCTGGTGATCTCGCCCTGGTCACAGCGCGGCGGTGTCAGCCATCTGCTGTTCGACCACACGTCGGTCCTACGCATGATCGAGTGGCGCTGGAATCTGAAGCCACTCACCGTGCGCGATGCGACGGCGGCGAATCTGGCGAGTGCGCTGAACTTCTCAGCACCGGATATCCCGGCACCCCAATTCGCCGTGCCTCCTGGTCCATTCGGCGCGCCATGTCCGATTGGCTCCAGCCCCGCCACTCTAGCCGAAGAAGAGTGGGGAGCGTTGCGGACGCTCGCCACGACGTATAGCTGGCCGTGACGATTGGGAGGACGTACCTAGCGGCTAGCGTTTCTGCGCTGGCAGCCCTCGCTCTGACGAGCGTGAGAACATGGTGTCGCGGGGCTGCCCGAACTGTACCGCCCCGCGACGCGCGTGCCGCGCCTGTGTCCGCTCGGATACCCACCCTGCCGCCACATGTCAGCAGAGAAGGCGGTGCCGAGCGCTCCTTTCTTACTCGTAGCGCAGCACGTCGAGCGGACGTACACGCGTCGCGCGCCATGCGACGCCCGCCGCGACCAACATGCACGCCAGTACCGTCGCCAGGACGATCTCCAGCACCGTCAGCGGAGAGACGCCGAACGACTGCTGGAAGACCGTCGAGCCAAGCACCGGCAGCAGAGCCGTGACGAGCAGCATCGCCAGCGCGCCGCCGATGACGCCGACGACGCCGTTCTCCAGCAGCACCTCGCCAAGCACCGTTCCGCTGGTGTAGCCAACGGACTTGAGGATGCCCAGCTCGCGCCGCCGTTCGAGCATCGCCAGCGCCACCGCGTTCGCGATGATGATGATGCTGGCGAGCAGTGCTAGCGAGGCGATGGTCACGAGCAGCGTGATGACGTTGTTCATGATGGCGGTGATCTGGGCCAGAATCGCCGTCAGGCTGAACGTCTGCACGGACGGCAGCGACCCCTGAATCTGCGCCAGCGTTGTATCCGCCGTGTTGGGGTCCAGGTAGGCGAAATAGGCGTACTGCGGACTACCGCCTGCAAGCGTGCTGGCGACGCTGGTATCGGCCTGAATCGGCTCGAACTCCAGGCTAGAGGAGTAGAAGCCGACAACAGTGACCGTCTCGGTCGTCGTGCCGGTGGGCGAGCCGATGGTCACGGTATCACCAAGTTTGAAGTTCGTCGGCGCTTCAGATGCTCGCTCCGGCAGGAGCACGTTGCGCGTCCCGGCGTCGCGCGCGGTCAGGTTGCGTCCCGTCCGGGCGTCATGCGCGCCGCGCACGAGCTTGAACGACTGTGAGTTGGGTGTGCTCCCCGCCGCGAGGTCGTAGCCTTGCACGCCGTCAATCGAGTTGGTATACTCGCCAGGCTGATAGCGCTGCGTCGCCGCCCCCGCACGCACGATCTGGGCGAGCGGCGTGCCGTTGAGCGCGACCGGAGCGTCGCGGCTGATGGTGTTGACGACCTCGTTGCGCACATGCGGCGTGGCGTCGAGCCTGCGCTGCACGGCGGCGCGGTCGGCAGGACCGGCGAGGATCGCGACGTTGACCTGCTGGCCGCTGAAGGTGCGCGTGAAGTAGCTCTCGATGTTCTGGCCGAGCGCGAGCACCAGCCCGATGGCGAAGACGCCGACCGTCAGCGCCACCAGCGTTGCGACCGTCCGTGCCTTCTGGCGTCCGAGGTTGCGCAGGGCAAGCTTGACGTTCGCCTTCGCGGTGCGCGGCAGCAGCACCATCACGATTGGGAGAACCGCGAGCGCCAGCAGAACGATGCCGAAACCGGGCAGTATGCTCGCCAGCCCAATCCCCGCCAGCAACGTGGCACCGACGATCAACAGGTACTCCAGCCGGAACGACTCCAGCACCGGCAGATGGCTGATCGCGAGTAGCAAGACGCTGAACACCAGCCCGAGCAGCCCCAGCAAGATGCCCGCGCCGCCGACCGCGCCAAGCGCGACGATGCCGTTGCGGAGAATAATCAGCGCCAGCCCAAAGAAGAGTACGGCGAGCAGCGCGAGTAATCCCGCCGAGACCACCCTGCTGGTGAGTCGCACGCCTTCGGGTGTCTCGCGCAGCACTGCCTGCGGGCGTACCTGACTGGCGCGCACGATCGGCAGCAGCCCGAAGATGAGCGCGGTGGCGAGGCCGACGACCACACCGGAGCCCACGGTCAAGGGGTCAACGGACGCCGCGAGCGTCGTCTGGAAGGTGCTCTCCATCAAGCCCTTGACCAGGAAACTCGCCCCAACGCCCGCTGCCGCGCCGAGCACGCCCCCGGCGAGACCGATCAGTCCAGCCTCCAGACCGAACAGGGCGTAGAGGTCCGTGCGCCGGTAACCAGCGGTCTTGAGCATGGCGATCTCGGTCTGTCGGCGACGCAGACCCACCTGCATCGTGTTCATGATGCCCACGCCGCCGATCAGCAGCGCCAGCAGCGCGACAATCTGCAGGAAGTAGCGGGTGATATCCACTTCCTGCTGCACACTGGCGTGCAGCTCTTTCGTCGTCTGCGTGGACGCCAGCGGCAAGTCTTTGTGCAGTTGCTGCTCGACACTCGCCGCGTGCGCGTCCGTGTGCCCGGGCACGTCGGCGTAGACGACGGTGTACCCGAGCGGCTGGTCGTTCGCGCTTGGCAGCGTGGCATAGGCGTCGCGCGCCATCAGCAGCATCGAGCCGTCAAAGAATCCGGTGCTCTGGATGATACCGCCGACCACGACCCTACCCGACCGGCCATCGCGCGCCGCGAAGTGCAGCGTGTCCCCCACGTGCAGGCCGAAGACCTGGGCCAGGCGCGTCGTGAGCACAACCGATGTGCCAGAGATCTGTGTCGCGAGCTGCCCACCGCTCGGCGTCTGGAACTGCACGCCGCCGGGAAGCGGGAACGTCGTGGGGTCCACCGCCAGCAGCCTGTAGCTCAACGTCTTCCCGCCCTGGCTCGTCTGGGCGTTGACGCTATCCACGGCCGTGTAGCTGGTAATCGCACCTGAGGACTGCAGCCGCTGGAACGGCGCAAGCTGCTGGGACGTGAATGGCGTGTTGGTGGAGACGGCCACGTCTCCCCCATTCGACTGCTGCAGGTTGCTCTGGAACGCGGCGGCGACGTCGTTGCTGACGAGTTGCAGCGCGACGATGGCGAGCACGCCGACTGTCACGCAGAAAACCGCCAGCAGGCTGCGCTGTCCGCCCCGGACGAGCGAGCGCGTCGCGTAGGACCAGTACATGCGCGCCTTCATCGTGACGCCTCCTCCCGGTCCGTGTGTCGCGCCTGGTCGGACGGAATGCCGTCAGCCGCGAGAGCGCCATCGACGATGCGCAGCGACCGGTTCGCCGCGCTCGCGACACGCGGGTCATGGGTGGCGATGATGAAGGTGGTGCCGGTGGAGGTGCGCAGGTCGCGGATCA
>CAYRVF010000011.1:0-57031 GCA_964427535.1 uncultured Ktedonobacterales bacterium
TGCTCGCCGCCCTACCGATCAAGCGCGAGATCGTCGTCGGCGGCTGCGCCATCGGCCTCGTCCACATCCTCGGCGACCGCGCGCACCATCGCCGCAACGCGCGCCGCGAGTTCCCCGACGCGCGTGTCGTCGTCTTCGGTCACTCCCACATCCCCTACGTCGAAGACGCCGATGGACTGCTATTGGTGAACCCCGGCAGCCCAACGGACCGCCGCACCCAGCCCCATTTCACCCTCGCTCGGCTGACCATCGAAGACGCCGCCCCACGCGCAGAGATCATCACGCTGGCGTAGATCGCTGCGCGGTGGGAGCCAGCCCCGACCGCTACGCGTGCGCCACTACGACACGTTCCATGCGAGCCATCGCCTCGTCGATCCGGTCGTCGGGCGCGGTGAGCGTGATGCGGACGTAGCCCTCGCCACGCGCGCCGAAGTTGGTGCCCGGCGTAACGGCAACGCCCGTCTGTTCGAGAAGCGTCATTGCGAAGCTCGACGACGTAAAGCCTTCCGGAATGCGCGGCCAGACGTAGAGGCCCGCCTGAGGAGTGCTCACCCGCATGCCGAGCCGCGTACAGGCTTCCACCACACGGTCGCGCCTGCGCTGGTAGATGCGGTTGCGGTCCGCGAGCCACTGCTCGGGTAGCCGCAGCGCCGTCACGCAGGCACGCTGGATCGGTCGGAAGATGCCCGTGTCGATATTGCTCTTCAGGCGCGTCATGCCTTCGACCACCAGCGGATTCCCCACCAACATCCCGACACGGAAGCCCGCCATGTTGTACGCCTTGGACATCGAATGGAACTCGATCGCGACGTCCTTCGCACCCTCCGTCTCGAGAATGCTCTGCGGACGGTAGCCGTCGAAGCGCACCTCGGCATAGGCCATGTCGTTGACCAGCAGAATGTCGTTCTCGCGGGCGAAGCGCACCGCCTCGGCGAAGAACTCGCTCGTCGCGCTGGCTCCCGTGGGGTTGTTGGGATAATTCAGCCAGAGCATCCGCGCCTGCCTGCGCACGTCTTCGGGGATCGCCGCGAGATTCGGCAGCCAGCCGGACTGCTCGTCGAGCGGCACCTCGACGTTCACCCCCTCGGCCAGCACAACCGCAGTGGGATAGACGGGATAATTCGGGTCCGGCATCAGCGCTATGTCGCCCGGATTCATCACTGCCATCGGCAAGTGCGCCAGCCCCTCCTTGGAACCGATCAGCGGCAGCACCTCGCGCGCCGGATCGAGTCGCACGCCGAAGCGCTGCGCGAACCACTCCGCGAAGGCCTCGCGCAGCTCTGGCATCCCGGCGTATTCGGGGTAACGCTGGTTATACGGCTCACGCGCCGACTCGGTCAGCGTGTCCAGCACCTCCGGCGGCGTGGGCAAATCGGGATCGCCCATCGAGAGACTGATGATGTCGGTTCCCGCCGCGCGCACCTCCGCGATTTTGCGTGCGTACTCGGCGAAGTGATAGGGGGGCAGATGCTGCAGGCGGTGCGAGAGTTCCACAGAGGCGCTCCTTGGATTCTCCAGGACCGTGTTGTTCGCCGCTGTGTTCCAGGATGCTGCTCACCACGGGTGGGCAGGTAGAGCACGCGAACGGCGCGAGGTCCGGGAGGGAAACTGTGCTTTCAGTATACCAGAGCCAGCGCTGTCAAAATCGCCGCTCGTTTATCTTTTCGCCTGATTTCTTGACGCTCTCACAGGCCATTTCTATACTGCCTGGCAGGGGCAACATGGCCGCTCCTATGGTGGGTCCGGCGTCGGCCAGGCACGCGGAGGAGGCAAGCATGACAGGACGCGACGGCGCCCTCCTCGGAGAGTATCGCATCGTCCGCTCAATTGGGAGCGGCCCGGCTGGCGAAGTCTTTCTGGCAGAGGGTCCGGTGCCGGGCGCCGGTGTAGCGCGCGTCGCGCTCAAAGTGTTGCGTGGCGCCCCGAGTGACCCACTGACCCAAGAGGTCGTCCGGCAAACCGAAGCCGTCGCCGCGCAGCGTCTGACGTCCGCTGTGCCGCATTACGGCGTGGTGCGCGCGGAGAACTCCGTCGCGATCGTCTCCGCCTACGCGCCCGCTGGCTCGCTCGGCGACGGGCTCGACTCCGCTCGTGGCGGACATCTGAGGTTACCGCTGCCAGTCGGCGTTGCGGCACGCATTCTCGCGCAGCTCGCGCGCGCCCTGGAAGGCGCCCACGCCGCGGGACTGCCACATGGCGACCTCAAACCCAATAACATTTTCGTGCGTACGTCGCCACAGGGCAGGCCGCTCGCCTCTCTCGGCGACTTCGGACAGAGTGGTGTGCTGGTCACCGAGGCGGTGCGTATCATGACGTCGAGGACCGCACCCGAGGGCCAGCATGCCCTGCGCGCCGCGACGGTCTTGCGCTACGCCGCGCCCGAGCAGCTCGCCGGAACGACGGTACCGGCATCGGATCAATACGCGCTCGCCACCATCGCGCATGAGCTGCTTACCGGCGAGCATCCGATCGCGGGAGAGGGCGCCGCGTTCCTATCGAATCTCGCCGCCGGGGCCGTAACGGTGCGCATCGCTGGAAATCCGGACCTGTCGTACAACGTCAACACCGTGCTCGCCCGCGCACTTTCCGCGAATCCAGCGAACCGCTATGCAAGTGTGGCAGAGTTCGCGAGGGCGCTCGACGATTCGCTCGCCGCCTCGGTCCCAGCGACCGGTGTCACCCAGCAGCTCGCGATCATGGCGCGCAGTTCCTCTCATCCGGGCGCCTCGTCCGTCGGCCACTCCGGCGCGCGCATCCGACCCACATTCGATGTGCCGGGGGGTGAATCGCGACCATCCGGGGGCACACAGGCGGCGCCACGACTAGACCGGTGGACTAGCTTGCGCAAGCCGCTCGCTATCGCCGCTGTCGCGATCACGCTGCTTGCGCTGCTCTCGTGTGGTGTCAGCGTCTTCGCGTTGAATCGCGGCGGTGTGATACACGTTCCCACATCGCCGGGCACGTATGCGGGACCCGACAGCGCGACCACCCATTCGACAAACACGAACGCGCTCATCTCGCCCACAGACGCGAAGTACGGCGAGGCCCAACTCGCCGCGGCAACCGCCGGACAACCAACCTTCAGCGACACACTTGCGTCAAATACGCAGGGGTGGCAACAGAACGGCACGACCGTCTTTTTCGGTCCAGATAGCCGCCTGCACATCTACAACCACAATACAGCCCAGGTCGCGGCCACTGACACTCCTGGCGGGCACACGGCCAGCTCCCTCGCCATCTCGGTGAGGATGTCGATTGTGCGTGGGTACGCGAGCGATACGGCCGGACTGCGCTTTCTCGTCCGCAACAACGGCGATGGGACGACCAGCTACTACAGCTTCCTCATCTCCTCCGACGGCCACTTCGACGTGTGGCTCTTCGATCCGCACTCCAACGGCCGGTGGACGTTTGTGACTGGCGGCTTCTCGTCCGCCATCGCGACAGGCACCGGCGCGTCCAACACCCTGAGCGTGCTCGTGCAGGGCGCACAGGGCAAGCTCTTCGTCTACGCCAACGGTCACTGCATCGGCCAGGCCCAGCTACTCGGCTCAGGACCCACCAGTGGCACCAGTGGCATGATGGTGATGGACGGCGGCGCGGAGGCGACCTTCACGCATTACACGCTTTACACGCCGTAGCCGCACCACCACGGTCTGCCTGAGAAGCGATGCCCGAACACATGTAACTCCTCAAGCAACCGTTATCACATCTCCCCATTGCTACCGCACGTCAGGCACAGCGAAAGACGCGCATCAACGCACGCCGACCGGTGTTGGCACAGGGGCCGCAGCCGCGACGGTCTTCGCGCCACGTCGCTTCGCCTTCCGCAGCGGCACGGACCACAACCCATAGGTGATCGACGTGATCAGCGGCGGGCCGAGATATGGCAGCAGATTCTCGAAGTCCGTCAGGTCGGTCACAGGCTGGGTCCGCCCATTCGTAAACAGGCTTACAATCGCGCCGCTGACGTCTACGCGCAGCAGCGCCAGGATCACGAGGAAGCCGAGCACCACGATGGTCAGGCCCGCGACAAAGCTGAACCACAGCCATGCCTTGTGGCGAAGCGCGTCGGCCAGAGAGAGCAGCCACGAGAGCAGCGCACACCCGAAGGTCAGAATGCCCATGACCCAGATCCACGGTCCGCTCTCGCTCGCCGGAATGATGGGCGACGTGGAGGTTCCGCGGACCACTCCCGCCGAGAGCAGCGTCATAAAGGATGCCGCGCAAAGGGCCGAGAGCAGCGCGAAAATCAGGCCGGCCTGCGCCTCATCTGCGGGAGCCTTGCGGCGCGTCGCCAACCCACGATACAGGGCGTACATGAGGAACGGCGCAGATAGCAGGTAGACGCTGTACAGCAGGCCAATGATGCCCGCATATGCGTTGATAACCTGTCCAATGGGACTGTCTGGCTGGACGAACGCGCCGACAAACACGAGCGGAATCGCCAGCACCGGCAACGCCATCACCACCAGCATGGGCACCGAGAACAACAGATCGCCGAACCGTCGCTCTTGCAGCGCATCGGCTACCGCGACACAACAGCCGAAGAAGGCGGGCACGAAGACGACGATACCGACCAGAATTGGCGGCGCGAAATCACCGACATTCATCTCGAACCGGCGTGCGATGGCTGGCAGCAGCGTCGAGATGAGCGGCAACAGCAACGTGGCGAAGAACCACACGCTGCGTTCGGTGTGTGAGGCATCGTACAGACTCCACAGCCACACCACCGTCACCAGCAGAATGCCGACGAAGGTCAGCGAGACCGCCCCGCTGGTCGGAATGAATGGCGCGAGCACGATGTCCGCCACGAGATACACCAGTGTAATCGCGGCAAGGCGCGAGACCGGAGGAATGTCGCGATCCTCGCGGAGCGCCAGCGGCTGCACCGGGAACGGGCTCGCCGGCTGGAGCGCGCGCTTCACGACCTCGTGCGCGAGCACCCCCACGAGAATCGCCATCCCCACCGTGCACAGCACGTCCGTGAGGGTCGGCCCTGACACCGTAGGTGGTAGAACGGTCACGGTCGACGTCGCGTGCGCGGTGCTGCTGGTCTGGGTGAGCGACGGAAGCTGGTCCTTCTGCTGAGCGACTTGCTTGAGGATGTTGCCCAGTGGCGCCAGGAACGGACCCAGCAGCGCGTTCACCAGTTGCGCCACGATGCCGGGTCCCAGCTTGTGGATGAGCTGTCCAGTCTGCCAGGTGTGCTGCTCGTCCCAGAGATATGCCGCGCCTGCCGCGATGACGCCGATCACGAACTCCACACTGGTGCGCCATGCAATCCGCCAGCGACGCTCCAATAGCTCATCTGGCGTCGCCTGCGACGTCCGCACGATGGCCTCAATGGTCGGATGCCCTGCCACGAGCTGCAGCGCGATTGGCCCAACCACCTGCTCAACATTGGTCCAATACGAGATGTGATCGGAAAGCAGACTGTCCGTATTGACGACGTCCACATTCTCGATCGCGTCGAGCATGCGCACCATCGAGGGGTATGGATCAGGCTGAGTGCCGTCCGGCCAAGTCATCAGCCGTGGCAGCGCCTTGCGGCTGAGCGGGCCGGCCGGAACGGGATCGTAGCGCCCCCACAGATTGATCCAGTGGACACCCGAGGGCAGCGCCCGCCGCAGGCGATGGACGTCGAGCTCCGGCAGCCGCCACATGCGCCGGATCGCCTGACCGTAGGTGATGAACGTGACGGGCTTCGGCAGCGGCTGATGCTGGTCTTCACCCGCCACCAGCGCCGTCGAGAGCGCTTCGTACGCTATGACCGCACCCATCGAATACGCGAGCACGATCACGCGCTCACATGCCTCATCGTTCAGAAATTCGGTGAGTTCGGTGAGAAACGTCTGTCGAATCGCCGCCGAACGCGAGTAGTCTTGCAAATACGTCTGGAGCGGTGCGATCCAGTGCAGCGAGACGTACCCCGTCAGCGTCGAGATGCCGCGAAGAGTCGCGAACTGCACGCCGGGTATCCATCCTAGAATCCGCAGTACGCCCACGAGCAACAGCAACAGATAGAGCACCGGAACGAGCAACAACCACTCGAATAGCTTCACGAAGTACTGCGCCCGGCCGTAGAGCGCGAGAAACCCGCGCAGCATCGCGCGCTGCCAGTCGATCAGTCCGCTCTCGTCGCGTATCGGTGGAGTAGACGACGTCGGGTAGCGGTCACCTGAGTGCGGAACGTACGTGGTGGCCTGTGCGATCTCACGCGCGGGGGCGCTCGCCGCGATGTGCGAAGGGCCCGGCTTCGTGCCAAATGGAATCAGCACGCGGGTGGCTTCGTCGCCGAACTGCATGCGTGCCCAGGCGAGCGCCGAGGGTATCGAGGGCAGACCGAGCGATTGCGCCCACCACACCTCGCGGATGCGTAGGCGGCACACATCTTCTTGTCCCGCCGCCGCGCCACCGCCCGGCGGTGCGACCAGTTCAATCGTCGCGCTGGACGACGGCGCATCCGTCGCATCCGCTCCGCTCAAGTTGGTCGTCACCCAAATGCGATTGGCGCCATCCGGCCGGAGCGCGAACCCCGCCATGTGGTTGTACCAGTAGGTCAGCGCGTTGATCGCCTCTTCGAGTGTCTCGTTACGCTTCTCATCTCCGATGCCATGCGTGATGACCACTCCGGTGTAGCGTTCTAGCGCACCAATCCGGCGAGGCGAGGAAGCGGGCGCGTCGCGTGTCGCGTCCATCGCGGCGGTCCTCCTAACGACATGGGCGGCACCCAGTTCACCCGACTGCACGCACGCCGACCGCCCGCTTCTCGGCGTTAGGCACCAGTGTACGGAGAGGCAAGTGGAAAAGCAAGCGGCAGTTATGGCATGCCCCGACATACTCTCATGCGCGGTTCCGGCACTCTAGTTGCGTCCGGCGATTCGGGGGCAACTATCCAACTTCCAGAGGCGCCACCTGCATATGGTCGGCGCGCTCACCGTAGCACGCACAAACGAAAGGGCAGATCACCGTGGGATTCGATCAGTACCATGAGCCGGCGAACGAGCTAGCGGATGAAATTCGCACCTTCGCGCGCATGATCTCCTCCCTGACGGAGGAGGCCCAGGCTATCGACTGGTACGAGCAGCGCATGTCGGTGGAGAAGAACGCCGCCGCGCGGGCAATCATGCAGAACGCGCAAGAGGAAGAATTCAAGCACTTCGGCATGGATCTGGAGTTCCTGCTGCGCCAGAAACCGAAGTGGCGAGCCGAACTGCAACGCATTCTCTTCACCGAGGGCGATATCGTCGAGCGCGGCAAGCAGGGAGAGCAGGCGGGCGAGCAGACGCCCTAGGCACGAACACATCTGCCCAACACACCACGTTCGGCATATTTTCCGTGAGGTGCCGCGATCCGCGAACCCGGCCAGCCAGCATATCGGGTCGCGGCACCCTCGCGTCCAGGCCACGCGTGTGCGAACATGGACGCTATCACTGGCACGTTCGTGATCTCGCCGAACGAAACCAGCATCCAGGTCGTGCTCTCGGACCCGCGCCCCAACAGCATACTCTCTCGAAAGTGGTCACTGACCTCGCGTAGCCAGGAGAGGTGAATGCATGAGCGCTGATTCGGATGGCAGGAGCGCCCCCGCGGCGATAGCCACCTCAGCTTTGAACGGCTTGTCCGAGCAGGAGGTGCTTGCCCGGCGAGCACGTGGCGAGGGCAACACGGCCCCGCCACCCGCCAGCCGTAGCTACTGGCAGATTTTCAGCGAGAACGTCTTCACCTTTATCAACATCTGCCTCTTCGGCCTGGGCTTCGCACTCATCTTGCTCGGCCGCATAGGAGATGCGCTGGTCTCGACCGGCGTCATCCTGCTGAACGTGGCCGTGAGCGTGGTACAGGAGATACGCGCCAAGCGCACCCTTGACCACATTGCCCTGCTTACTCGTCCCACCGCGACCGTGATTCGCGACGGGCAGCAGCGGAGCGTCTCGCCGGACGACCTCGTCATCGGCGATGTGCTCGTCCTGCAGCCAGGCGATCAGATCGTGGTGGACGGCGCCATCGCGGGCGACAGCCATGCGGAGGTAGATGAGTCGCTGCTCACCGGTGAGTCCGCTCCAGTCAGCAAGCACGCTGGCGACCGGGTCTACTCTGGCACGTTCTGCACGAGCGGCACCGTGCGTTACGTCGCGGAGCAAGTCGGCGATAAGAGTCTGGCACACCAGATCACCACCAGCGCACATGCGTTTCGCCGGGTGCTAACTCCGCTTCAGCAAGAGATCTACCTCGTCATTCGCATCGCGCTTCTCATCGTGGTGTACTTCGAGTTCCTGCTGGTGTTGATCTCTGTGCTCCGTCAGGTCAATCTGGCCGAGAGCGTGGCGAACTCTACGATTGTCGCGGGGCTGGTGCCGAATGGCCTCTTCCTCTCGATCGCCGTTGCCTATGCGCTCGGCGCCACTCGCATTCTGCGCTTCGGCGCGCTCGTCCAACAGTCCAACGCCATCGAGTCGTTGAGCCACGTGAACGTGCTGTGCCTCGACAAGACTGGCACTCTGACAGCCAACCGTCTACAGGTCGACCATCTATACCCACTCGAAGGCACAGAGGCCGAGCTTGCGGCGACGCTCGGTATCATCGCGGCCAGTGAGTCCAGCGGCAATGCGACCACCGCGGCGATAGCTGCGGCGTGGCCAACGTCCGCGCATCACGCCATCGCGGAGGTTGCTTTCTCATCGGCACGCAAATGGAGCGCGGTCGCGTTCGATGACGCTCCTACGGCGACGCCAACACTGCGCGGCATCTATGCGCTGGGCGCACCCGAACTGCTCCGCCCATATCTACAGGCGAGCGATCCGGCGGCTCCCGCGTGGCGCGCTATCGCGGATCAGGTGAGCAGTATCGCCGGCCAGGGGCTACGCGTCTTACTTGTCGCGCACGCACCTGATCCGGGCGCTCTCGAAGACCGCGGCGATGCGTCGCGGCTGCCATCCGGCATGCGTGCGCTCGGACTGCTCAGCCTGCGCGACGAGCTGCGGCCAGAGGCTCGTGAAGCGCTGGCCGCATTCATGCAAGCGGGCGTGCGACCGAAGATCATCTCGGGCGACAACCCCGACACCGTCGCTGCACTGGCCCAGCAAGCCGGTGTCGGCTCAGACGCCATCCCTGTCTCTGGCCCAGATCTCGACGCGCTGACCGACGCGGACTTCGCCAGCACCGCCGAAGCCAGCACTATCTTCGGGCGTATCACGCCACAGCAAAAGGCGCGTCTCGTGTCCGCGCTGCGTGATCGAGGGCACTACGTTGCGATGATCGGCGACGGCGTCAACGATGTGCTCTCGCTCAAGCAGGCCCAACTGGCCATCGCGATGCACAGTGGAAGCCAGGCCGCTCGGGGAGTCGCGGACGTCGTGCTGATGCACGATTCTTTTGAGGTGCTGGTGCCAGCGGTCAGAGAAGGGCAGCGCATCATCAACGGCATGCAAGACATCCTGAAGCTCTTCCTGACGCGCATCAGCACCGTCGGGCTCGTGATTCTCTCCGCGCTTGTGCTCGGACAATTTCCACTCGCGCTGCGGCAAGGCTCGCTGGTCACGCTTTTCTCGGTCGGTATTCCCACAGTGTTGCTCGCCATCTGGGCGGCGCCCGGCCCGACGCCGCGTGAGAGCCTCGTCCACAAGCTGATGCACTTCATAATCCCTCCGGTGCTCGCGACGAGTGTGCTTGCTCTCCTGCTCTTCGTCGGCACCTACACACTCCATCTCTCTGAAGCGGACGCACTCAACATGCATTTAGGTTCCGAGTCGTACGTCCCAGGCGCGCTGGCCGCCGCACAGACGGTCCTGGCCGCATTCCTGGTCGTAACCGGACTGCTCCTCGTGATCTTCGTCAAGCCCCCGACGCCGTGGTGGACGGGCGGCAGTCCGCTCAGCACCGACCGCCGCCCAACGCTGCTTGCAATCGGCCTCTTGCTGACGTTCGCGCTCGTGACACTCGTCCCAGTGCTCCGTAGGCTGTTCTCGCTCGCGCCCATGGGACCCCAGGAGTACGCGCTCGTGGCGGGAACTTCGGTAATCTGGCTGCTTGTGGTGCGGGTGCTCTGGCGCCAGCGCCTGCTGAGTCGCTTCCTCGGCATCGAGGTCTGAGCCGGATCGCCTAGAGCGCATTCTGCCGCCATCGTCCTCGTCAGGTTGCAGAGTCACGTTGTACTTCAGAGACATGTAACGCCCATTTTCTTCGCGGGCCTGATCTGGCCTGGGCTCACGCACACTCCAGCGCTTCTCTCCTCGCCTACTTGGATTTCTGTTCAATCACCCATTTGGGCCAGCGCAGTTACGCTGCACAAGAAGGCGCGGTACCATCGCTCCTGCCGCGGCTGAGTTGGGAGACGCGCGCAACCACCTCCCGACACGGCTCACTCACGATGTGTTCAAGCGACACCACGGAAGGGTGGAGGGGTAGGACATGGATAGACAGAATATGCGGATGCCACCGCGAGATGTCAGGAGGGCCGAACGTCCTCGTACCGGTCGTGGAGTGCCGATCTGGAAATTCGCCGTTCCCGCGCTTGGGGTGGTGCTGGTAGCGGGCGCTGCTGCCGTGGGTATCTACGGCACTGGGCCGCACTCGACCATCATGGCTGCGCAGCCACAGCACGACAAGGCGAAGCATGAGGCAGAGGCGGAGCTCGGCGCAACGCACGGTCAGCAGCGCAACAACGACTGCACGCTCATCGTACCAGCGAGCCCGCTCTCGGCGCAGGGCCTCGCCACACCATATCAGCTTACGGCAACTAACCCCGCCAACAACAACTGCCACGAGGCAAACTCGACGCAGGCAGTGTTCGTGCAGGCCGCGGTGATCGACCCAAATTCGGGGCAAATTTCGATCTATAACCCGCTGGTGATCGACAAGGGCACGAAGCCCGCCGCCGCTCCGGTCGTACCGACGCTGCCCAACGGCGCCGTCGTCGGCATCTGGTTCGGCTCGAATGGTATGGGGCTGCGACTGCGGGGTGCGAATGCTGGTGCGCCGCAGGCTTCGGGCTGCGTGAACGGCCTAGGAAACTCGATCTTCGGCCAGGTCGCGTACTGCAACGCGCCCGCGTTCTTCCAGACGGCCAACCAGCTCATCCAGGCGGGCAAGCTAACACCTCCGCCGCTTGGCATCGCGAGCGATGGCATGACCTGCCCGACCGTGCGTGACTTCTCGGTCGTCGACCAGGACCAGAGCGACAACGTTACGGCGACGTATCTCGTTTCCCAGGACGACACACTGGCGCAGAGCACCGATGCGAACGCCGCTGCGCTGCCTGGCAGCACAACCCTTACGAACGCCAGCGACAATCGCCTGCTCTCTGTCGCGCTGGACAACGCCCTCGGCTGCACGCCGTGGACGGCTCCCGATCTTGCCAACCCTGGGCACATGGTGCCGGCACAGCCGCTCGACGAGATTCAGGCGGCGATGTATCAGAAGGCTCCCATCGCGCTCGTTCCGAGTGGCGACCCCATGACGGTGGTGAACGGTCAACCCAATGTGGCCAAGCAGAATCTGTATCGTGCCGGCGTGGACCAGACGCCCACTCAAGCTGGGCAAACCGCAGCTGACCAGCGCACGTATTGCCAGAATCTGCTGAATATCGCCCCCGCGCGCATTCAGCTCGACCGCACAATGACAGTCGGCAGAGCGTCACCCGATGCCGGCGTCGCGAACAGCCTGTTCACCTTCCTGGCATCCCGCTTTGACGTGACGTTTGGCCCGAATGGACTGAACTGCGCGGCGCTGCTGCACAAGGCGAGCCCCATCAAGGTCATCATGAAGAATGGCATCGCCGTCGACGCCACGTTCGCCGCACCTGCGAACAACGGCGCCGCCGCACAGCCTGCCGCGACTGGTGCTGGCGCGCAGCCCGCTGTGACTGGTGCCAACACGCAGCCTGCCGCGAACGGCACCGCTGCCACGCCTGCCGCCACGGGGCAGCCCGCGACGAACGGACAGGCTGGGCAAGCGAGTTCGACCGCCCAGCCTGCCAACAATGGGCAAACCAGTACCAGTCCGGCAGATGCGACCCCGACGGCGCAGGGCACAGGGGCGTAGCGGAATGTGGCTTCTCGCACGCTTTCCACGCTTCATGGCCTGGCTCACAGTAGTCGCGCTCCTTGGCGTTCTGACGCTCGGCGTGCTGCAGGGAATGCGCACGCTCGGGCAACAGAGCCAGGCGCGCATGGAACACGTTCACGCGTTCGTCGTCGCCATTCGAGCGGGAGACGTCTTCGCCGTGCGCGTGCCCGGGCGTACTGGAGTGCTCTGGTTTCGGGCGGCGCGCGGGGGACACATCTCGTTCGCTCATCTGTGGCGCCATCTCCACGAACACGCACCGACCGACATCGTCTATGAACAGCAACCAAACCAACCGCTGGTGGCGTGGGAAGCCGACTAGTAGATAGACACGCGAAAGGAGGCTCTCATGCCGCTTGACACGCCACCCCGACTAACGTTACCCGATGGCAAACCAGCATCATCGTTTGATCCGCTGGGCACGCTCAAGGTCCCAGCGGCCGGGGGCAGTCGCTTTGGCAGCGCCGGTCCGCATGTCGCCGCGAGCGCACGGCCAGCAGATCGCGCGGATCGCGCGGATGTACTCATCGTCGGCAACGGCATCGCGGGCTGCATCGCCGCGATGGAAACGCGCCAGTACGCGCCCGATGCGAATGTCTTGATCGTCACAGAGCAAAATCATCCGACGATCAACACGCCAGCGCTGAAGCAGTTTGGCGCCGGTCGCATCCAGCTCGAGCAACTGCTCGCGTATCCTGCCGGAATCGAGCAAGAGCTGGGCATCAATGTCCTCAATCAGCGGGCGACCGCACTGGATGCCGCCACGCATCACGTGACGCTCGCGAACGGCCAGACCATCGGCTACCGCGCGCTGCTGCTCGCTACGGGCGCCAGAGCAGCCGGGCTGCCCGCGACCATGCCCGGCCGGGACTTCGACGGCGTGCTCACGCTGCATACGCTGCAGAACTACCTTGACCTGCGACGCAGGATGCCCGCCGCCTCGTCGGTCGTGGTGATCGGCGGAGGCTATCACGCCGCGGAGACCGCGATGCTCCTGCGCCATCATCGCGTCCGCGTGACATGGCTCATCCGAGGGCGCAGTCTGTTGCCACACCTGATGGACCCCGCGGCGTCCGATCTCGTGCTCAAGCACATCAAGCGCCAGGGAGTCGATGTGCGACTGGAGACCGAGGCCGCCGGTATCGTCGGACGCATGGGCACAGTCGCTGGTGTCCTGACCACCGACGACGAGTACATTCCCTGCGACGTCGTGATCGCCGCGACAGGAGTGCGGCCCGATAGCACGCTCGCGCGGGCGGCGGGTCTCGTCGCCGACGGCCAGTCTGGGATCGCCGTCAACTCGAAACTGCGGACGTCCGCGCCAGACGTCTACGCGGCGGGAGCGGTGGCGGGCGTGCTCGACCCGCAAACCGGCCTGCGTGACGCGCGCGGCCAGTGGTACTACGCGGTGCAGCAGGGGCGACTGGCAGCCGCCGCGATCACAGGCACGCCCATCCCAGAGGGCGCGGCGTCTGGCGCGACGGGCAACTACTGGCATATGACACAGTTCGACAAGCTCGGCGTGCTGACGGCGGGCTCGCCTATGCTGACTCAGCGCGACCATCCCGACAACGAGGTGATGACCAACGGCTCCGGTAGTTTCTACCGACGCATCGTCGTGCGTCATGGACATCTCGTCGGCTACCTCGCCGTCGGGACCGGCCAGCTCGGCGGCCTGCCGATCAAGCGCCTCATCGACGAGCGCATCTGCGTTGACGAGATCACTCGCAGCCTGCTCGCCGAAGACTTCGACCTCCGGTCCTTCTTCACGCAGCGACGCCTCTACGCACTGGCGACGGGTGAGGTCGGCGCGGTGCCGAGCCGAACGGCGGTGGAGTCCCGACAGATACCCGACGTCTGGCAGGCGCAATCTGCCTCATGAGTGTGGGCGCGTCATAGTATTTCACAATCCTGGTAGATAGGAATGGTTCAAGGAGGAAACGAATGCACAGACCTCGCTCTCAGGTAGCGGAAGAGCTATCCGCCTGTATACGCTGCAACGAGTGTCTGGCGGCATGTCCCGCCCTCCCCGGACCGATCACCATCAAGACACTGAACCAGCAGACGCTCGAAGGTCCCATCTCTGGCGACGTCGCACACTTCGCTCAGGCATGCTTCCAGTGTGGCGCATGTGTGCCGGTATGCCCGGTCGGCCTGCATCGGGATGCCATGATGCTCTGGCTGAAGATGCGGCTACTCAGCGGAAACGCATCCGCGAGCAATACGTCGCCGCGTGTGCCCGCCATACCAGTCGCAGCCGCCAGCAGCGCGCGCCACAGACAGTTCGTCGACGTCCCAGGGATGGCACACACCGGCACACCCGCGCCCGGCAGATCGGGCGAGAGCTGGAGGGGGCGGCGATGATAGCGCACTCGGGCAGGCCGCTTGAGACCCCGCGTGTCGCTCGCTACTCTCCCTTCGGCGGGAAGCTTTCACGCACGCAGCGAACCGCGAGTGTCGTCGCGCTCCTCGCCGGCGGTGGACTGGTGTATCTGTATAGCCGGTACCTGCAGAGCGGCGACGTGTCGCCAGACAGCGTCTATGGCTATGCCTTCGCGATTTCCGGCACGCTGCTGTTGCTGCTCGTCGGCGTCGGGTATGCCATCCGCAAGCGTGTGCGGCGCCACTGGGCAAGGACGCTGCACACGCTGCTCGCATGGCACATGGTCGGCGGCATCCTTGGTCTGGCGCTCATCCTGATGCACGCGGCGGGCAACTACAACTCGCGCACCGGAACGTACGCCTTGTGCGGTCTCATCGCACTGGTGCTGAGTGGCATGCTCGGACGTCTCCTCGACCGCCTGGCGCCACGGTTTGCCGCGAAGGCGGCACTGCGCGCGCTCACGGACGACGGCGAAGAGCGTCTAGAGGTGCTCGTCGGCACGCTTGGCGCACGGCAGACCGGCCGACCCGCGGGTCCTCCCTCAGCCAAACTCCATGCGACGGGGACACCGTGGGACCTCGCCTACTACGGACTGGAGACACGCCCGGAGGAGATTCCCTCGCTGCTCGGCCATGACAAGACGGGTCGGGCAGCCAGTACGCGAGCGCCACTTGCGAGTGCCGGCACGATGACCCGCTCCGGTGGACGCCGTGGTGGAGCGAAGGCCGATATGGCACGTGAGTCGGCTCACATCCAGCGGGCCATTGGCACCGAGCGGTATTTCCTTCAGCTCATACGCGTGTGGCGGCGCGTTCATACGGTCATCAGCCTGATCACCTTGGGTCTCGTGCTCTGGCACCTCGAATTCGCGGCCACGCTTCTGCTCAACGCGCGATAAGCCGGCGCGCTCTGTCGCAAGCATGGTACCCACGTGTGACGATCGCACAGATCAAACAGGGGAGGAGCAAATTGCCCCTCCCCGTTCGGAACGTCAGTCGCGAGACGAGCTGTTCATCGCCACACTCCGGCCATGACGTCTCGCCGCGTTGAGTGCAACGTCCGTCTCACGCGCCTGGCTTGATGTTCTGATTCACCCGGAACAGGTTAGTTGGATCGTACTTGGCTTTGACTACCGCCAGTCGCTTGTAATTCTCGCCGTACGCGGCCTTGACGGTGTCCTCGCCTTCATCCATGATCATGTTGATGTATGCGCCGCCGGTCGAATACGGATGCAGCGCCATCCAGTAGTCCCGAGCCCACTGGATCATGCGCTCGTTGTTCGCCGGGTTGTGATCGACGCCTACCATCACTTCGGCGAAGTTGGCTTCGCGGAAGTTGAACGCCGTCTCATTCTTTCCCACCCGATGCACCGCGCCATTGATCGGGTACAGGTGCATAGTCGACTGCGGCGTCGGCAGTTGCGCGGCATACTTGACGTACAGGGCGATCATGTCGTCGTTGAGGTCGGTCATGAAATCGGCCTTCCAATACCACTGATCGCCCGCCGGGTAAATTGGGTCAAACATACCCTGCAGAGCGGGGTACGGAACGGCTCCCACAAAGTCGATCGCTGGTGGCCCGAACGCACGAATCGTCTTGAAGCGCTCCTCGGCCTGGTCAAGCGGTCCCGTGTAGCACCACACAATCGCGCACATTTTCTGCATCTGGTAGACTTCGGGGAATGGCGCGGCGGGAGGAACCGTCACAAAGCCGAGCCAGCCGTTGATGTCTTCAGGCGCGCTCAGGATGTAGTCGCGCCAGAATCGCATCAGGTCCTGCGCCTTCTCCATCGGCCAGAACATCGGCCCGCCGTATACAGTGTCGACCGGATGCAGCCGGAACAAGAACGAGGTGACGACACCGAAGTTTCCACCGCCGCCACGCACCGCCCAGAAGAGGTCGGCATTGTGGTCTTTGTCGGCCGTCACAACGCTGCCATCGGCGAGCACCATGTCTACGCTGAGCAAATTGTCAATGCTAAGGCCGTAGGCGCGCGCGAGATAGCCGATCCCACCGCCGAGCGTCAATCCGCCGACCCCGGTGGTCGAGATGATACCGCTCGTTGTAGCCAGTCCGAATGCATGAGTGGCATGATCCACATCGCCCCATACGCATCCAGCCTGTACGCGTACCGTCTTCTCCTCCGGATCGACGCGCGTGCCCTTCATGAGCTTGAGATCGATGACGAGCCCATCGTCAACGGTGCCCAGCCCAGGACCATTGTGACCGCCGCTCCGAATTGCCAGCGGCAGTTTGTTGTCGCGCGCGAAGTTGACCGCGCTGATGACATCCGCCACATCCCGGCAGCGTGCAATCAGTGCCGGGTGCCTGTGGATCATGGCGTTATAGACCTTGCTCGCTTCTTCGTACGTCGGGTCCTGTGGCTCGATCAACTCGCCACGAAACTGCGCTCTGAGCTCCTGCACCTTGGTGGCGTCGAGGACGGCTGTTGTCTGGTGACCGATCATGCGTTCCTCCCTTTGGCTGGTGTACGCCCGATGTACCGGTATCTCCGGTCTACTCTGGGGTCAAACAACGCGGAGCCGCGAGTCATGCCAGATACGCGAATGCTCCTCCTGTGCGGCAAGGATACCCAGCGCGCCGTTAGGAAAGCGTTAGCTCAAAGCAGCGATCGACCATAACGCGCAACACGCCTACAGGAAGTCTGTGTTTGGTCTACATCGGTCCTACGAAAGCTCCGTGAGCAGCGCGTGTGCGGCGCGCATATCTGGAGTCTCGTATCCCTCTGAAAAGCAGGAGTACACATCGTGAAGGAGACGACCGGCCTCGGCAAGGCGGCCTTGCGTGCTCCACAGCCGCGCGAGGCTTACGCTCGCACGCAACTCCAGCGATCGCGCGTGCTGCTCGCGCGCGATCTCGATGGCCCGCAGAAGCCACGCACAGGCGGCGTCCGCATCCATATGCTCAGCCAGCATCAGCTCGCCGCGTAGCCGGTGCAACTCGGCGTCCCACCAGTGTTCATCGGTTCCACGGGAGACGGCCAATGCCTCGTCAACCACGGCGAGCGCTTCCCAGCCGAGATGCGCCTGGCCGCACACCGAGGCGAGCAACCACAGGTAATAGGGCAGCCGGAGTCGCGCTCCAGTCGCCCGAAACGTGTCGATTGCGTCGCGAAGTCTCTCAACATGCTCCGTGTCAGGGTGCTCGTGGGCCTCAGCGTATCTAGCCAGAATAGCAGCCCATGCCTGGTAATACGGCGCTTGATACTCGACTGTCATCGCCAGCGCATCGTCGGCTCGACGCTTAGCGTCGGCGGGCTCGACGCACAGTTGCTCCAACATCGCGAGATATGTCGATGCCAGCGCCTCGTTGAACGGCTGAGACCGACTGCGCGCAAGATGCAGAGCCTCCCTCCCTAGGAGGAGCGCCTGGTCAGGATATCCCAGGCACCACATCACATGTGCCTTCCACGCGCGATTGTGGATACCGTAGTTCCATCCAGGCACCGGGTCAAGGTCATCCCCCGGCCCAGGCGACGAGATGATGCTCTCGAATAGCGAGTTCGCGGTTTCCAGTTGTCCGAGGTGGAACCGCGCCCCAGTCGTGCTCATCCCAGCGAGTGGTGGTACACCTCGGTGCGTGCGCTCCAGCAGCGGCCGCATCTCGTCCTCGATATCCAGCACTCGAGTCAGCCTGCCCTGCACCACGCGTACCGCCTGCAGCAAACACAACGTATCCACACGCCATGTTTCCTCATCGCTGACGACATCGCAGAGCGCGAGGCTGCGCTCGACTGCTCGCTCCAGTTCGGGCGAAGTCCACCCGCGCGCGACAAGGTAGATTGGCGCGAGTGCGAGCTGCATCTCCAGTTCAGTCGCATCGCGGGCGGTACTCGCGGGCTGGCGTCCGAGCAGTTCCAGTGCATGAGTCAGCAGACGTATCGCGTCTTCGTTGGCGTAGACTCGCTGTGCCACCGCTGCCGCGCGTCGCGCGTACACGACGGCCTCGGCAAGCGATCCCGCCTGTTCATAATGCGACGCGATCTCGCCACTTACCGAATCGAGGTCTCTCGCATAGACCGCCTCAAGGGCCCGCGCGACCTGTCGATGGAAGAGACGCCGCTGCGGTGTGCTGATCTCGGCATAGGCGACTTCGCGGAGCTTATCGTGCGTAAAGTCATACGCGTTCGTGCCCTGCTCGCGGATGATCCGCCGCCGCCATAATTCATCGAGTGCCGGAACAAGACTGTTCTCGTCCATCTGTGTGGCGCCCGCCAGCACGTCGAGCTTGAACTCGCGACCGATCGTCGCGGCCCATGCCACAAGCTCCCGGCTGGGCAGTGAGAGTTGAGCGAGCCGCGCGGCGATGACCGCATGTACCCGCGGAGGCATTGGCGACAACAGGTGCTCCTCCTCGGGAGATGCTACCTCTCCCTGGGCGGAGGCGGACACGCTATCTCGCGGCGGCGGATACTCCAACCCCGCCCGGGCCGATTCGACCACAAACAGCGGATTGCCCTCGGTTTCACGGTAGAGACGCATCGCAGCGGGAACACTCAGCTCACGGCCGCAGATCTGGCCCGCCAACATCGCGGTCTCGCTAGCGTCCAGCGGCCGCAGCGCGATCTCGGTTACTCGTAGCGTGCGCCCCAGCTGCGGCAACAGATCTGACAGCGGGTTCTGCGGCAATACCTCGTCTGATCGCACGGTGCCGACGACCAGCAAGGGCGCATCGGCCGCGAAGCGCAAGAGGTAGCGTACCCATTCGAGGGTTTCAGGGTCGCACCACTGCAGGTCGTCGATCGACAACACCAGCGGCTCGGGCACGCAGAGCACACCCCGCGCGAGCCCCTCGAAGAAGCGTTGGCGCTGGCCGTACTCCCCAATTGGCTCGGCGCGTGGCACACTCGGCCGATCTGTCAGCAGCTCGGGCACAAGGCGCGCTACCTCGGCGAGCCACAGCGGGTCCAGGTTCGTCAGATGTGGCCGCACCTGCTCACTCCGCAGCCACTCGGTCACCGGCGCGAGCGAGAGGCGGCCCTCCGCGGCGTAACAGCGCGCTCGGGCAACCGTGCCGCCATGCTGACGCGCCCAGCGCACAAGCTCATCGGCGAGTCGCGACTTTCCGATGCCAGCTTCACCTGAAATCAGCGCAAACTCGGGTCCACGTTCTCGAGCGCGTTGCCACACCTCGCGAAGAGCAGCCCACTCACGCTGCCTCCCGATGAGCCTCGACGCCGCGCTGCGTGTTACCTCGCGCTCGCGTGCCGGCGCCGGAGCGGCCTCTGTGTGGAGCACCTGATTGTAGACGTCCTGGGTCTGCGCGCTTGGGGCGATGCCAAGCTCGCGCTGCATGACGGTGGCGAACTGATGATAGACTCGAAGCGCTCCCGCGCGGTCGCCTTGTCTGGCGAGCAGGCGCATCAGATGACGGCTGGCGTCTTCGTTGAGGGGGTCGTCTTGCACCAGGCGACGCGCCAGGGGAATCGCGGCGTCGTCGTTCCCCTGCTCATACAGCAGCACAAGCAATTGTTCGAGCGCGCGCAGATACCGCTGGCGAAGGTGTTCTCGCTCAGGATTAATCCAGTCATCATAGCAGCTCGGCAGCAGATCCGCCTGGTAGAGCCTGACCACGTGCTCGAGCGCCGTCTTGAGCCGCGCATCGGTAATCCTCCCCTGCAGCGACTCCGCGAGATCAAGCGCACTCACAAGCTCGGCGACATCCAGGCGATAGGGGGCGTCGTCGCGCCACTCAAGCACCCGCGCATCGGCGCGCACGAACGTATCGGCGTCGGGGAGCGCGAGACGCAGCGTATGCAACATCTGGCGAAGATTATTGCGGGCTTGCGCCTCGCTCTGGTCGGGCCAGAAGAGGAACGCAACCTGCTGGCGGAGAAGCGGCTGGCTGCGATGCAGCAACAGATAGGCGAGCAGTGACCGGAGGCGCGGAGTATTGACTCCGGTCACCGGGTGCTCGCCATAGCGCATGGCGAAGTCGCCGAGCAGACGGATATGCAGCGTCTGCCGCATCGCAGTGCCCTCCACCCCTTGACACCACCTGCGTGGTCTGTGCTAGCGACGAACGTCGTGTCACCCAGCCCTGAGATGTACCTGGCACGGCCACTTCCTTACGGTCCATGCGCCTCCCACGACACCCATTGAGTGATGATATTGACGCTAGTATACGCACGATTGCCAGCACTCTGAAGCGTCACCCCCAGACTAAAGCATCGCAACGCTACACAGATATATCCGAGTCGTCATACCCCTCAGCCACCCGTTACTTCATCCGCGATGCCGCCACTCGCGCGACGATTCCGCGCATGCGCCGCGCGAAGGTGGCGCTCGACATACACCACCGCCTCGTGTCCACAGAGGCCAAGGCGTGGCACGCAGGATGCAGCGAAAAGCGAACACGGCAGTTGCCGGTTGTAGCGCCGATCAAGGGACGCGAGCGGCGAGTGCCGGAGTCTGCTAACGCACTCAACCGGCAAAGAACTGCCAGTGGCGAAGGAGCGCTTGGGGCGTCACAAGGAACGTGGTGAGAGTGGCATGAGCGTACGTGAAAGGCCATGGATGAGGTCTACCAACGCTACCAAACGTCCGCTCACGTGTACGAATCCCCTTCTCGCCGTACCCGCTCCCGATGCCAGATCCGACACCGCTCGCGAGGCCTTCTGGCTCTGGGGACTGGAGGTCGCGTTCAGCGGCGCACGAGCAAACGCCCTACATGTCGTTCCCCACCAGCGGGGCAGTGACTCCCCCACGCCCGCACATGCGAAACGAGTCCGTACAGTGAGGCGATTATCATGAGTAACGGTTTCAAGGATGAAGAGCGACTGGCACGCGCGCTGGGAGGATTTAGCTTTGGATTGGGCCTCCCGCAGGTCGGAGCTCCCGGCCAACTCGCCGATGCGGTCGGCGTCGGCGACAACTTCATAAACCGGGCGATAATGCGCGCCATCGGAGTCCGAGAGCTCGCGAGTGGCACGATCATTCTCTCCCAAGGCTGGCCCGTCCTGGGCACGTGGATGCGTGTGGCGGGCGACGCGATGGATATTTCGCTCCTGACCATGGCGCTCACCAGTAAGGGAACGCGGAAGGACCGAGTCGTGGGCGCACTGCTGTCCGTGCTGGGCGTTACGGTGGCCGACGTGTATGCCAGCGTGAAGCTGACGCAAGGTTCGGGTGGCCTCTTCAAGCGCGGAGCGGGGGCACAGGGCATTGACGTACAGAAGTCAGTCACCGTCTACACGTCACCGCAGGACGTCTACCAGTTCTGGCGCAATTTCGAGAACCTACCGCGCTTTATGGATCACTTGCAATCGGTGCGAACCACCGGAGGCAAACGGTCACACTGGCAGGTGAGGGGGCCAGCCGGAACCCTCATCGAATGGGATGCGGAGATCACCGAGGATCGGCCAAACGAACTGATTGCCTGGCGGTCGCTGCCCGGCTCTGCGGTGACGAACACTGGCACCGTGCGGTTCGTTCAGGCACCGGGTGACCGTGGGACCGAGATCCATGTGCAGCTACACTATGACGTGCCCGGCGGGGCGATTGCCGCGACATTCGCGAAACTCTTCGGTGAAGTGCCCGCTCAGCAACTGGAAGACGAGCTGGGCCGCTTCAAGCAGGTAATGGAGACCGGCGAGGTTGTGCTCTCTGATGAGAAGGCTCGGGGCGGTGGACCGGCGCAACCGCCGAAGCAAGCGCCGCGGCAAGTGCCGACGCAAGCAGCGAGTCAACCACCAAGGCAAGCCCCGACGGATACGCAACAGCGAACACCAGAACCTGCCGCACGCTAACCGAGCGACGCATTCCACAGGCAAGATGCCAGATAAAGGACGCCACAATGAAAGCAACCTGTTGGATGGGGAAGTCAAACGTCCAGGTTCAGGATGTGCCGGACCCGAAAATCCTGAACTCCCACGATGCCATCATCCGGGTGACCTCAGCCGCCATCTGCGGCTCAGACCTGCACCTGTATAATGGCTTCATTCCGACAATGATGAAGGGCGACGTGCTGGGCCACGAGTTCATGGGTGAGGTCGTCGACAAAGGAAGGGACGTACCGAATCTCAATATTGGGGACCGCGTCGTCGTCCCCTTCCCCATCTCGTGCGGCAGATGCTGGTCGTGCCGAAATGGGCTCTTCTCAGTGTGTGAAAACACCAACCCAAACGCCAGACTCGCCTCGATGATCATGGGCCACGCCCCCGCCGGTATCTACGGTTACTCGCACATGCTCGGCGGATACGCTGGCGGACAGGCGCAGTACGTGCGCGTCCCGTTCGCTGATGTCGGCCCAATCAAGGTCGAGAGTGATCTATCTGACGAGCAGGTGCTCTTTCTCTCCGATATCTTCCCAACGGGCTGGATGGCAGCCGAGCAGGGCGATATTCAGCCAGGCCACGTCGTCGCGATCTGGGGATGCGGCCCGGTCGGCCAGTTTACCATACGCAGCGCCTTCATGCTCGGCGCGTCGCGTGTCATCGCCATCGACAGCTTCGAGTACCGGCTCCGTATGGCGCGGGACGGCGGCGCGGAGACCATTAACTATCAGGAAGTGGGCGATGTACTCGACGCGCTGAAGGAGATGACCGGCGGGCGGGGTCCGGATGTCTGTATCGACGCGGTCGGTATTGAGTCCCACGGCAATAGCCCGATGTACGCCTACGATCGGGTAAAGCAGGCGCTGCGTCTAGAAACTGATCGACCTATCGCCCTGCGCGAGGCCGTCCTGGCATGCCGCAACGGCGGCACGGTCTCGGTGCCTGGTGTCTTTGGCGGGTTCATCGACAAATTTCCGATGGGTTCCGTGATGAATCGCGCGCTCAGAATCAGGACCGGCCAGACGCACGTGCAGCGCTACCTGCGGCCACTGCTCCAGCGCGTCGAGAACGGTGACATCGACCCGAGCTTCGTCGTCACCCATGAGATGCCACTGGACGAGGCTCCGCGCGGCTACAAGATCTTCCGTGACAAGCAGGAGGACTGCGTAAAGGTGGTGCTCAAGCCCTGGGAACGCTCCGCCGCCTGACACGCATGCCAGACGTACCGAATTGAAAACACGGGAGGGGCCTACGTGGGCCCCTCCCGCTGGTTCTCGCGAGCAAATTCGAGCATGTGATCTGCTGACAACATGGATGAGGAGAAGTGGTGAGAAGTGTGATAGGAGCAGAACGATGACCGATGAAAACTCGCATGGCCCTGAACGAGATTACCTCGACATCGAATTCACGGACACTGCGACAGATCCGTGCCGGCCGCTCGAGATGCACGTCGAGGTGCTGGAGAACCAGATCGCCGTCCTTGAAGAGGGACTGCCGGGCGCACCGGGAGCGCAGAAGACGGCCCTCGCGAAAGAGATCAACCATTACCGCGAGCTGCTCGACGAGTCACGTGCGAAGCTGCGTGCGTGCCGGGGCGCCTCGAGTTGAGATCTGCTCCCGATATCACTGTCTTTCCAGAATGTGAGGATGCTTCCTATGGCCGAACGACTCGATGGGGCGGTTGCGCTCATCACGGGCGCCAGCAGTGGCATTGGCGAAGCGACCGCGCGGGCTCTGGCTCAGCAAGGCGCGGCGGTGGCGCTGGCGGCGCGGCGCGTCGCGCGTCTTCGAGAGCTGGCGGACGAAATCACCAAGCAGGGCGGGCGGGCGCTGGTCATCGAAGCCGACGTCACTGAGAACGCCCAGGCTCAGTCGGCGGTCGAGCGCACAGTCAGGGAGCTCGGACGGCTCGATATCGTCGTGAACAACGCGGGCGTGATGTTGCTGGGCCCCATCGAGAACGCTCCGCTCGAAGAATGGGAGCGCATGGTTCGCCTGAATGTGATGGGCGTCCTGTATATCGCGCATGCCGTGCTGCCACATCTGCTGCGGGCGGCGACGGACAGCCCACGTGGCGTCGCCGACATGGTCAACGTCAGCTCAGTCGCCGGGCGGGTTGCGCGAAGCGGCGCAGGGGTCTACAACCTGACCAAATTCGGCCTGGGCGCGTTCACCGAGTCACTGCGCCAGGAGTTTACCAAACGGCACGTGCGCGTCTCAGTTATCGAGCCTGGTGCCGTTGCGACCGAGCTGACCAGCCATCTGCGCGAAGAAGTCCGTGAGCAGACGATGCAACGACTCGCTGGCGTCGAACGGCTGCAAGCGGACGATATTGCCGACGCCATCCAGTATATCGTCACCCGGCCGCGTCGAGTCGCGATCAATGAACTGCTGATTCGGCCTACAGAGCAAGAGGCGTAGTCAGTCCGCACGGCAGCGCATCAGCTCCCTCGGCTTAGGCACGCGCCGCCCGCTCCCACTCAGGCACACGCAGCCAGCCATCGGAGACCCGCTGCCATCCTCTACCGTGCACCCAGGTCATGCGCGCACTACCTTCCAGGTGAGGTCTCCACTCTCTCATCCGCCAACTCCAGGCTAGCCGGAAAAACCGTCCCGGAGTGTGGCGCGCAGGCTGTCCGCGTTCTCTACACTTGGAGCGGCATCCACATCCACACCAAGGGGGTGATCCGCGACACGCGCGGCGAACCACACCGTCAGCATTGCCAGCGAGGCGCGCGGCCGCCGAGTATAGCTGGTGCGCACGCCGGTCAACGCCGCGAGACGGGAAGGAGCGCACATCATGTTCACACGACTGCGCTCGTGGGCGCCTGGCCTGCGCGCGCGTGCCCGATCTGAGCACCCACAGCTCCCGCCCTCGCGACGCCTCATAGGACAACATGTGTCACTCATCGCG
Organism: uncultured Ktedonobacterales bacterium; assembly: GCA_964427535.1. GTDB lineage: Bacteria > Chloroflexota > Ktedonobacteria > Ktedonobacterales > JADMIN01 > CAYRVF01. The sequence continues at coordinate 25,156 of CAYRVF010000011.1, forward strand.
CTGATGGCTGCGGTGTGTGTCTTTGGCGCCTGCGCGACTTCCATCCAGACATCTTCTGGCGAGAGGGCAGGCACTGAGATTGCCAGACAATCCCAGACGCCTGGCGCTCGTGCGACAAACCTGGCGGCAACCCTCGCGGCGGCGACGCCTACCGATGTGGCCACGGCCACCGCACAGCCCACTTCACCTCCGACCGCCACGCCGATCGCGACGGCAACACCGCATCCAACCGTCACACCTCGGCCAACGGTGACACCCCAGCCAACCGCGACGCCTCAGCCGACAGCGACCGCGCAACCCACGGCAACCGCCCAGCCGACCCCGACCGCGACTCCTACTCCGACCAAGAGCACAAACAACTCTGGCCTGTTGATTCTGGCGATCGTGGTGCTACTACTCTGCTTCGTGGTGGTCGGGTTGATCGTCTGGCTCATCGCGCGCCGAAGGGTGCCGCCGACCGCTCCACCGTCCGAGACGGTGCTAGGTGTCCCGCCCGGCCCGCCCACTGCACAGGCCGACTGGGAACGGGTCGAGCGCATGCATCTCGATGTGCCCCAGACACAGCAATATCAGGCGGGATACCCCCCGCCATACCCTCCCGCTGCTCCAGCCGCGGATACGTATCCCAGCCTGCAACAGCCGCCTCAAGCGCAACAGCCCGGCATGCACGACCCGAGCGCCGGCAGTCCCGGCGGGGAGGTTCCGTCACAGACGCAGCCCGAAGTCGAAGACTTGTCGAGCCTGCCGCCGCTGCCGCCGCCGACGCCCGCCCCGCCCAATCCACGCATCGGCCAGGACGCGGACCAGCCCGAGCAGCGGGAGTCGTGACGGATTCGATGGACACGCCGTCGTGCGGCTACATCGCCTCGATCGACTCGCCCGGCTCCATCAGGGAGGCGAAACCTACCCCTGACCGGGCGAGGTACGACTCAAATCGTGCGTAGAGCGTGCGACGGAAGAAATCCTTCGCGTACCCGTCGTGCACGGGAATGACGAGCTGGGGCCGCATCATCTTAGCGAACGTGAACGCGTCCACCTCAGTCAGCCAGGGCGCCGTGACCGGCAATATGAGGCTCGCGACGCCCGCATAGTCGATCAAGGTGGGGCTGAATGAGTCACCAGGGTTCAATACACGCTCGTTGACGATGTACGCCGTGTTTAGGGGAAGGCTCTCGGAGAGGATCGCTTCGTGGGATGCCGACACCGCACGCACGGTGAACGGCCCGGCGACATGCGTGCCATCTTCCACAACTGTCGGGTGCAGTCCTTCCGTCTCAAGCCACTGCGCCGTCTCGCGATTCGTCAGTACGTCGGCGCCGCTCAACGCGACGATGCGCCTGAGCGCCTCGACATCCACATGATCAGGATGCGAGTGAGTCAGCACGATGGTCGCGACGTTCTCAAAGTCCTCCGGACGTACCAGCCCTTCGACGAATGAGAACACCCCGGGATCGAAGAGCAGACGCTGTCCCTGCTCCTCCAGCACCAGGCACGAATGCACATGCTTCGAGATACGCATGTCGCAGTCCTTTCGCGTGACTACATTCACCGACTTCAGGGCCAGCACATCCACATTGTAGAAAGTGCAGCGCCGCCCCGTCCATGTCAGCCACGCGTGAAAGGGCTCGTCAGAGCAAGAGAATCTGGCGTAATTTAAGCAGAGCGACGTTAGTCGCGCTCGCCCCGCGTAGACCGCTTGGCCGGTACGCTCGCCGTACTATCGCGGAAGGCTCCGTCATCCACACGTACCGGGGGTAGTTGGGCACCCCGTGACGCCTCGACCACCGCGAGCATGTGCCGCACCGCGAGAAGCAGATGATCGATGGCGAAGGGCTTGTATACAATGCCGATGCCCTCGGAGCGCAGATGGTCTTCCTGCTCGCGCGCCTCACGCACTGCCGCCGTGCAGATGATAATGGGCAGTGCGGACGTTGGCCGATAGAGTCGCAACTTTTGCATCATCTTCCAGCCTTCGAGCTGCGTGCCAAATTTGAGATCAAGCAGAACGAGGTCTGGCCGGCGCATCTCGACCGCCGCTGGGTGCTCGAACGCGAGCTTCGACGTGATGACGTCGTACCCTTCCTCTTCCAGCAGCGCCTCATACAGCTCTAAGATGTCCTGATCATCATTTATCACCATGATGCGGGTTGTCATTCCAGGCGTCTCCAGACGAGGCACGTCTCCGTTCGTGCGTTACTATTAGGAGCCACCAACGGGCTGTACAGAAGCCGGGCGGCGCCTCCACGTCGCAAAATTCCTGAGAGACAACAATACAAAAATCATGCCAGACTTGGCTGCCTGTTCAGCGACGCGGCTGACGCATTCGAGTCAGCGGCGTCGCCACGCCCCGCAGCAGACTGTCGCGGTGCGCGCGGCGGTCAGCCTGTGGTATCTGGCCGCTCACAGGTGGCCTCCAACGGAAGGGTAAACCAGAAGGTGCTTCCCGAACCGGGGACGCTCTCCACCCCAACGGAACCGCCGTGTCGCTCGGCGAAAGTCTTGCAGATGTGGAGTCCGAGACCCAGCCCGACCCCGGAGCCGCTCAGCTGACGTATGCCCTCCACCCGGTGGAACGGCTCCCACAGGTGTCCCAGCGCCTCTGGCGTCAACCCCGGCCCTTCGTCGCGGACTGATACCTTCAAGACACCACCTCCGCCGCTTTGCTCCGACGAGACGACCACCGCGACGGGCTTGTCCTCCATGGAGTATTTAAGGGCATTGGTGAGATAGTTGGTAACCACCTGGCCGACGCGGTCGGCGTCGAGCACCAGTTGGGGAAGGCTCTCCGCCGCGACGTCGAGCGTGATGGTGCGGCTGGGCCACGCAAGCCGCTGGGTATCTACCACCTCGCGTACGATGTCGCCCAGGTCTTTTGTTGTGAGGCACAGGTCAAGCTTGTCCGAAGCGATACGGGTCACGTCAAGTAAATCGACGACCAGCCGGTTGAGGCGTACGAGCTGTTGGTCAGCACGATCGAGCAATTCATGTGCGCGCCCCAGCCGTGTGTCCATCCGGCACGGGAGGTCGGCGGTGATTGATGTGCCCCGTTCCACCTGGCCATGTCACCAAAAGCATGCCGGCAGGCGCAACCATCCGAGACACTCGGCGGCGCTCTATTACAGCAACTCTAAGGCCAGAGCTGACAACGCGTGATACTGTATCCCACAGTCGCATTGACGACTGGTCCACACCACTGAGTCTATCACGACATAACGCAGCGCCGATATTCGCTGGCATACTTTCCCGCCTGGCGGCATGGAGCTCTCCGAACAGCCAGGCAAACTCTGACCTCCAAGACCCACCAAAGGGTGGGGCAGTCGGCCGCACCGGTGCCGTATGTCGAGGATGATGTGAGGCGACGGTCGTCCGGGTGACGTGCTGAGCAAAGTGAGCGCCATCTTCCTGCGCGCTCCCAATTCGACAGTACGGCGCACGCCTGTCCCGCGGCGCTGGCTCACAGGCAGCCTCTACTACGCGCGGGGATGCGACAGAGGAGACGGCGATGAACATAGTCATTCTAGGCGGAGGACCAGCCGGTGTCGCGGCGGCACTGCGAGCGCGGGAGCTGGGCGCGACCGTTACCGTGATCGAGAGCAAGCGCATCGGCGGTACCAGCATCAACGACGGCCCGGCGCCCGTCCGCACGGTTGCCCGCGCCGCGCGACTGGCACGGGACGCTGGTTCCTGGGCCACCTTCGGGCTGAGGGGCACACCCCCGACGATCGATCTCGCGGCCGTGATCGCCAACGCGCTGCGCGTCGCCAACTACGCTCACGAGCAGAAGCATCTCGCCGACGCCATCCGGGCGCGCGGCATCGAGCTGATCGAGGGCGCGGGTCCAGGGCGGCTGCTCGACGCGCGCCGCGTTCAGCTCGCGGACGGACGAACGTGGCTGGCCGACAGCATCATCCTGGCGACGGGCGGATCGAGCGGCGCACTGCCGGTTCCAGGTGGCGACCTCACACTGAGCCACAGCGACATCTGGTCGCTGCGCGAACTGCCAGCGCGCATTGCCGTCGTCGGCGCGGCGTCCACCGGCTGCCAGCTCGCGTCGATCTTCGAGGATTTTGGCTGTGCCGTCACGCTGATCGAGATGGCGGAGCGCATCAATCCAACTGCGGATGAAGACATCTCACACGCCCTCGCCAGCGCCTTTGAGCAGCAAGGCATGACCATCATCACCGGCGCGCGAACGGAGCGCATCGAGCGCACGGCAAGTGGCCTGGAAGTCACGTACCGGCAAGGCGACAACACTGGCAGCGTCGTCGTCGATGCCGTCTTCCGGGCGACAGGGTGGCCGGGCAACATCGCGGCGCTCGATACCGCGGCCGCCGGTGTCGCGACCGCGCGTGGCTACGTGGTCGTAAACGACTATCTGCAAACCAGCGTACCGACCACCTACGCCGCGGGCGACGTTAACGGACGCAGCATGCTCGCGCAAAGCGCCGTCTACGAGGGCAGCATCGCAGCGGAGAACGCCGTCCAGGGACCTCACCTGCGCCTCTCGCATGAGATCGTGCCCAACGGCAGCTTTACGGACCCCGAATATGCCAGCGTCGGACTGACGGAGCGGGAGGCGCGCGAGCGATATGAGTGCGCCGTCGCGGTCGTCCAGTATGATAACCTGCTACGGCCTGTCGCGGACGGACACCCCGAAGGCTTCTGCAAGCTCATCGTCGACGCCCGCCAGCGCTACATCCTGGGAGCCCATGTTCTCGGCGAATACTCGGTCGAGATCATCCAGATGGTGGCGGCATGCATGGCGGGCGGCATGCGCGTGGAACAGGTAGCCGAGCTACAGTTGGCTTATCCTACCTTCACAGAGGCGGTGGGGATGGCCGCGCGCAGGCTGGTTCGTGAACTGGGCGTGGTTGAGCTCGCGCCTACCGCGCGCCAGTCCGGGCCGCTCTACGCCTGATAATCCACTCGCTTCATCATCGAGACAGAGAGCGAAACCGTTACGAGGAACGAGTCATCGTGCCGAACGCGGTCGTTGCGGGCGTGTACCATCCCGGATCACTCCGTACTCTCGCTAGACCTGACAGGCATCGCAAGCAACCTTCTCACAGCCGACCTGTACAAATCGTTGGGCAGCGCCTCGCCACTGGAATCGGGCTCCAGATATGCCTGGAGAGCCAGGCCGCTGCCGAGCGCGATCAACGTCCACGCCAGGTACTCGGCAGGGAGCGATGGTGCGTCGTCTCCTGCGCCCTGACGCTGGCGGACCTGCTCGGCCAGCATCTGACGCGCGCGGCGGTAGCGTTCCGCCAGCAACGCCCGCGCCCGCTCGTCACGCATGGCATACAGCCAGAACTCCATCGCCAGCACGTTCCAAATGCGTCCTCGCTCCACTTGAAGCGCGAATGACGTCGGCGCATCTTGCTGTGCTCTGCCCTCGCCATCGCCGCCACTCGCCGTCGGCACGTTCCCAGCGTCCGGATGCCGAAGTCCGGCGGCATACTCCATCGCGTCAAGCTCCCTCGCAAGGTGGCGGTCCAGGACGGCGAGGAACAGCTCCTCTTTGCTGGCGAAATTTGAGTAGACGGCACCTTTCGAGTACCCTGCCGCTTCCGCGACCTCCTCGACGGAGGCTCCATGAAAACCGCGCCGGGCGAAGATCTCCGCGGCGGCATCCAGCAACAGCTCGCGTGTCCGCTGCTGGCTCTGCTCGCGAGTCAGTCGCGTTCGCGGCGTACGTGTCATGCGTTCACCTCTCTCTGCCGGATATGACGTGATGCGACCATACCTGCCTTGATAATCTTATGAGTATCTCCATGGTACACTGCGACAATACCAATTAGAATCCGACTACTGTGCAGTATGTAGTCTCCTGAGCGGTCACCTCGCGAGACACACACCTCGCCATCTGAACTCTCCGTGGGGAGAGGGTGATGGCGCTCGCCTCGGACTACACTGTGCGTATCGCGGGCTACCGGCGTTGCCGAGCGCAAAGGAGGCCCAGGATGCCAGCCCCCGACCCTGAGCGCACACCCGCACACCTTGACACAACGCCCAGCGTTCCCGGTGCGGCCCCGGCGGCGGAGCAACAGATACTGTCGCCTGGTGACACCGGTCAGGCGATGAGTGCTCCCTTTCGGCGAGTCGACCAGGATTGCTACGAGGCGTCATTATCTGTCTCTGAGCCTGACACACCCGCCGAGCGCGCACAGCGCTTGCTCCTCGGGCAACCGATACCCGAGCGACTCGCGGCCAAAGAGCGCCTCAACAAGGTCCGCGCGCTGGCCACCCTCTCGTCTGATGCGCTCTCCTCGGTCGCATATGGCACCGAGGCATCGCTGGCAGTGTTGGTGGTGGCCGGGGCTGCCGCACTCAGCAGGAATCTCGGCATCGGGCTTGTCACGGCAGCGGTGATGCTGGTCGTCGGCTATTCCTATCGCCAGACGATCTATGCCTATCCTACTGGCGGCGGCAGCTACATCGTGGCGCGGGCGAATCTGGGGGTGGTGCCTGGGCTGATCGCGGCGGCGGCACTGCTGATCGACTATGTACTGACGGTCTCGGTCAGCGTGGCATCGGGGATCGATGCCATCGCCTCGGCCTTCCCCACGTTCTCAACGGGCAAGCTCGCGATCGAGTTGGGCGCGATCGTGTTCATCACGCTCATCAATCTGCGGGGCCTGCGGACCTCGGGCACCGTCTTTGCCATCCCCACCTATTTCTTCCTGGTCAGCTTCGGCCTCACCCTGGTGGTGGGCGTCTTGCGCGGGCTCACTGGGGGCGGACTCACCGCTGCCGCGAGCCCACCCATCCCACTCTCCGCAACTCAGGCGCTCACGCCCTTGCTGGTGCTGACGGCCTTCGCATCGGGCTGCTCAGCCATGACCGGGGTCGAGGCAATCTCGAACGGCGTTCCCGCCTTTGAAGGCGACACGCCGGCGCGCCAGTCGAGCAACGCCGCGAGGACGCTCGTCGTTATGATCGCGCTGCTCGTTACTTTTTTTCTGGGCACCACCTACCTGGCGTGGCGCGTCGGTGCGGTGCCCTACCCCTCAGGCGACCCCACCGTGACCTCGCAGATCGCGCGCTTCGCGTTCTCATCGGGCGCCTTTGCCTGGCTCTTCTATGCGGTGCAGACCGCGACTCTGCTGATTCTGGTGTTCGCGGCCAACACGTCCTTCGCCGACTTTCCGCGCCTCTCGGCGATCCTGTCGCGTGACGGCTTTCTGCCCGCCCTCTTTGCCTATCGGGGAGAGCGGCTCGCATTCAGTATGGGCATCGGTTTCCTGGGCATTGTGAGTGCGGTTGTGCTGGCCATTTTTCGCGGCAACGTCGTGGCGCTCATCAACTTGTATGCACTGGGCGTATTCACGGCGTTCACCTTGTCACAGTCAGGGATGGTAATCCACTGGATGCGACGACGGCAGGAGGCCGGCTGGCAGGGGCGTCTGATCGCAAACGGTGTCGGCGCGGCCGCTACAGGAGTGGTCACGGGCATCATCGCCTTCACCAAATTCGACCGCGGCGCCTGGGCGGTCGTGGTCCTCGTCCCGCTGCTGGTGATCGTCTTTCTCCGTATTCGCGCCTATTACCAGCGCCCGAGACGCCTGCTACTTCCCGAGGCCGCACCACCGACCGCTGACATCGTGTTCGTTCCCATCCTTTCCCACAGAACTATTCCCCTCTCAGTTCTGCGCCGCCAGGCAGGTAAAAGTCACACTGCGGCGCATCCGTCAGGCGACGACGCGGCGAACACCGAGACGCAGCAATGGGCGGAAGTCCTCTCCGAGGAACTGGCCTTCGCCGCGCGAATCGCGCTAGACATCCGCATCGTCAAGGTGGTCGAAGAGCAGAAGGAAGCTGACGACTTCCGCGCGAGCTGGGCGCACTATGTGGAGGCCAATGGCGCGACACTGCCGCATGACACGCGAGCGGAAGCGCTGGTCTCGCCGTATCGCACGGTCGTACTGCCGCTCGCTCATTTTCTCGACTGGCAGCTCACGCATGACTTCGCGGGCAAGCGAGGGGCCGTCGTGCTCCCGCGAGAAGCCCATCCATCGTGGTGGGAGATGCCACTCCAACGCGGTGTAGCTTCGCGATTGCGGCGCGAATTGGCGCACGAGCGTAGTCCGCTCGTGATCGTTGATCTGCCGTACGTGTTGGAGAAATAGGCGCTTCTGGCGCCCCAGCCGGGCAGCGCACATGCAGGACGACGTGGCGTAATGGGATATCTACGGCGGACTGAACGGGCTCTGAAGGCCTCAACGACGAAGGCAGGCGCGGCGGCTCAACGCTGTACGTATCTTCACCGCCGCGCCTACCCATCAGGTGCCCGTGATCTCCGCCTGATGTGGAACTCGACCACGCCTGGCCTAGTCGCGTCAATCGTTCTGCCTCGAACTGCTTGCTCACAGCATCCGGCTTGACTGCGCGTCCTCCTTGACGGGGCTGGATCACGGGGACGCGCATAACCTCATCAGGCGCGGACTGGAAGCGCTCCTGTGAGGTGCGATCGTGCGCGGCGTATACGCGCGACTAGACTGGGTTACTAGACGGGGTTAATCGTAATACGATTATCGACCTCTGTGACACCAGGGGACGACCAGGCGACCCGCTCCGCCTCTTGCCGCTCCGCCCAGGAGCGTACGGACCCGGTGAGGATCACTTTGCCGCCTTGTACCTCAACATTTATGCGGTGGGCATCGAGCTCGGCGTGCCGCACTAACGCATCCTCAATCTTGTGTTTGAGATCTTGGGGCGTCGGCGTGATACGGGGGCGCACCATGATCAGGTTGGTCACTCCGCGTACGCCGGTCAGGCGGCGCACGACGCGCTCGGCGTCTTCCTTCTGAAACTCCCAGTCCACCTCACCCTCGAGTGTCACCCAGCCTCTGGAGACGGTCACTTTGATCTTGTCGGCTGGCACGAGCGCATCCCACTCCAGTGCCCGGCTGACCGCTGCGGCGATATCGGCATCGGTGCGCTCGGATGAACCAGGAAGGCGCACCTCGATGTCATTGGCTACAGCCTTTACCCCTCGTACCCGAAGCGCGGCGTCTTCTGCGGCCCACTTCTTGGTATAGCTATCCACCCAGCCAGTGAGGGTGACGACCCCATCCTTGACGACGACCCCAATCTCGTTGGGCTGGACGCGAGCGTCCCATTTCAACTCTTCGAGCACGTCACGCTGAATTTCTTCGTCGGTCCTCGGTTTTGCCGCTGTGGACACTTGTGCATTCCTCCTGAGAGCCTGGTGGCTCAGATTGCGTAACGCGGGTTACACGCCTGGCCGGTCTGTGGGCATTGCCCGACCGGTCTACTTTTCGAGTGTAGGCTTGTTGGTCCGGTCATTTCTGTTCTCCAGCGAACGAACGTGCGAGGACCGGTAGTCCTACACTGTTCCATATCGGCCTTACTACCGCACTGCGGGCCGGCGCCAATGCCTACAAGGCGAGGAGAGAATTCCATGTCGTCGATACTCAATCAACGGGCGTTCGAGCATGCAAAGCAGCTTGTGGAGGAGGGACGGTTTGTCGCTGACGAGAGGGACATGTGGAGCGAACATCAGCCCTCGGCTGAGCAGGAAAGCCGGTTCATTGCGGAACACGGCTTTGCGGAGTATGGAAAGTGGTTTCTCGGCATCGACCCTGACGAACGCGAGAACACCAAAGCGCACTACACATTCCCCTACGGCGATTTCACCAAGGTACATCGCTGTGGAGTGCTCTCCGCCGAGTCGCGAGCCGGACAGTATCACTACTACGACATCGAGCGCGCGGCAGCGCACCTCCACGGCATGCTGGACCTCGCCCAAGCCAACGTCACACAACGGTAGCCCGCTCCTTGCGGGCTACTTTTCTCTCCAGAGGAGCACCATGTACGCCTCGACTTCGCTCTCGGTGACCCCATTCCTGAGGTGATACGGCGTCACGGCCAGCAGCTCCCACCCTTGGTCCGAAGCCTCTGCCGCAGTTCGCGCGACCTGACCCGCCGCGACGTAGAGGCTCGCGAAATAGCCGTCTTGCGTTTCGACGTGCTCTGAGAAGTTGTCCGCGTCGAATACGCGATTCTCATCTGCCATGTGATCCCTCCGGCAGAGTATGTCCCTGCTGCCTGCGCGATTCTGCTTCGTGTTGTCTCGGTGGCATATCTAAAGAGTCTCTACGTATTTTCCGTGCCTGTCTGTCTTCTTCCGAACAGAACCATCGGCTCGTAACCCTCGTGCGCCGCGCAAATAGCGTGGCCTACACGACATCGTTGAAGCGCGCGACTAGCGCCCGCCTGACATTCCCGTTAGAATGTTTCTGTCAGGGTGTCGCGGCTCCTGATTCGCCAGGTCGGCCGCGTCGCACAGACGGGAGGGAGACTCGCTGTCATGGCGCAGGCGTCTCGGGATCGCGTGACGATCGAGCCACAGAGCGTCGATGCGCCGCTCTCGCGTGCGGCCATCTTTCTGGTGGTCATCATCGCGCAGGGCGACGAACCGCTGGAGCGCACCCGATCAGTTATCTCGGACATCGGCGGCCTCGTGCGGGCAGTCGGATTTCGCGACTTGAACGGCCATCTCTCATGCAACGTCGGCATTGGCAGCGACGCCTGGGATCGCCTCGGTCGGACCCACCGGCCGTCCAAATTGCACCCGTTCCCAGAGGTTCGCGGGGCCGCGCATACCGCTGTGTCGACGCCGGGTGACCTGCTCTTCCACATCCGCGCCGATCGCGGCGACCTCTGTTTCGAGCTCGAACGTCTCATCCTGAACGCGCTCGGCGACGCCGTGGCCGTGGTAGACGAAGTGCAAGGGTTCCGCTATTTCGATGACCGCGATCTGCTCGGCTTCGTGGATGGCACAGAGAACCCAACCGGCAATGCACTCTACGAGGCGTCCCTCATCGGCGAGGAGGACCCCGAGTTCGCGGACGGCTCCTATGTCGTGGTGCAGAAATATCTCCACGACCTGACCGCCTGGGGCGCCCTCTCCGTCTCGGAGCAAGAAGCCGTCATCGGCCGCACGAAAGTCGAGAACGTCGAGCGCGACGACGCGGACGGACCAAAGTCGCACCGCAGCCTCAACACCATCGTCGACGCCGACGGGACCGAGCACGACATTCTGCGCGACAACATGCCTTTCGGCCGGCCTGGGCGGGGCGAGTTCGGCACGTATTTCATCGGCTATGCACGCGATCTGGCAGTCATCGAGCGGATGATCCGCAACATGTTCGTTGGCGATCCAGCTGGTGAATACGATCGCATCCTCGACTTCTCAACCGCCGTCACCGGCACGACCTTCTTCGTTCCGTCGAATACCTTGCTGGAAGATCTCGGCTCGTGAATAGCGGAGCGACGTCTCTCGAGTCGCACAGGATCCAGGCTATAGGAAATCACGCGTAGCACGCGAGGTGTAACTCGCCAGATCTTCCCGCTCGGCCGTCGCCGCGGCACTTGCATCCGCTGTAGTTTGCGGATGTTTCCCCCGGTGCTCTATCTCAACGACAACTACACTCATGTCATCCCACCCTCCATGCTGCGTCGCACGGCTCATGAGCTGCTCTGCCGCCTGCCGCGGACTTGTTGTCCAGCGGAGGATGGCCTCGATCTCGGCGTCACGCACTTCCTGCCAAAGGCCATCCGAACAGAGGAGCAATTGTTCGCCCGGACGCACAATGGCAGTGAGGAGATCTACCCGCACAGACGCCTGTGGTCCGCCAAGGCCACGATAGATCAGATGCCTCCGTGGGTGGCTATAGATGGCCTCTGGCTCGAGTAGCCCGTTCGCGATCAGCGTGGAGATGACGGAATGGTCTACCGTTAGTTGTCGAAGTCCGGCGGCCGGATCGAACAGATACGTCCGGCTGTCGCCGACATTGGCGACGTAAGCCGCACCGTCAGCGACCAGCACAGCGGTTGCGGTCGCGCCAGAGTTCACCTGATGTTCGGCGCCCCATGTGCGGACCTCATCGTGGGCCAACTCAATCGCATGCGCGAGGCACTGGCCGTACCACGCGGGCCCCGCTGGCTGCGCGCGAGAATTGAGCATCGATGTGACGTGCGTGCCGATCACTTCGACCACGCGGCGACTAGATTCGGCACCTTCCGCCGGTCCCCTCATGCCGTCCGCCACGACGAACAGACCGTACGGTTTCGAGCGCAGCGACCCCCCAATCGTTCCGTTCCAGACGAGTATGTTGTCCTGGTTGATGCCCTTGAGTCGCTGGCCCGCGATGGTCAGGCTCGCGGCAACTGGATAGAGATCGCCGCTGGTGACGTCCTCCTGTGGCTGCACCGTCGCCACACGTACTTCGCTTTTGGCGGCGGCAGTCGCGACGCTCGTGTCGCCAGCGGGCGTCTCACGCTCGTCCCTCTCGGTCACGAGTGTCTGTTTCCGCCGAAGTCGCCACATAAGGGCTACGACAAGCGTCAGGAGGATTCCCACAAGGCCGACCACCACGCCACGCGGGTACCCCGCCAGCGATACCACATCGCTCAGGATACGTGCGGCGGGGGTGCCCCTGCCGCTCGGCCGCAGCCGTTCGCCCTGTTGGGCGGGTACGGCTGCGCGATCCATTGACGTGAACCACGAACCGGTGACAACGATTCCCACGACAGGCCCAGTGCCAAGTCGCCGTCTCGACCCCACGCCGTTTACCCACCGCTGAACGTCGATCCAGTCGCTGATCCACGACTGTTCTGAATATGCGTGTGTGTTGTCGGCGGTGTACCGCAGCCCGTTCTCGTCAGTTGAGGTGCCGGATTCAGATCGATGGTCATCCAGAATGACGTGCAGGCCGATGGAGCCAGCCTAGTTGATGATCAGCGCGAGAATATCGCGTGCCCGCTTGCCACGGCAGGAAGGACATGCCCGTGTCGGCTATAGATCGACCGTGGAGTTGGTCTCCCACATCTCGTTGGAGAACGGAATGCGCACCGCGTTGAAGTGATAGGCCTTGGTCTCTCTGAGGATGTCTGTATAATCCCGCCTATCCAGTCCGAACACGACCGCCTGGGGCGTCTCGGCCCCATACCAACTGACACCTGCTATCACAAATGGCGTACCCGTCGGCGAATGAATGTCCACCCCCCGCGTGGTCCAACCAGCCAATATCGGTTTGCTGCTCGGCTGGGCTGGATGACGCGACACTGGATCACGCGATACAGGAGCAGTGCGTAAGAGCACCGTTGCAACCGCTACGACCACGAGGATACGGAACATTACCAGCAGGTATACACGCATACTCACCGGCCACTAATCCTGATATCACTGCACTGCGTACCAGAACATCCGTCCACCACATGACACTGCTTCCAGACGGCACAGTCCCGCGCAAGAATGGTCGAGCTACACGCCCCAAAATGCTAGAGCGTACAGGTCGGCCTCCCCCAAGCCAGACCTTCGGATGGCTTGATTGTAGATGGTACATCTTACCGAAGTGTGTCAAAGCGATGACAATCCGATCGCACCCACAGGTACATAGACATCAAGTTAGCGCCCCGTCCTCGGCGCTGATAGAACACTGCATCTGTATTACGCCCAGGCCCTTGCTGAATCCATGGGCGCCACCGATATGTCGTCGGCGTTCTCCATTAACAGTCGTTTTCAAGAACACTCGTTTGCAAGCGCGGACAGCTAGGCCGATTCTCAGACGTGAGGGGCAGGTGGTGGCAGCCCCTATTTCCACTGGCTAAGAGATATCGCCCATTACAGCTTCTGTTGCATCTACTTCAAACATGACTAGGTGCGGCGGTTAAGTGGGTCAGACTTTGTCCACTGTATGGGGCAAGGCTGTACATCTTAATGGTCCACGCCACATTCCGCGTGCCCGGCGGGAATTGCACATTTGGAGGGTGTTGGCGCCGATTCGCCAGCATATGCTCACATCATGGACACCGGACACATGGACGTGTCCTCCCATCGCAGCGGTTGCCCCGAATCGGCTCAGGTGATCACAGACGAGCGCCGAAGCGCCACGAACGCACGGACGAACGCGCCAGAGTCGAGGCACACGCAGGGATATCCATTCTCGCCCATCAGCCCCGAGATCCGGCAACGTGAAGTGGAGGAAGACGATGCAGGTGCGAGATAAGTTCGGAAACGGCGAGTGGCCAACTGTTGCGACTGAGACACAGCGTCACACATCGCACGCTCGCTTGCACCTGCTGCCACAGAGCACCGTGAGCACGCCGAAGTCGCAACGGACGACCAGTGCACCGAGCAAACGCGGTCCGAGAGCGTTGAATGAGGCACTTGAGCAGATGGACTACGCGCTCAATCTCGCCAGCCATGAACTCAAGACACCTCTGACGACGATTTTGGGCTGTTTGCAACTGATCGGAGCCAAGGTCGACCACCTCGCCATGTCGTCTCCCGACGCCGTCGACGTGGAGAACACCCGCGCCAGGATTTACGAACTGCTGGCGCTGGCGACTCGGGGTGTCGATATCGAAGAACGGCTCGCGGACGATCTGGTGGATGCTTGGCGTATCCAGTCCGCCGAGCTCACCGTGCGCCCTGAGGTATGCGACCTGGGACAGATTGTCGCCTATGTCGTTGCTGCCCAGCGCATCGCCTCGCCTAAGCGACTGCTCCATCTCGATGTGCCAGACCAGTCCATTGTGGTGTTTGCCGATCACACACGGGTGACACAGGTGGTCACCAACTATCTCACAAACGCCCTGAAGTATTCACCGAAGGATCGCCCGGTCGAGGTGCGGGTCGAGGTTCACCCGGTCGCCACGCGCGTGTCGGTACGCGATTTCGGGCCAGGCTTGGAACAGGAGGAGGTCACACGCGTATGGGAACGGTTCTATCAGGTCCCCGGCGCGCGGGCGCACAGTACCACCAGCTCAGGACTCGGCCTCGGCCTCTACATCGCGCGAGATCGTTCAGCGGCACGGCGGCCAGGTGGGAGTCGAGAGCCTTCCGGAGGAGGGCGCTACATTCTGGTTTACGCTGCCACTGCTGCCCGTTGAGCAAGACGCATAGGAGCGCATGCCGAGAGACAGAACGCGGTGCGAAGGATACGTCGCCGGGGTTGTACGCATCACGAAGCGACAGCGCGCACCGGCCACAAACAAGTGAGGGACTTCAGTGATTAGGACGCATCAGAGTATGGCGCCAGCAGTTGGAGACGTACGGACGAATCGCACGCGGCGCATTCTCATCGCTGACGACGACGAATTGGCGCGGGGCCTGCTCGCCGAGTGGTTAGAGCAGGAGGGCTATCAGGTGGAGCAGGCCGCCGACGGCCGTCAGGCGCTGGCAGCCATCGCCCGCGTGCTGCCCGATCTCGTGCTCCTGGACGTGAAGATGCCCGCCATCGACGGGCTGGAAGTCGCGCGCCGCGTGCATACCGCGAGCAATCTGCCCATCATCATGGTCAGTGCCCTGAGCGACGATGTGGATCGCGTGGCCGGGCTCAGCGCCGGCTCGGATGACTACGTCACCAACCCCGTGCGCCCCCGCGAGCTGCTCTTGCGCATCCAGGGCCTCCTGCGGCGGGTCGAGGCGCGGGAAGAGGCGCAGCCGGCGCTGGAGGGGGACCTGCGCTTCGAGGAGTTGGTGATTCGGCCGCAGCTACGCAGTGTGCAGCGCGGCGGCGGCGCGATCGAGTTGAGCGCCAACGAGTTTGACCTGCTCTACTTCCTCGCGTCGCATCCGCGCCAGGTCTTCACCCGCCAGCAGCTGCTCGAACGGGTCTGGCACTATGCCTACACCGGCGACGTGAGCACGGTGACGGTGCATATGTCGCGCTTGCGCAAGAAGGTGGAGGCCGATCCAGCCAATCCACGCCATCTGCGCACCGTCTGGAGCTACGGCTACAAGTTCGAGCCGTAACGCGACCATGGGCATGGGCGTTGGGTTGCTCCGATGAGAGCTGTGCGACTGTATCTATTGTGAAGGAAGGAGACCTCAAATGGTGACGTTTCACTGCATGTTCTGTGGTGTGAAGTATTTCACCGCTGGGATCGTCGCCTGCGCCATCTGTGGGCAGACGCTGGCCTCTGGCTGGTTGGTCGAGGTACCACTTGAGCAAGCGCCCATGCGTCCTGTGCCAATAGCCACCGAGCGGCGTGGTGGAGATGCGGTTCGGCTGGTGAGTGTGCATACGAGAGGGCACCGACACGAACGTGGGCACACGCACGAGCACATGTCACCGTCTCAATTGCGACACACGCACGCTCTGCCCCATGCGGCGTAAATAGGAGACGAAGACGCAAAATGTGACGCATCCAAAAGGAGAGGAGCACGATGATGAGGCACCACCAGTTGCATACGCAAGACGTGGATCACTCGGCTCAGTATGTTAGCGCCACGCCTGCCGCTCTAGTCAGCATGGACGACGGAACGATGCCCTCCACACAGACCGCGCCACGCGACAGGGCACGCCAGGGGGAGCAGGCAATCCGGGCGATGGGTCTCGACGGGATCGTACTTGGCGGCGCGACGATCCGGCGGATGCGGCGGACTACCGGCCTGTCGACAGCCGCGCTGGCTGACAGCATCGGCTGTAGTGGGGCACTCGTGCGGGCTTGGGAAACCGGCCGCCGCATTTGTCCTCCGCACCTCTATCTGCCCCTCCTGGATATGATTGCACGTGCCCGCGATGACGATGTGGTCAACGCCATGACAAGTCGACCCATGCGTCATGCCAGTGTCGCCGCGCGCTAGCGTGCCGCGTAAGACGGCATTCTTCAGCAGCAGCGAAGGCGAGCCGCGGGCTCGTCTTCTTCACCATCCTCAGAATACATCTAAGCGCAGCCGTGGGCTCGCAAGTCCATACTTTGGGCAACACTCTCCGCAACACGCTGGTGTACGCTCGCGTGTGCTGCTTCCTGCGGCCTCGGGCCCACGGTGACGTGGCCTCACTACGCGAATGGGGTGTTGAAGTAGTGGCCCTGTTCGAGATCGTCGATGAGCCCCAAATGGGTCGGCTGCCATCCCATGAGTTCGCGGGTCAGTGCGCTCGAGGCCGGACTGTCGAGTCCGATGAAGCCGGCCATCCAGCCAAAATGCTCGCCTGCGTCTGCGGGAGAGACGGCGACCACCGGGAGTTCGAGATGCCGTCCGATTACCTCGGCCACGGCGCGGATAGGCACGCCCTCATCACCGACCGCGTGCAGCACCGATCCGGCTGGGGCCTTCTCCACAGCCAGGCGGAAGAGGTGCGCGGCATCGAGCCGGTGTACAGCGGGCCAGCGGTTGGACCCGTCGTCGATGTAGCCCGAGACGCCTTTTCTGCGGGCGATGCCGACGAGGGCCGCCATGAAGCCGTTATCGCCGTCGCCGTGCACCGTCGGGGGGAGGCGCAGAACGGACGAGCGGATGCCCCGGGCAGCGAGGGAGAGCGTCAGTTGCGCCGTGCCCTGCCGCGTCTGCGGCCCGCCGCTCAGATGCGCCGACTCCGAGGCGGGACCACGCCCATCCCGTTCGGTCACCACACGCCCCGGCACGAGCCCGAGCACGCCAGAGGCGATGACGAACGGTCGATTGCTCCCCGCAAGCACCTCGCCGAATGTCTCGACCGCGAAACGATCGGCATCGGCAGCGCCCTGAAAATCCCCTGTGAAGGCGATGTCGTGCTTGAACGCGAGGTGGATCACGCCATCCGAGGCGGCGGCTGCACTCCGCAGAACGTTGAGATCATCAATCGTGCCGCGCTGCACCTCCGCGCCAGCGGCAGTGAGGGCGGCCGCTGAGGTATCCGAGCGAGCGAGTCCGACGACGTGATGGCCAGCGCCAATAAGCTCGGGAACGACTGCGGAGCCGATCCAGCCGGACGCGCCGGTGACAAATACGCGCATGCAATACCTCCAGGCAAAGGACGATCCTGGCAACAGGACCAGCAGATCGAGAGAGTGATGTCAGTCACTGACATAGCAATCGTATCTGATGTCAGTCACTGTCGTCAAGAGGAGTTCTCGTGTATAATTGAGGTATGAGTCGATGGCAATCAGATGCGCACGAGCGGCTTGAGCAGGCGGCACTGCAGTTGTTCGTCGAGCGCGGATATGAACAGACGACGGTGGCGGAGATCGCCAGGCAGGCGGGACTCACGGAGCGAACGTTCTTCCGGCATTTCACCGACAAGCGCGAAGTGCTATTCGGAGGCTCGGGCGCACTGCGAGAGCTCCTCGTGAAGACGGTTGCCAGCGCTCCTGACTCCGCGGCACCGATAGAGACGATATCCGCTGCCCTCGAAGCCGCTGGCGTCCTCCTCCGACAGCGGCGCGAATACGCCCGGTTGCGCCAGACCGTCATAGCCTCGAACACAGAGCTTCGCGAGCGCGAGCTGATCAAGCTCGCTACTCTCGCCTCGGCGCTCGCTACGGCGTTACGAGAGCGCGGGATTCAAGATCCGGTCGCGAGTCTCACTGCCGAGACAGGAATCGCGGTCTTTAAGGTCGCGTTCGAGCGCTGGGTCAGCGAAGCCAACCAGCGAGACTTGCCGGACCTCATCCGAGCGTCATTCGACGAGCTGAGAGCCGTGACCGCGGGCACTTGATCACCGGCGGCCGGTCGCGCGCAGACGCGACATCGGCAGGTCTGCGCGCTGTACGAGGCATAGCGATTTGGCGCAAGCAGTTGAGCCGGTTGATGCCGCCGCCGAACTGATTGCGTTCGAGATACGCCGCTCGATCGTCTCGCTCCGCAACCTCGCTGTGGCGTAACGAACCTGCTCATGTCGGGCACATCCCTCTTCCCGCTCTGGCCACAAGTGCATGACCCACTACAGCCACACCTTCTCCTGTGGCGATGCGACGAGAATGGCACAGTGCTTGCGGCCCCGCATTGTGTCTTGAGGCGAGATGATACCGCGCTGCCGCAGAGAGACTCGTAATGCCCACCGTCGCCCGACTTCAGTGCTGAGAAGTACGCACTGCGGGCATCACCGACCAGGTCGTGTTCGGCGCCGCGTATGGCTCAGGCTCGCTCGCCGCCGAGCAAGGAGGCATAGATGTGCCCTGTCTGCGCAGGCGATGGTGATGCATCAACTGGGACACTCCAGCAAGACGCTGTACATCTGTTTCCCGGCAGCGGAGACATGGCCACGCGTATGCGGGCTATGGACTGGTCACAGACACCGCTTGGTGCGGCGGAAGTGTGGCCGCTGGCGCTGCGCGCGGCGCTCAACATCTGCCTCACGTCTCGCTTCCCCATTGTTTTGTTCTGCGGGCCAGACTTACGCTTGCTCTACAATGACGCCTACGGTGCGATCCTCGGGCCAATCAAGGATCTCACCGCGTTGGGAACGCCGGGTCGCGAGGTGTGGGCAGAAATTTGGGACATCGTCGGACCGATGCTGGATGGCGTGATGCATTCAGGTGTAGCCACATGGTCCGACGATCAGATGCTTCCAATGCAGCGAGACGGGCACGTTGAAGAGGCGTACTTCAATTGGTCATACAGTCCGATATACGACGAATCTGGCACGGTTGTCGGCATCTTCTGCCCGGTGACGGAGACGACCCGCCGGATTCTCAGCGAGCGGAGAGCGCGTGTGGCCCGCGACATGGCGGCTGCTCTGCTGGGTCGTAACTCCACCGCAGAGGTCTGCAACCAGGTAACAGAAACGTTGACGGCGGACACGGCCGACATTCCGTTCGTGTTGCTCTATCGAGTCGACATGGCGCTCAATCTGGCCACGCTTGTCAGCACGTCTGGCATCACCCCGGGTGGGCCGCTCAGTCCTCAGAGTGTGCGCCTTCTACGAGGAGAGCGGCGGGTGCGGCGCTCTCGGGACCCATGGTCGCTCGCGAAGGCGACCCGAGACATGCGCGACGTCTTGATCACAGGCATCAGCTGGGAGCACGTCGAGCAGCGAGCACGGCCTGACGTCGCCGCGACGAGCGCGCTGACGTTGCCGCTCGCCGAACCAGGGCAAGAGCATCCCACCGCGCTCCTGGTGGTGGGCATCAGTCCGCACCTGCAACTCGATGACGAATATCGTGAGTTCTACGAGCTGATCCGAGGCCACGTGAGAATGGCACTCGCAGCCGCACACACACTTGCGGAGGAGCAACGCCGCGCTGAAGCGCTCGCAGAGATCGATCGAGCCAAAACCGCCTTCTTCAGCAATGTCTCGCACGAGTTCCGCACCACCCTCACACTCATGCTTGGGCCACTTCAGGACCTGCTCACAACCTATCAGCACACCTCGGAAACGCGGGCGCAACTCGAACTCATACAGCGCAACGGCGTGCGGCTGCTCAAGCTGGTCAACACCCTGCTCGACTTCTCCCGCATCGAGGCCGGGCGCGTCCAGGCATCGTACCAGCAGACGGATCTCGCCGCCTATACCACTGAGCTGGCGAGCAACTTTCGTTCGCTCGTGGAACGGGGCGGACTGGAGCTTATCGTCGATTGCCCACCGCTGGCTGAGCTGAAGGAACCACTGTATGTCGACCGGGATATGTGGGAGAAGGTCGTGCTCAACCTCCTCTCCAACGCTTTCAAGTTCACCTTCTCTGGGTCGATCACGGTGATGCTGCGGGCGATTGACGGCGGGCGTCAGGCCGAGTTGGTGGTGCGCGATACCGGAGTGGGCATCCCGTCGTCCGACTTGCCCCACGTATTCGAGCGTTTTTACCGCGTCGAGGTGACACAAGCGCGGACATTTGAGGGCAGCGGTATCGGCCTGTCGTTGGTCAGGGAGCTTGTCCAATTATACGGCGGCACAATCTCAATCGAGAGCGTGGAAGGTCAAGGGACGACGGTGGTCGTCCGGCTCCCCGCTGGCGCCGGTCACCTCACAAACGACCGCATCCAAACGGGGCCGGATACACGTGCGGCACTCGCCTCGACGGCCATGGGAGCGGCGCCCTATGTGAGTGAAGCGGAAAGCTGGATGCCCGAGGCCGTCGGTAGCGAAGACATCACAGGCGAGACGCTTGGGCAGGTACGAGACGCAGTTGCACATCCCCTGGATGTATCCAAAGCCACTGCTGCCGTGCAGACCACACGGATTGTCGTGGCCGACGATAACGCCGACATGCGCGAATATCTGACGCGGCTGCTGTCGGCCCGCTATACAGTGGAAGCGGTTTCCACCGGGGCAGACGCACTCGATGCGGTTCGACGGCAAACACCCGCACTGGTGCTCGCCGACGTGATGATGCCCGTGCTGGACGGCTTCGGCATGTTGCGCTCGCTGCGCGCGGACCCGCGCACCCACTCAATCCCGGTGATTCTCCTGTCGGCACGCGCGGGTGAGGAGGCGACGGTCGAAGGTTTAGAAGCCGGAGCCGATGACTACCTCATCAAGCCCTTTTCGGCGCGCGAGCTGCTCAGCCGTGTCGCGGCACGGCTCGAGATCGCGTCGATGCGGACTGAGGCTATTTTGCGCGCACGCGAGCTCGAGGCGATCTTCGAGGCGGTGACGGACACTATGGGCGTGTTCGACGCCGACGGGCATACGATCCACGAAAATGCTGCCCAACGTGAAGCGTTGGTGCGCGTCACACAGCGACCGGCTGACACGGTTCGCGGACGGGCACAACAGGCGCCGCTGCTTGACGGAAGAGGAGTGCCGATATCTGAGGACGAGTTGCCGTATATACGCATCTTCCGGGGCGAATCGTTCAACGGCCGGAATGCGCTTGAGTTGACCCGCTTGATGCTGAACGGCGAACGTAGATATTTCAGCGTGACGGGAGGACCAGTGGTGGACGAGGAGGGACAGATTCGTGCCGCCGTCTGCATCACACGGGACGTCACCTACCAGCGTCGGCTGGAGCGCGAATTGGCCGAGCGCGCGCAACGGCTGGAAGCGACATTCACCGCCATCCCCGAGGCGATCATCCTAATGGATGCGGAAGGTCGCTGGATCCTGCAGAATGCGGAGGCTGACAGAATCGCGGCACTCACGGGGGCCGGCGACAAGCGCGGGGCGCCGACTCAGGAACGCTGGAAGACGGCTGAACTGCGTGACGCCAGAGGGGAGCCGCTGCCACAGCCCGTGTGGCCCGCAGGTCGCGTGTTGCGAGGTGAGACGCTCACAGACGCGGATGCAACCGACATTCGGGTGCGCGGGACCGACGGCATTGACCATGATTTCCTCGTGACTGGCAGCCCTGTGCGCGGCTCCAATGGAGGCATTACCGGCGCGGTCGTACTGCTCCGCGAAGTGACCGAACAGCGGGCGCTCGAGCATGCGCTGCGCGAGAGCGAGCGGCGCTACCGGGCCCTCGTCGAGACAAGCGCTCTTATCGTGTGGACAAACGATCCCCAAGGCAATGTCATAGGACGCATTCCGCAGTGGGAGGCTGTCACGGGTGTGACGGGCGATCACTATCTGGAAAATCATAGATGGCTCGAATCATTGCATCCTGATGACATGCCGAGAGTGGCCGAGGCATGGGTGCGCGCGTTGAGCAGTGTAGAACCCATCGAGGTGGAGTATCGCCTGCGAACCCCCGATGGAGCCTATCGTTGGATCCTGAGCCGGGTCGCGCCAGTGCGTGATGAGTCTGGCGTCGTGCGCGAATGGATTGGCGCAGCTTCAGATATTCACGAGCGGAAGATGGCGGAGGAGGAGCTCGAACGACGAGTCGCGGAGCGAACCAGCGCGCTCAGCAAGGCCAACCGCTCACTGCGTCTGATGTCGCAACGAATGTTAGACATCCAAGAGAGCGAGCGCCGTCGCATCGCTCGCGAGCTACACGACGAGATCGGCCAGGCGCTCACCGGAGTAAAGATGATGATTGAGATGGCCGAGCGACAAGGCACATTGAGTTCACCGCCAGGGATGGCCGCGATCGATAAGGCCATCGAAGACATGCTGACGCAGGTCCGGGAGCTTGCGCTTGAGCTGCGCCCCGCCATCCTGGACAATATCGGCTTATTGTCCGCACTCCTGTGGTATATCAATCGGTATACAGAGCAGACGGGCATACGCGTAGAGTTTAGCCACTCTGGGCTTGATCACCGGCTGGCCCCAGAGGTCGAGATTGGCGTCTATCGTCTCGTCCAGGAAGCGCTCACCAATGTGGCGCGCCATGCTGATGTCCAGCTCGCCTCACTGCGGATGGTGGCGACTGCGGATGCGCTGACGATTGTCATTGCGGATCAGGGTCGCGGCTTCCACGCAGATGCTGCCCTCGCCGAAAGCACTTCGATCGGACTCACCAGCATGCGCGAGCGTGTCGAGTTGTTGGGTGGAACCCTGTCCATCACCTCGTTGCCTGGAGCGGGAACCACGATCGTCGCCGAGCTGCCGTTGTCGTATGCCCATCCAACCTAACCGACCATGCGCCACGATACCATAGCCGAGGAGCGTGTCACTCACAGGTCTGATACGGAGATGTATTGTCATGGTGAACGCGACAGTAGCGGTGTTCGACGATCACCCCATCGTCCGGCAGGGACTTCGCGCATTGCTGGAAGTAGAGCCGGGGTTCACGATGATCGGCGAGGCTGGAGACGGGCGCACGGCAATCGAACTCGTAGAGCGTTTGAAGCCGGATCTTGCGGTAGTGGACCTGATGCTCCCAGAGCTCAACGGACTTGACGTTACGCGCCGAATACTTCAGATCGCTCCACGCACTCGTGTGCTGATCCTCTCGATGCACGACGACGAGGCACACGTGCTCGAAGCTTTGCGGGCAGGCGCCGCCGGCTACGTGCTCAAGGGAACGAGCATGACGACGCTCGCCTATGGCTTGCGCGAGGCGCTCGAAGGGCGTCGGTACCTCAGCCCTCCTCTCTCCGACCGAGCCATAGACGCGTACGTCCTCCATGCGAGCGAAGCGGCGCGGCCGGTCGACCGCTACGAGATCTTGTCGCCACGCGAGCGCGAGGTGTTTCAGCTTGCCGCGCAAGGCGCTACCAACGCCGAGATAGCCGATCGGCTTGTCATTAGCCCGCGTACTGCCGAGACTCACCGCACGAATCTCCTCCGCAAGCTTGGCCTCAAGTCGCAGACCGAGCTCGTGCGCCGTGCAATCCAGTGTGGCATCATCCCCCTGGCCGGTTGAGCGCGTGAGAGCGTCTCCTCACCCCCAGTGCGGGCGGCGCACGTGCGCCGCCCTGCCCGTAGTGCCCTGTGCGAATTTCCGTAGGTCGTGTGGTATCTCGCTACGGAGAAAACCTACTTCAGAATACGGGTGATGCCGATACGCCTCTGGCCAGGCGGCGTATACATTGGTGAAGAAATGTGGGGCCAGACAGGCCGTCGCGCATACTCAATCCGGCCTGACGCCAGCAGGCGTCTTTGCGCTCGCGCCGGATACCATTTGATACGCCCGTGAGTGGCAAGAAGCCAAAAGGACGTGGCAGTATGATCGGACTCCAGACGTGGACCGCATGTGTCAGCAATCGATTCCTGGCGACATTATCGCCTGAGGATTTCGAGCGACTGCGACGATGGATTCGACGGGTTGATCTAAGCGAAAGACAGACTCTCCACTGGGCAGGGGAGCCACTCGGGCGCATCTATTTCCCAACGACGGCGGTGCTGTCGCTCACGAATACGCTCAGCAATGGCGGCACAATGGAGTTAGGTCTGATCGGTAACGAGGGCATGTCAGGAATATCGGTGCTGTTGGGGTACCCTGTGGCACAGTTCGATACGGTGGTACGCATCCCTGGCATCGCGTACGAGTTGCCGGCTGTAGTTATTACGAACGAGTTGCATGACGTCCAGATCGACAAATGGGAGTACTTACGCTACACCCACCACTACGCCATCGCCCTCCTGACGCAGGTCGCAAAACGTGTCTCCTGCACGGCGCATCACACTATCCAACAGCGTATGGCGACGTATCTGCTCTTGCTACGTGACCGCATCGGACCAGGCGAGCTCCGGCTGACCCATGAGGTGCTCGCCCAGGCGCTCGGGAGTGGGCGCCCCAGCGTGACACTCAGTTTCGACTCATTGCAGCATGCTGGTATCGTCCAGTCGGGCCGGGGTAAAATACTTGTCCGCGACTGGACAGCGCTTGAGCAGAGAGCATGTGAGTGCTACCACAGCATCCACGATGACTACCAGCGGATTCTAGACTAGCACTGGACCAGCAGACATCTCAAGCTTGCTTGTTGGGGTGCTGGCCATAGAATAGATGGCGGATTGCACGACGTGGGTCGTTGCGCCCCGCCGCTCACGCCGGACGAGCTGCGGCAGAACTTCCATCATTACGGCCCACATCAGGGCTGCTGGGCGTTCTACATGCGCAATGCCGACATGCTACTAGGGCAACTCGAATGAGCTGGCGGTCTCGTTGGCGTCGCCAATTTCATCCACTGCCATCCTGGTCACACTTGACGCTAGGCCTCCGCAGCAGATCCACCATGCGAAGCGCCGCATCGCGCGTAAGCGGACCGATTCAACACCCAACCTCCGCAACAGGCACGTGACTGACAACACGAATCGTCATCTGAGACAGCGCGTCGGTGACGCCCTGCAGTGGCCAAGATGACGTGTTGTGTAAGCAGTGCGCTGGGGCAGCCTACGATGCGCGAGGCACCCGCTCCTCGTCGAACGAGAGGCGGGCGTGCAGCGCTGCGTAGCGATCTCCCTCCCCGGTGCGGATCACGCGCACCCATTCCGCGAAGGCGTCGAGCAGTTCCCCCAGGGCGCTACGCGTTTCTGCATCGGTGAGATGGGTCGGATGCAGGGGATCGTCGAACGCGGCGCCCGCGAGTGAGAGCGAGAGCTCCGGCTGAGACAGCGTGCAAGACCCCGCGTAGACCAGCGCTTCCCGTACCTGCGCCTGGGCCTGAAAGGTCGATCCGCGCCCCGCCGTCGCCCCCAACAGCGCGGCCGGCTTACAATCGAGCGGCGATGTTCGGTGCGGTCGCGATCCCCAGTCGAGCGCGTTCTTGAGCACGCCCGGCACGCCGTGGTTATATTCCGGCGTCGCGATCAGCAGCGCATCGGCAGCGCGAATCGCGGCCTTAAACGCCACGATCGGCTCGGGATCACCGCGCGCTTCGACATCGGCGTTGTAGAAGGGAATCGGAGCGATATCATAGAGCTCGATCTGCATGCCCTGAGGAGCTTGCTCCCAGGCGGCTCGTAGCAGCGCCCGGTTATACGAACCCACTCGCAGGCTACCGGCGATGCCAAGCACACGCACCGGTGTGGAATCGCTCGTAGCGCTCGTCATGCCCGTTGATGATGATGTGTTGCTCCGCGGTGTCGCACTCGTCATCGTCTCCCTCGCTTTCAATCGTATCGTGTCCAGCTATACACGCGGCGAGACACAGGTACATGCAGCGAATTGACAGAGGTGAGAGCATGCGGCCGCATCCTGCGTGCGCTTCACGAAGGCTATAGGAATGTGCTTGGGGCAACACTCCAGCGCCGCGCTCCTACCACGCCAGGGTCGCGCACAATGCATACCGGCTGAACCACTGTTGTGGACGAAGACGAGCAGCATCAAGGCCAGCAGTCACAAACGTGGATTGGGCTCAGGTGGCAGTGCGGGGGTTACTGGTCGTGAGGTTCCTCGAGGTGGGTGAGCACCGTCTCGGCGATGGTGCCGAGAACCGCGAGCTGCTCGGCGGTGAGCGCATCGGTGACGTAGCGCCGTACCGCGTCTTCATAGTGGTGTCTGGCCTTGGCGACGAGCACGCGCCCTGCCTCGGTGATGCGGACGACGGCTCCCCGTTGGTCTTCTTCGCACGCCTCGCGGATGACGAGGCCGCGCTCCTCCATGCGACGCAACTGGTGAGAGAGCCGGCTCTTTTCCCACTCCAAACCGCAGCGCAAGGCTAGCGCGCGCACGGACTCCTCGGGCGCTTCGCTCAACGCGCACAGGATCTCATAGTCGGCTTCAGACAGACCAGTCGTGCCGGCGAGCTCGCGATTGAGTCGTCCAGCAAGGCGCACACGCATGCGCTGGTAGCTGTTCCAGGCCGCTACTTGCCGCTCTGACAGGATCTGCTTCGACATACCACCATTATACTTCCCTCGCCCGCACCATCATGGTTGACACATCAACCGCTATACAGCATACTATTCCATAGTTGATACATCAACCAAGGGAGAGTCTCGACCGTGCAATATGGTCATCCGCTACAGTTTGGCACGTTCATCACGCCGCACAGCGCCTCACCCGAGATGGTCATAGCGCTCGCGCGGCAGAGTGAAGCACTCGGCTACGACCTGGTGACTTTTCAAGATCATCCCTACCAACCGGCGTTCCTTGACACCTGGACGCTACTCTCGTGGGTCGCCGCGCAGACTGAGCGCGTCCACCTCGCCGCGAATGTGCTCAACCTCCCCCTCCGGCAGCCCGCCGTCCTGGCTCGCGCCGCCGCAAGCCTTGACGTGTTGTCTGGAGGTCGCTTCGAGCTGGGCCTCGGCGCCGGGGCGTTTTGGGACGCGATCGCGGCGATGGGAGGCGAGCGGTTGACGCCCGGCCAGGCGGTCGCGTCTGTCGGTGAAGCCATCGACATCATGCGCGGACTGTGGGATGCAGGCGAGCGGAGACCGCTGCTTCTCGATGGCGACAGCTATCACGTCCACGGCGCGCAACGCGGCCCCTTGCCAGCGCACGACATCCCGATCTGGGTCGGCGGACGGAGACCGCGCATGCTGCGGCTGATCGGGCAGAAGGCGGACGGCTGGCTGCCCTCGCTTGGGTATTTGCAACCGGGCGAATTCCAGTCCGGGAACGCTCTCATCGACGAGGCGGCCCGCGCGGCTGGACGCGATCCTCGCGAGATTCGGCGGTTGGTCAACATCTCGGGGCGCTTTTCGTCCTCGCACGGCGGCTTTCTCGATGGTCCGAGCACGCAGTGGGTCGAGGAGCTGTTCCCCCTCGTGGTCGAGGACGGTGTCGGTACCATTATTCTCGCGTCCGACGATCCGGTTACCATCGAGCAGTTCGCACACGAGGTCGCCCCGGCATTGCGCGAGGCGGTCGAGCGCGCGTTGCCTGACGCATTCAGCGAACCTCCGATACGCCGTGCCACCGTGCGGGCCAAGCGGCGCGCCGGGATCGCCTATGATGATGTGCCCAGGTCGCTGCGAGACGCGGTGATCGAGCCGGGGGATAACGCCTACGCACGTGTCAGATCGACCTACTTCCGCGGCGGCTCACCCGGTATCGTCTTCCAGGTGAAGAATACCGACCAGGTGGTCGAAGCCCTCGCCCTCGCCCGCGCCCACCCGCAATTGCCGCTCTCGATTCGCAGCGGCGGGCACGGCCTCAGTGGTCGGTCCACCAACGATGGTGGCATCGTCATCAATCTGTCTAAGCTGAACGCCATCCACGTGCTCGACCAGGCAACCCGCCGCGTGAGCATCGGACCAGGCGCCCGCTGGATAGATGTGGCCACGACGCTGGCCCCATATGGATGGGCGCTCTCGTCGGGCGACCACGGTGGCGTGGGGGTGGGTGGCCTTGCGACCGCGGGCGGTGTTGGCTGGCTGGCGCGTGAGCACGGCCTCACGATCGACCATCTGCGCGCGGTCGAGATGGTGCTCGCGGATGGCTCAGTGGTGCGCGCCAGCGATACCGAGCATCCAGACCTGTTCTGGGCCGTGCGCGGCGCCGGGGGGAACTTCGGCATCGTCACTGCGTTTGAGTTCGAGGTCGACGAAGTGGGCGATGTCGGCTGGGCGCAGTTGCTCTTCGATGCAAGTGACACGGCGCGCTTCCTCGAACACTGGGGTGCGGCCGTCGAAGCCGCCCCGCGTGATCTGACGAGCCAGCTCATCATTAGCCGTCCACAGCGGGGCCAGCCCGCCGTCGCGTTCGTGCTCGCGGTCGTCGACTCCAACCAACCGGACGTGATCATCGACCGGTTGCAGCCCATCGCGAACATCGCGCCGATGTACGACCAGCAAGTGGTCATCACGTCCTACGCGCAGGTTATCGCCAACGCGCACGGAGGGGACTACGACGCTCAGGGCGAGACCAGTGCCCGCTCCGGACTGGTCACCCACATCACCCCAGCATTTGCGGCGGCGGCGGCCCGACTGATCCACGGCGGCGCAGCGTACTGGTTTCAGATCCGGGCGGTAGGAGGAGCGGTCACCGACGTACCTCCTGACGCGACGGCGTACGCGCACCGCGCCGCCAATTTCTCGGTGATCGCTATGGGGTCCAACCGCGAGCGCCTGAACGCGGCATGGGACACGACGGTGTATCCCCACTTCGATGGTCTGTACCTCAGCTTCGAAGCCGACATACGCCCGGAGCGGCTGAACGATGCATTCCCACCCAAGACGCTCGAGCGCCTGCGCACGTTGAAGGCGCGCTACGACCCTGACAACGTCTTCCGCGACAACTTCAACATCGCGCGTGTGACGCCTCAGGAGCCAGTGCAACCCGCCGGCGCAGCCACCGAAGGAGAGGTGTCATGACCGACTACGGACAGGATGTGCTTTTCGGCACGTTTATCACGCCAGTTGCGCAACCGGCGCAGCATGCTGTCGAGCTGGCGGTGATCTCGGAGCGCGCGGGGCTGGACCTCGCCACGTTCCAGGACCACCCCTATCAGCCCGCGTTCCTCGACACCTGGACACTGCTGTCATATGTCGCGGCGCGCACAACACGCATCCACATTGCCACCAACGTGCTCAACCTACCTTTGCGGCAGCCTGCTGTAGTCGCCCGCAGCGCCGCCAGCCTGGATCGACTGAGTGGCGGCCGTGTTGAGCTCGGCATCGGGACCGGCTCATTTTGGGATGCGATCGAGGCGATGGGTGGGCGCCGATTGACGCCAGGCGAATCAATCGAAGCCCTGGACGAAGCGATAGCGATCATCCGGGGAATCTGGAACACTGACGAGCGCGGTGGCGTGAGAGTCAACGGCAGCCATTACCGGGTCATTGGGGCCAAGCGTGGACCGGCGCCTACGCATCCGATTGGCGTCTGGGTCGGTGCCTACAAGCCGCGGCTTCTTAGACTCACCGGACGTGTCGCCGATGGCTGGCTGCCAACGCTCTCATATTTGCCGGGCGGGCCATCCGACCTTGAGGAGATGAACGCGTACATAGACGAGGGCGCCGCCGCGGCGGGACGTGACCCATCCACCGTGCGCCGAATGTTGAATATATCCGGCCAGTTCACGCGCAGCGGCCGGTCCTTCCTGAACGGACCGCCGCGGCAGTGGGCCGAAGACCTCGCGGAAGTTGCGCTCACCTACGGTATCAGCGCGTTCCTCCTGGCCGCGGACGACGCACCTACAGTCGAGCTCTTCGCTGCAGAAGTCGCCCCCGCTACACGCGAGCTCGTCGCGGCCGAACGCGCCCGTGGCAACGCGAGTCGCGACGTGTGAGGTAATGGCGATGACCGCGTGCCGAAAGTGGCTCATCACCTGGTAGGCAGTTGGAGGCGTAAAGGCGTCTTCACATGCTAGGGTTCAGCCCCTCCGTGCCCGTGAGCGCGTAGTGTGTGGCCTGGTCCGGCGTCATCGCCTCTCCGGCAGCCCTGCCAGTGGCAAACGCCGCCGAGTTCAGTTTGGCACGAGCGGCGGCAATAGTGTCGTCGAGGTCAGAGATTTCCATGTCGGTCTCTGTCAGCCCTGTCGTGGTCAGCTGCACCTTGGCCGCGCCGAAGAGCCGCCCTGCTCGCTCCGCCTGCTCCTGAGCGGCAGCGACCCTCGCGAGTTGAGCCAACGCATTGGCGATGCCCATGGTGGCATTGATGTCGTGCCACAGTCGCAGACTCTTGGTGAGCAGACTCTGGGCCTGAGGCAGGTCGCTCTGGCGCGCCGCCGCCACTCCGGTGCGCAAGAGTAGCAGCGCCTGATCGTAGCGATCCCGCGTATCGCGCACGTGAGACAGGTTCTCGGCTAACATTTGGCGCGACGCCTCCTCGTCGCTGGGCGTGGCAGCCACCCGCTGCAGCGCGTTGGCCAACATGGCGATGCCTAGGCTGTCGCCGATGCCGCGGTACAAGGCAAGGCTCTGTTCATAGTACCCGCGCGCTCCTGGAAGGTCGCCAGTCGCCTGAGCCGCTTGGCCCAGGTGGAGGAGCACCGCGGCCACAAAGGTCTGGCCCATCGCTCCGCCTACCTCGTTGCTGAGCGCCAGACTCTCCTCCAGCTCGGGGCGTGCCGTCGCCGGCTGGCCGAGCGAGATCTGGGTAAGCCCCAATTGGCTCAGCGCATGGGCGAGCCACCTCTTCTGCCCTGCCCCCAGCGCCCGAAATATCCCCACGCTCTGCTCCGCTAGCGGAAGCGCCGCGCCAGGGTCTCCCTGTGCCAGGTGTATTCCCGCCAGCCAATGGTACCCGAGACCAAGCGCCGCCTGCCCGGCATCGCTGGCAGACAGCTGCTCGTCTCCTGCCGCCAATGCCAGCAGCCGCTCCAGCCAGGAACGCCCCTCCTGCAGTTGCCCTCGCATATACCAGTACCAACTGAGTACTCCAGCAATGGACCACCCAAGCGCGAGCGCGTCGCTCTGGGCCGGTTCCTGCGCTGCCCAGTCGAGCGCGGCGCGCAAGATATCTTCGTCTTGTTCCAGACGTGTCAGCCACTCGTCGCGCTGTACTCCGAGCAGATACGGCTGCACCTTGTCGGCGAGAGCCAGGAAGTAGGCGCCGTGCCGCTCCCGCACTTCGGCTGCCTCCGGACTGGCAAGTAGCTGCTCCAGCGCAAACTCGCGGATCGTCTCCAGCATGGCAAATCGCGCCGCGGTATCGGTGTCCTCTGGCTCCGTTCGCACCTGGAGCAGGCTCTGGTCTACCAACGAGGCGACACCGTCCAGCACCGCCTGCTCCGCCCGCTCCCGGTCGTGACTCATCGGTGCCGCCGGTTGACAGACGGCCTGGGCGGCCTCCAGCGTACAACCACGGACAAAGACCGCGAGCTGGCGGAAGAGGTCCTGGTCGCCCGTGCTGAGCAGGTCGTAGCTCCACGCGATCGTGTCGCGCAGCGTCTGCCGCCGTGCCGGCAGGTCACGAGGGCCATGCGTCAACAGCGGCAGGCGGTGCTCCAGCCGCGCCAGCAAGGCGTCGGGCGACAACACCG
>CAYRVF010000011.1:57131-58819 GCA_964427535.1 uncultured Ktedonobacterales bacterium
AACTGTGGGTCGCTCAGCGTCGCCAGCGAGAGAAAGCGGGCGCCGTCGGCGAACTGCGCCGCACTGTCGGCCGCCGCCTGCAGCGCCAGGCGTGTCTTCCCCACCCCACCAGGTCCGGTCAGGGTGACCAGGCCAACCTCGGCGCGCCCCAGTTGATCCCGAATCGTCGCTAAGTCCTCGGTGCGGTCAACCAGCCGGTCGCGGGGCAGCGGCAGCGGAGGCCGCGCAGGCTGTAGCGGTTGGCCCGCCGCGGGTGTGGATGTCTGGGGTGCCTGTGTGACTGGTGCCGCCTGCGACGTGAGCAGCGCAGCGCTGCTGAAACGTTCCGTGAGCAGCACCGCCAGATCATCGGCAAGCGCCTCGCGCAGCTCGTCGGGCGTGCTGAAGTTCTTGTACGAAACGATCGCCTCGGTACGCAACCGATCGAGCATCGCCTGTAAGCGCGGCTCCCGTTGGGGAGCAGGCATCTTGAGGTAGAGCAGGCGCGGCTTGCCCTCCGCGAGGCGCGCCTCGTCCTCCAGGCCGGAGATGTCCATGCCTGGGGCGACCCAGCCGTAGCGCTGCCAATAGAGGCCGACGAAAACGTCGCTCTGCGCCAGGTAGGCGCGGTACAGCTCGCGTGGCGGGTGGGGACGCGCGCCCGTCTCGAACATGACGGGCGTCAGCCGCAGCTCGGCGGTCGCCTGGCGCGCCGCGGCGCGCTCGGCGGCGAGCTCGTCGAGTGTCGAGCTGACGAAGACACGAACGCGCTGATCGGGCGTGCGGATGATGGCGGACGCATTCGCAGTGGATGCGCTTCCTGCCGTCTGCGGTGTGACTGAGGAGGTTGCGTTGTTATCGATACCAGAGCTCGGGCTCGCCGGCTGTAGGGGGTCTGGAGCATCCATCAATGACCACCTCCCCTCCTGCGCAGCGAAGGAGGCCGGCCTAACCGAGCCGAGGACGGGAGGTCGGCACCTTCGAGACGACACGCCCGGCTCGGCTCGTGGTCACTGCTCAGATGTTCGAGCGTCAAGCCATCGGTTCCGTGGGATGGGTATGGTCGTGGTCATGCGCCTCCTTGCCGTGCGCCTGCTCCTCTTCCTCCCGGCTATAGTCGTGACTGTGGGTCAGGGGGCCGTGGTTGTGCCCGTGGGTGTGCCAGGAGGTCTGGTGTTCCCACTCGCCGATGCCAGCGACGCCGCCGCGATGGTGATGGGTGACGTGATAGTGGTCGTGTGTGTGTGTCACTGCCTCGTGGCTATGGGTTGTCTCTCTGCCTTCACCTTCGGTGCGCTGCGCACCGACTGCGGTGTCCGGAGGGAGGCTCTCGGGTCGCGAGCCACTGGGCGTTTCCATGCCGCGCTCCTTTGTAATCGGATGACACCAGCCCGTGACCCTTGCGCAGCACAGGCAATGCCAGAGCCTCACGCATTGTTTTCGCCTGCCGCTATCTCGGAATGAAGGCCGGCGCGACGCGGGCCACGGCTGACACCAGGGCGCACTAACAGGAGTAGCTGCGACAAATCGGCGCAGTAGGCATCGCGTAGTTCGCGGGGTACGCTCACTCGTACTTTGATGTCTCTCAATGGAAGTGTGGGGGACTCTCGGGCGCCGCGCAGCGCATCCGGGCGGGAGCGCGTAGGAGCACGGAACCCGCTACGAGTGTAAGCAGGTATATCAGGCAAAGGTGGAGGGCACGAACCTGC
>CAYRVF010000012.1:0-45055 GCA_964427535.1 uncultured Ktedonobacterales bacterium
GCAACACGCTCGCCGCGACACTCGCCGCGCAGGTCAAGCGCGACATCTTCTTCGCCCGTGCGCGGCGCTACGAGTCCACGCTCGACGCCGCCCTGGAGCCGAACAACATCCCCACTAGCGTCTACACCAACCTGATCGCGACCGTCGACCAGAACCTGCCGGTGCTGCATCGCTACCTCGCGCTGCGGAAGCGGCTGCTCGGCCTCGACGAGCTGCACATGTACGACCTGTACGTGCCGATGGTGCGCGAGGTGGAGTACAAGGTGCCCTACGCCGAGGCGCAGCAGCGGGTCGCGCAGGCGCTGGGTCCGCTCGGTGAGCGTTACGTCTCAGAGCTGCGTGGTGGCTTCGGCTCGCGCTGGATTGACGTGTACGAGAACATCGGCAAGCGCTCGGGCGCGTATAGCTGGGGCAGCTACGGCACACACCCCTTCGTGCTGCTCAACTATCAGGAGAGCATGGACAGCATGTTCACCCTGGCGCACGAGATGGGCCACTCGATGCACTCGTTCTTCACGTGGGAGACCCAGCCGTATCCGTACAGCAGCTACACCCTCTTCGTCGCCGAGGTCGCCTCGACGCTGAACGAGGCGCTGCTCACGCATTACCTGCTCAACACGACGACCGACAATGCCGTGCGCATGTACATCATCAACCACGCGCTTGAGACGTACCGCACGACGCTCTACCGGCAGACCCTCTTCGCGGAGTTCGAGCTGGAGGCCCACCGGCGCGCTGAGCGTGGCGAGGCGCTCACGCCCGAGCTGCTCAGCGACATCTTTAAGGGGCTGAACGAGAAATATTACGGCCCGGTGGTCACGGTCGACGATCTGATCGGCGTCGAGTGGGCGCGCATTCCGCACTTCTATTCGAGTTTCTACGTCTACCAGTACGCGACGGGCATCTCAGCCTCGGCGGCTCTTGCCCAGCGGATTCTCACCGAGGGGCAGCCCGCGGTCGATCGCTACCTGCGCTTCCTCTCGTCGGGCTCGTCGGATTACAGCATCAACCTGCTGCGCGAGGCGGGCGTCGATCTCTCCACTCCCGCACCGGTGCAGGCCGCGCTGGATACGTTCGGGCGCTACATCGACGAGATGGAGTCGCTGGCATAGCTGGCATAGATAGAGCGGCTGACATGGCACGTGACGAAGAGCTTCGTCAGCATGCGGATGTAACTATTGGCCCGTCCTTCTCGCTCTACAGAGTGAGGTGGGCGGGTGGCTGTGGTTGGGTTCCTGAGTGCAACGAGAGCAATCAGCATGAGGTGCCGAGCGGCGCCTGCCCACCGGATCGCCGAAGGGGAGGATAGGGATGCTCGCGGCTCATGCCGTGCTTGCCACTAACGGCTCGGATACTGGAATCAATGCGCTGCTGAAATACGTCTCGCAGAATGCGACGCGCATCGGCGTGCAGGTCGGGCTGACAGCGCTGATCGTGCTACTCGCGATCGTCGTGGGGCCGTGGCTCGCGCACTTCGCCGGTCAGATGCCGGTGCATATGCAGACGACGCTGACACGCAACGGACGGCAGCGCCGGGCGTATGGCGTCATCATGCGGACGGACGGCCTGGGCAGGTGGCTGAGCCGCGTCACCGTCGCCTGCGTGTGGGTTGCCGCGCTTGTCATCATCGGCATCATCTGGACCTTTAGCCAGGGGCCGACGACTAACGAGCAGGCGCAAATCCTCCTGGCGGCCAAGGCCATCGCCGGAAGGATCGGCGGCTCGCTGATCGTCATCGCCGTCACACTCGGCTTCGCCAGCTTCTTCCAGCGCACATTCGACCGGGCGCTCGAGCGCAGCCACGTCGATCCGAACCTGACGGTGCTGATCGGGCGCGTGCTCTACATCACGTTGCTGGTCGTGGGGCTGGTCATCATCTTCGCGGTCTGGGGTGTCGGCATCGTCATCCCGGTCACGCTGATCGGCGTGCTGACGGTGGCGCTGAGCCTCGCCCTGCAAGATATTCTGAAAAACATCGTCGCGGGCGTGTATCTGCTGATCGAGCGGCCCTTTCTCATTGGCGACTTCATCACCATCGCCCCGTACAGCGGCACCGTGGAAGACATCCTGATTCGGGTGACGTGGCTGCGTACGGTCGATGGCGAACGCGTGGTGGTGCCGAACGCCCTGCTCTTCACGTCCCCAGTCGTCAACCAGACGGCCTATCAGACGCGACGCGCGGGCCTGCTTGTCACGCTGGCCGAGATGCCGCAGAGCGGACTGCAGGAGGTCGAGCGTGCCATCTACGACGCGCTGGACGACATCGCCGAGATCAAGGATGATCCGCGTCCGCAGGTGGCGCTCAGCAAAGCGACCAGCGACAAAGTGGAGCTCCAGGTCGTCTTCTGGACTCCCGCACACGACGGCAACGACGACCGGAGCGTCGTCTCGGAAGCCATCGAGCGGGTGCGACTGCGCCTCCCTGGCGCAGAAGTCGCCGCGCTCGATAGCGCGGCTTCCGCAGCATAACCGAGTCCCGCGATCATGTCCTTTGGGGGATGGAATGTCGAAGCAAGCCCGGCCCGCCAGCAGTACCTCTCGCGATAGCTCCGCGCCCAGTGCGTGCGAGGGCAATGGACGCGAAGCGAGCGTGCGCGCTGGCGTGAGGTATGGTATCCTTGGCGGGACGTTCGACCCGCCACATCTGGCGCATCTCACCATCGCGCAGGAAGTCTACACAGGGCTCCGGCTCGACCGGGTCTGGTTCATCCCCGCCGGTCAGCCGCCGCACAAGCGCGAGCGCGAGATCGCCAGCGCCACGGATCGTGTCGCGATGGTGCGCGCCGCGATCGCGGACGATGAGCGGTTCGCCCTCAGCACGCTCGAAACCGAGCGCGACGGACCATCATACACTGTGGACACCCTGTGGGCTCTCCGCACGATCTGGAGGGACGACGACTGGCTCTGCCTGATCGTCGGCTGGGATATGCTGCTCGACCTGCCGCGCTGGCACGACGCGCCGGGCGTACTGGCCGCGCTCAACCAGATCGCGGCAGTTCACCGGCCAGGATTCATCGCGGAGGCGGACGTGCTCGAACGGCTCGAAACGCAGCTCCCGGGCCTCCGCGCAAAGCTGTCACTGGTGCCCGCGCCACAGCTCGAAATCGCCTCGACAGAGCTGCGCGAGCGCGTGGCATCTAGCTTGCCAATTCGATACCTTGTGCCTGAGGCTGTGCGTATCTACATAGAAGAACATGGCCTCTATACGCGGAAGAAGATGTCCGCCGCGGGGCCATTCCAGCAGCCCGACAGAGGAGTTGGCGATGAGGTACCCTGATCTCGGCTTCTATGATCGGGTGCGCCTGCGCAAGCCGCATCCCTGTGGCAGCACTACATGGCGCGTGGTCCGCCTGGGCGCGGATATCGGGCTGAAGTGCGAAGGATGTGGCCGTCGCGTGCTGCTGCCACGGAGCGAGGCAGAGAAGCGCATCAAAGAGATTCTCAGCAAGGGCGCTGATGATATAGCAAAGGTGAACGAACACTATCATGGCTAAGAGCCGCCCTCTTGGCGACCCTTCATATACGTCCGAGCCATCGGGTTCCGGCACCGCTCGGGCCGCGGACCCCTCTGCCGCGACCGGAAACGGCGCCGTGTCCGCCGGGCAACAGCAGGCGGGCCGCGTTGATCCGCATCTCACTGCCGCGAGCGGGCAGCATCTTGGGTTCTCCAGCGTGCTCCGCAACCGCTACTTTCTGCGGCTTTGGATGGCCCAACTCATCTCGCAGACAGTCATGAACGCCGCCAATTACGGCGTCATCATTCTGCTCAACGAGCAGACGCATGGCTCGGCGTTCGCGACCAGCGGCGCGGTGGTGGCGTTCAGCCTGCCCGCCATCATCCTCGGCGCCCCAGCGGGCGTGCTGGTGGACCGGCTCGACCGCAGGCGTGTGCTGTGGGTCAGCAATCTGCTGCGAGCGCTCGCCTCGCTCGTCTTCGTCGGCTCGTTGCTCGTCAACCCCGGTGGGGTGCTGCCGGTCTTCATTCTGACGTTCTTCATCGCCGCGGTTGGGCAGTTCTTCTCTCCGGCGGAGGGCGCGGCGATCCCGCTGCTGGTGCGTCAAGAAGAGCTAGTCAACGCCCTGGCCCTCTTCAACATCACGTTCACGCTGGCGCAGGCGGCGGGGTTGATCGTGCTCGGGCCGCTCGTGCTGCTCTTCTTACCGAAGATCGTGATCGGTCTGCCGCCCCATAGCCTGACGATCGATCCCGTGGCGAGTCTGTTTTTGATTGTCGCCGTGCTCTACGTCGTGTGCGCGGTGCTGATTCTGACCATACCAGTGCGCCGTCTGCGTATCGCGCGTGTGCCCCAGGCGCCATCGAGTCGTGTGCAGCGGGGCCAGGTGCTGCGCCAGGAAGAGCGCCAGATCATGGGCATCTGGTCGGGTGTGCTGGAGTGCGGGCGCTTCATCCGGCATGATCGTCGGCTGGCGATCTCGGTGGTGCAGCTTACGATCGGGGGCATGGTCGTCGCCGTGATCGGCGTGCTCGCGCCGCGCTTCGTCACCGATTTCTTCCACCAGCCGGCGAAGCTTGCCGCGCTGGTCTTCGTGCCAGCGGGCGCGGGCCTCGTGCTCGGCTCGATTCTCACGCCCCGCCTGCTGCGTCACTTCCACTATCTGGCGACCGTCACCATCGGCTTCATTGGGCTGGCGGCTGCGGCTGGGCTGATCACCGTCGTCCGAGTGCTGGCGCCGGTCTTCCACCCACAACTTTGGTGGGAGTCCCCGGTGTATCTGGCGATTATGATACTGCTCACCTTCCTGATGGGTATGACGCTTGATTTCATTAACATTCCTGCACAGACGTTGCTGCAGGAGCGTTCGCCCGACTGGGTGAAGGGTCGTGTTCTTGCTGTACAGACCCTTTTGTTGAACGCGGCCACGGTGATCTTCGTCCCGGCGATGGGCATCGCCGTCGACGCGCTGGGGCTGCCGGTTGCCCTGGTTATTCTGGCAGCGTTTGTCGCCAGCGCTGGACTCATCAGCGTATACTACCTGGTGCGTGGACAACACGCTCGCCAGCTATGACGCGGTCTCAGACGCGCGGCGACACGTCGCAACGGCGCAACATGCCTCCGCGTATACACGCTGGGAATGTTCTCGCTCTCGTTCGCGACGCTATTCCTGGACAGGCGCGCATTCCGCCTCCGGCGGCTCGGGCGCGCGAGCGAACCGAGCGGGTAAAGGCAGGTAGTGTGTGATTCAAGAGGCTCCGAAAGCGGAGAGGCTCCGGGCGGGGGAACCCGCTACGACGGCTGAGCGCTGGCGGCAGAAGCACGCCGAACGCCTGCGTGAGAGTGGTATGGTGAG
Source organism: uncultured Ktedonobacterales bacterium (assembly GCA_964427535.1). GTDB lineage: Bacteria > Chloroflexota > Ktedonobacteria > Ktedonobacterales > JADMIN01 > CAYRVF01. Next base: position 5,311 of record CAYRVF010000012.1, read on the forward strand.
CAATCCCCGCCACATTCTGGTGTCGATGCTCTTGCCCATCGGCGACACGTTGCTCGCGACTCCGGCGCTGGCGGCGCTCCATCGCCGCTTCCCGCGCGCCAGCATCACCGTTCTCGTCTCGGCGAGCAATGCCAGCGTGCTCGAGGGCAACCCTGACGTCACCCGCACGATTGTCATCGTCCCCGGTAGCGGCTCCCCCAGTGGCTACCGCTTCACCGATATCGTGCGCCAGATCAGCCGCGAGAAAGACGACTACGACCTCGTCATCAACTTCTCGGCGGTGGGACGCATCGTCACCTTTCTAGCGGGTGTCCGGCAGCCGCGGCTGACGCTGCACATGCCCCCAGCGTGGTGGCTCGTCGGCAACTACATGGAGTCGTTCCGCGCGCGGCATGCGGTGGATCACTACCTGCTGGCCGTCTCACCGCTGCTCGACCGCGAGATCACGCCAGAGCAGCGAGTTCCACGCCTTTACCTGAACAGCATCGACCGCGACGCGGCACGGCGCATCCTGCGCCAGAGCGGTGTTGACCGCACCGGGCCAGTGGTCACGATGCACGTCGGTGCGTCCGGCTTCAATGGACGCAAGCAGTGGGCGCCTGAGCGCTTCGCCGAGGTCGCGAATATGCTCATCGAGACGTTTGGCGCGTATGTCGTGCTCATCGGCGGCAAAGACGACATCGAGCTGGCCGATGCGACGGCGGCGCTCATTCCGACGCGCGTAGCGCAGCTCGCGGGCGAGACACGCCTGCGCCACACCGCCGCGATCATCGAGACGTCGACGCTCTTCATCGGCAACGACTCCGGCCCGCTGCACATCGCCGCCGCGCTGGGGACGCAATCCATCGGCATCTTCGGGCCGTCGAACTGGGAGCAGTTTCAGCCGGTCGCGCGGCCGGGTACGCCGTTACAGGTCATCCATTCCGACCTGCCGTGCAGCCCGTGCTTCAACTTCATCGGCAACTCGTCGGTGATGGTGCCCAACCTGTGCTACACGCGCGCCTGCCTCAAGGCGATCACGCCGGAGCAGGTCGCCGCGGTGGCCATCGACATGCTGAGCGAGCGCGACGACGCAGCCGGACCCCTCGCTCCGTCATCCGAAGAGCGTGAGCTGGCGGGGACGTCGTTGAGCACGCACCAGGGGCGGTAGCGCGTCCGCGTGCGTCCTCGTTCTCCTTGCCGGCGATGCCCACTGCCCCTTAGTAGTTGTAGAGGCAGTGGGAGAGCGTCCGCTACCTTGGCAGACCAGAGTCGAGAGCGCCGGTCGTGCCGGTCTCCGACATGCGCGCGGCCCGGTTCGCCTGAGCGTAGGCGCTGTAGCGCTGGAATTGCTCGTCGTCGATGAGGCCCGTCTCGTGGTACAGGTTCATCATCGTCTCCAGCTTGAGGATGCTAGTGAGGTGAATGCCCATCTGCTTGAGGCGCGCATGTGCCCCCATGTCGCGGTCCACCAGCACGACGGCGTCATGGACCTTGATGTCGTGCTCGCCGAGCAGCCGCACCGCCTCGACGAGGCTTGAGCCGCCCGTCACCAGATCGTCAATAACGAGGGCGCGCGTGCCAGCACTGTAGCGTCCTTCGATGCCGCGCGGCCCGGTGCCCTCGGGCTGCGGGCGTGTGTAGATGAGCGGCGTGGAGGATTCGAGTGAGCAGGCCGTCGCCAGCAGCAAACCGCCGACCGGCACACCCGCCAGCACATCGAACGGCTGCACTTTCATGCGGCGAAGGGATTGGGCAAGCTCGACTTCCTGCATCATCAGACGGGCGGCAACGCGCAGCGCGGTGGGGTTGCTGATCAGCAGCTTCGGATTGATGAAGACAGGAGAATTGACGGTGCTGCCACCAAGCGTGTAGTCACCGAATGTGACGGCGCCCAGATCCCACAGTGCGCGCGCCAGCCAGAGGTTATCCAGCCCTTGCTCTTTGTTCATAGGTATGTGTGTGTCCTCCTCGCGGGCGGAGTGCGGCTGGCTGCACATGAAGGCGGCACCTCAGCACCGCGAACATGTTGGTCATGCCAGATCACAGCGCCGCGGCCTGGCGCTGCGTGGTAGTGCGTGATGCGGCATATTCTATCATGTTATGCACATCTCCGTTGGTTTCCGCTCCACGCGGACGAATGCCGTCGCGAGGCCCCTGCCCCACCGGCATCAGAGGGAGCGCTGAGACGCGGCAGAAGCGCCCGAGCCAGCGAAGAGTCGCGCCAGCGCGAGGAATCCAACCGCCATACCGCCGCCGATGTATAGCGCGCGCATCCAGGGCTCAGCCGAGTCGCTGCCGGCGAGCCAGCCGTGTGCCGTCACGCCAAGGAACGCCACGAGCCCAAAGTAGTGCAGCGTCCGCCAGACGCCGTACGACAGGCGGCGTCGAACCCACGTGCTGAATAGCGTCAGCGCCATCGCGTAGAGTGAGACCACGCCGAGATTGACCGCCAGCGGACGGTACGGCTCGACGCCCGGAACAAGGATGTTGAGAAGACTGAACGGGAGAAACGGATCGAGCACCAGCGCGACAAGATGGCCCACCACCAGAATCGCGGCGAGCGTGGCGAGTGTCTGATGCAGTTCCTGCACAATCCAGTTGATGGGTTCGCGCAACTGCCGCGCAATGGCGCGCAGCATACCGAGCACCACCGAGAGCAGAAGGGTGATGTACGCGCTCACGCCTAACATGCGGGTGACATACCAGAGCACCGGACTCGCCGCCGCATGTGCCGCCGTCAGCGCGACATGGGCGGTCACGAGAGCCACAATTCGCCTCCCTCCCCACACGTCGCCAGGTACGCGCGCATGTTCTTCGAGCAGATCACCTGTCCATCGCCGCGAACCAGGAGCAGCGCCGTCGCGCTGTCGCTGAAGCCTGACGAGTTCGACCGTACGGTGGGTGCGGTATTCCCGGCGCCACGTCGCGCGAGATGCTCGTCCCACGCGTCGTCGACTGCTCGCAGCGCGGCCGGATACCCCCGCAGCAGCGCCACTTTCGCCGCCACCTCAGCCGCGGCCGCGGTCGGCGCCAGCGCGCTCGCCGACGCGATCACGAACCTGTCAGCACGCACATCTGCGGCTACTCCACGAGGCGACGTCCAGATGTCGGCGGGGCGTCCAGTCCGCGGATCGAGCACATGATGGCGTACGGCGCCACGCTGGAGCCACCACCGTGCCGCGGCACCCGATGTCGCGAGCCCGCCGCGCCCGAGCGTGAGCACGGCGAGGTGCTGCTCCTCAGCCTCATCAGGAGGCGTTTCGGATGGCACCTCATCCAACGCGCTCTTGCGCGTGCTCGCCCCCATTGCACGCGGATCGCCGATGCCGAGCGGCCACGGCGTGCCGTCCGGTGTCGTGCCACTCGCACGCATGTCGCCGCCGAGATTGACGAGCGCGCCCAGAAACGTCCCGAAGAAGCGTTCGATCGCCTCATCGGCGGCCCAGCCCTTCGCGATGCCGCCGAAGTCGAGCCGTACCCCCTCGGGCAACCGGATACGCTGGCGGTCCCGGTCGAGCCGCACGTCGCGCCAGGCTCCAGGCGTCGCGCCAGGCGTGACCAGGGCCACCTCAGGCGCGGCCACGCCGGACAGTGACTCGTCATAGGCAAACTGGGCGAAGTCGCGATCGTAGCCGTACGCTTCGAGCAGCGGCAGCAGGCAGGGGTCGAACAGCCCGTCTGTTGCCGCCGCTGCCGCGAGTGCCACCTCTGTGACAGTGAAGAGGATGTCCGAGGCCGCGCGCCATGTGCCTGCCGCGGCGTTCAACTGGCACAACTCGCTGGACTGATCGAAGCGGGTAAGACACCGCTCCACCAGACGCAGCCAGTCGAGACAGGCATCAAGCGCGGCGTCGGCCTCGTTCGTCGCCGTTGCACTTGCCGTGACGTGCAGGCTGACGCGCGTGCCCATCATGGCGGCGTGACGGGTGAGCATGACCTGAGATTCTGTCGCCGTGCTCATCAGTGGCTCGGGGTGCTTGTCGCCACCGGCTTCGGCGTCGCGGTGGGCTGCGGCGCCGGGGTGGCAGTCGGAGCCGCCGGTGGTGGAGGCGCTCCACCGCCCGCCTGGCTCGTGGCCGTCGGCGCGGCGCCTGGAGGCGGCGTGCCCCCCGAACCTCCCGACCCCGGCGTACTGGAAGAGCCAGGTGTGCCAGAGGCGGCAGTCGCGGCTGGCGTTCCCGCTTGCGGGGATACGCTCGGCTGCGACACAGCTGGCGCCGCGGCGGCTGAGAATCCCCAACTGACTGGGCGATGGTTGGTCAGGTTCCACACCCCGGTCGCGAGAGCGGCGACGCCGACAAGAGCCGCAACACGTGCCGCCGTCTTGCCCATTTTCGACGCGCCCACAGTGGCCGCCTCTATGGCCACGCCCGCGAGCCGTTCAACGCCCTTTGGCGGCCGTCCACCTGAGGCCAGCGTCACCTCGCCGATGGGATGCGCGATGCAGCTCAACACATAGCCCGCCGCGCGCTCACGAGGGGATAGCGCCTCACCAACGGGATCGACCTGTCCGTCGAGCACGCGCAGCTTGCACGTGCCACACGAGCCCGCTCGGCAACTGAACTCGGGGCGATAGCCGTGGCGCTCCAGCGCGGTGAGCAGCGTTTCTCGCGGCTCGGCGTCGAGTATCGCGCCGGTATCGGTCACGTGGATCTTGCCGCCGATGCCAGCGCCGCCGCGACCTTCGATGCGGTAGGCCGGTCCGCTGCTCGTCGCGAACACCTCGGCGTGGATCTGTGATGCGGGCACACCCAGGTCTTGCAGCGTGTCCGTCAGCTCGTGCTTGAGCGATTCGGGGCCGCAGACATACCAGTGCGCCCGCCGCCCCCCCGGTCCGACGCTGCCCAGAACGCGATCGATGGTCAGGCGGCGCCCCTGGGACGAGAGATAGTGCTGCTGCTGCAGCCAAGTCATATACGGATCGATGGCCCCTAGCTCGTCGCCATAGATGATGTCGTCTTCGGAGCGAGACGCGTAATGCAGATGGACGAGTGGCCGCTGCGCTTCGGGCAGGCGCGCGATCGCACGCAGCATACCCATGATCGGCGTGATGCCGCTGCCGACCGCGATGAAGCAGAGCACATCGTCTGGTGTGGTCATCGCCGGCAGGGTGAAGGTGCCACGGGGCAGGCTCGCGTAGAGCAACGTTCCAGGATGAACCGAGTCGTAGAAATACGTCGAGACGGCGCCCTGGTCGACGCGCTTGATGGTCAGCTCCCACGGCTCTTCGTGGTCGCCCGGGCCGCACAGCGAGTAGGAGCGATAGAGCGTCTCACGGGGCGTCGGCAGCGCCAGCGTGACGAACTGGCCGGGCAGGTACGGCGCGGGAGCCTGCCGCGACCCCGGCAACACGATCTGCACCGAGACGACTTCTGGCGCCACCTCGTGTACGTCGATCACCTGCACCGGCAGCATGTTGGCAGGCGAGACGACGGGCAACCCCTGGGTAAGTTGGTCCATCTCGTCGCGATATTCGTGGTCGGTCCGGCGCCGCGCTCTGACGGCAGCCATCAGCGTTTGAGTGGTCGTGCGCCGATGACCCGTAGACGCGCTCGCATCATCCAAAAGCCGGGCGGACGACAAGAGACCACGACGGGGGCGTCCTGACTGCATCGGTTCCTCCGATCTCCCCTTGTCTCCCCATACCAGACAGTACTATCCGCGCGCGAAGTGAGTTGTTGGGCTCGCGGGCGCATGCTAACATGGCACGGGCGGGCAATCAAACGCAGTGGGAGTTTCGGGCATATCTGGTGTCCGCATCTGCCCAGAGGAGAGTCTGAGGATGCCGTTGGTACGCAGCAAAGTCGCGCTGGCGATGATCGGGACGCTCGTCGCCGGCGCGTTCGGGGCGGCCGTGGGAGCCTGGTCGGCGCCGCACGGGTCCACGCAGGCCGCGCAGTCGTCGAGCGCCTTGTCACCTGTGCCCACATCCACACCCTCTCCTCCACCGACAGCCACGCCCGCGCCTCCTAGTCCTACGGCTACGGCCATTGTCACGAGCACAACCACTGTGCGGGGAAGAGTCGTGTCGATTGGCACGAACTCGATTAACTGCCGTGAGTCCAACGGGACTACCGTGACCGTCACTGTCACCAGCGCAACCGTGTGGACTGGCGCGGCAAACAGCCTCGCTCAGGTACGCAGTGGGCAACGCGTCAACGCACAGGGAGCCACGACAGACGGGCAGTTCGTCGCCACGAGCGTTAACATCCAGAATGACAACTGAATCGCCAGCGCCTAGCGAGTCCTCCGCGGACGACCCCAACACACTGCTCGTGCCCATCCTCTCGGCACAGTGGATTCCCGTGCGCCAAGCGCGCTATGCGTCCGTGGCGGAATCGCCTCGCGCACGCATAGGGACGTCTCATCCAGCATCGCGATGCAACGGGCAGGGCATCGTCGTGTAGAATGGACGGCAAGAGAGGATAACCCGCCAGTATGTCCGACCTATCCAGCATCCACCCGACCGACCGCTCTCCGCTCCGCATCGACGTGGCCCTCACGCCTGACGCCATCGCAGCGCTTCCGCCCGCCGCCCGCCCAGCCGTCGCGATTGTCGTGGACGTCGTGCGCGCGACGACGACCCTCGCCGTGCTGTTCGAGCGCGGCTGCCATCAGGTGATCGCGACCGAGACCATCGACGCCGCCCGCAGCATCCGCGCGGAGCTCGCGCCCGCCGCGCTGCTCGCCGGTGAAGCTGGTGGGCTGCCCCCCGCCGGCTTCGACTTCGGCAACTCCCCTGCCGAATTTGCCCGGCACGACGTCCGAGAACGCGAGCTGGTCTTCGTAACGACCAACGGGACGCAGGCGCTGGCCGTCTGCGCCGCGCCCTCTCCGACGCACACCGTCATCTGCGCGGGAGCCTATCGCAACGCCGGGGCCGCTGCCTCGTTCGCCGTCGAGCGCGCGCTGGAGCGCCGTGCGCGATCTCCGTGGGTAGCCGCGACGGTGCCAGACCGGGCGAGCGCCCGTCCCTCAGGTCTTCCGTCTGAGGCGCCAGCCGAGCACCGCGCCTGCGACATCATCGTAGTCTGTTCGGGTCGGGTCGGGTTTCCGGCGTTCGACGACACGATCTGCGCCGGGTATCTCGTCCAGCGCGTGCGTGAAGTTGCCGTGACGTGCGGCAGCGCAGTCCAGATAGCGGAGGGCGCGCGCATCGCGGAGGCGGCCTGGGCCACGGTCGCCACATCAGGTGAGCCCTTGCGCGATGTGCTGGCGAGCACAGACGCGGGCCAGTCGACGCTGCGCGTGGGCCTGGATGCCGACCTCGCCTTCTGCGCCGAGATCGATGCCACAGACGTCGCACCGTATGTGGTGGATGTGTCTCGCGACCCGCTGCGCCTGACGCTGCGTGCCGCCCATGCCGTGAACACCGCCTGCACCGATCAGGCTGTGCTCGATGACAGCGCGCCCGAAGAGGTCTAAAGTGGTATCTCACTTGCTTTGGGAAGAGCAGTGGCCAGCGCTGCCGCGGGTCGGGTAGCGGATGTGGAGTTGGAGGAGAGGGAGCAGCAGGTGTTTACTCGAGACGAATTGCTCGCGGCGGCGAAGGCGCGCCCGCTGGGAGGTATTCCGCCGATGCGGTTCGCGGGTGCGGCGGTCGATAGTCGCATTCTGCAGCGCGGCGAGCTCTTCATCGCGCTCAAGGGCGAGCACACCGACGGTCACCGCTTTATCGCGGCAGCGGTGCGCGCAGGCGCCTCGGCGGTGCTGTGTAGCCAGCCGGACCCCGATGTCATGGCGCGCGGCATTCCGCAGATCGTGGTGCCCGACCCGCTCGAAACCCTGCAAACACTCGCGCGTGACCACCTGGGCCGCCAGCCCTACACCAAGGTCATCGGAATCGCGGGCAGCAACGGCAAGACCAGCGTGAAGGAAGCCGCTGGGCTGTTGCTCTCGCATCTGGCCCCCACGCTCAAGCCCGTGGGGAGCTTCAACACCGAGGTGGGTGTGCCGCTGACGCTGCTGCGGCTCAACCCCGAGCACCAGTTTGCCGTGCTCGAGATGGGTGCACAGCGCGTGGGCGAGGTCTCGTTCTTGTGCCGCATCGCGCCGCCCTCGGTCGGGCTGGTCACGGTGGTGGGGCCGGAGCACCTGGAGTTCTTCGGCAGCATGGAGAACGTCGTGCGCGCCGAGAGCGAGGTGCTGGCGGCGCTACCGCCGGACGGCATCGCGCTGGTCAACGACGACGACCCGAAGGTGCGCAAAATGGCCAAGCGGACGAACGCCCGCGTGCTCACCTACGGCACTCGCCCCACCGTCGACATCCGCGCGCGCCATATCTCGGGCGACCCGCTGACGGGCCTGCGTTTCACGCTCAAGTACGGCAGCGAGACGGCCCGCGTCCACCTGCACATCCCTGGCGAGCACGCCGTCACGACCGCGCTCGCCGCCGCCGCCATCGCGCTCGTCAACGGGATGCCGGTGCAGACGGTGGCCGCGGGCCTGGCCGAAGTGCGCCCCGCGAAGCGCCGTGGCGAGATCAAGCAGGGCATGCATGGCACGACACTCGTGGACGACACCTACAACGCCAACCGCCAGTCGGCGCTCGCGGCGCTCTCCCTCATACAAAAGGCCGAGGCTCCCATTGGCGCACGCCGCTGGTTCGTCTTCGGCGACATGCTGGAGCTCGGCAAGTTCTCGCGCCAGGAGCATGCCGCCGTGGGCGAGGCAGCGGCGGGCGCGGTGGATGAGCTGGTGCTCGTCGGCACGGATGTCGAGGCGACGGCTGACGCGGCGCTGCGAGCAGGTATGTCGCCGGAGCATGTCCATTACTTCCCCGCCAGTCTCGATAACGCTGGCGAGCTCTCCGAGGCGCGACTCGTCGCCGCCGCGCACATCCGGGAGTGGCTACGCCCCGGCGATCTGGTGCTCGTCAAAGGCTCACTCGGCGTGGGCATGGATGCGATTGTCACCGAGCTACAAGAGCGTGGCCGCGGCAGCCGCTCACGGGCGGACATCAGCGCACGTCTGCGCCTGCTCGGCCAGATGGATGGACCCATGACGTTGAATTGAGCAGTACCTCACCCCCTGCCCTTTCCCATGCGGGAAGCGGTCGCTAATGGAGAGTTTGTGGCGAATCGGGACGCGCCGATTGATGCGTAGTTGAGGGGTCTCACCCCCGGCCCCTCTCCCTGCGGGGAGAGGGGAGGTCGTAGAGCGAGACGGTTGCACGAAGGCCTCGCCCAGTACTCCCCCTTCCCCTCGCAAGGTGAAGGGGGCTGGAGGGATGAGGCCCCAGGTGCCTTACATCCCGCGCTGGGCGTTATCGGCGGCGTGCGCCAGGGCCATGACCGTGTCGAAGAACTCTTGTGACTGCCCCTTGAAGAGCTGGTCGGCGGTGAACGCGTTGATCGTCGCCACTGCTCCCGCGAGGCTATCGAGCGTCGGGCGGATGACCGAGCACTCCGGCAGACTCTCGCTGATGAAGTCGGTCGGCTCGGGCAGAATCAAGTTGGCTTTCAGGTTCTCTCCAGCGTTCGAGTAGTCCGGGAAGTGGACACCCGTCTTCGGATCGGTGATATTGAGTGGTGGCGAGACCGCGTTGCCCATCTTGTCGTGCCAGAGCGAGAAGTGATCCACTTCGACACCGCCGATGCTTACGACGATACGCAACACCTCAAGGTCAGACGCCTTGAGCGCCATCGTGCTATAGAGACTCGATCCACCTTGCTCGATGAACCCAAAGTGGAACGCCGCCGTGTTCGCGATGGCCTGAATGCGCCGCTGCCCTGGCGTGGAAGGGTTTGCTGTCGGCAGCAGGTTGGGCGGCGTATCGGCATCGCTCACCGGAATGGCCGGCTGGTTCTTGATGTTCACCGCCTGCGGGAAGCTCGCCCCCAGATCAGGATTCTCCGGGCTGCGATAGCGCGTGTAGAAGCTGGTGTCGACGTCGAGGGCCATCAGGTTCGTCAGACGGCCGATCTGTTTGGCGCCGGTCGCCTTGCTGCTGGGCAGCGTGCGGAACTTGTCCAGGTTGACCGTCGGCGCTCCCTTGGACGCCAGATAGGCGTTGAGGAACGCCGCGTGGCTCACCTCGTCGTCGGTGTTGTCAGAGATGTACTGGGGCATGTCGGCATCGAGATTCACCTGCGCGGCCTTGTAGGCGGGGTTGCCGCCGTTCTCGCCGCCCAGCTCGGTGTACTGCGTCCACAGGTCCGTCTCGATGATCTCCGCCGCCGCCAGAAAGCGCAGAATCGCCACGTCGCCCGCGCTCAGCCCGCCTGCGCGCCGGGCGGGAGCAGCATCGGCGACCTGCCCGAGCACCGCCGTGGCGGGCAGCGCGGCACTGGCCAGTCCAATGCCAACGCCCGCTTGAAGAAACGAGCGTCGGCGCACGACACGCCGCCAGGAGGCCGCGAGCGTGTCCGTCGAGGGTGCGGCAGTGTCACTCTCTGCCAGTGCCGAAGGAGACGAACGTACCTTCCGCATGGTCTGTGTCCTCTCAGTTCGCGTCATCGTCATCCATACGTCTCGTGGTGTGCAAGCCGCGCTGGTGCACTCAACGCGCCTCTAACAGAGGACACTACGCGAGTGGGTTACCGTGATCGTGGCTTTGAGGACACAGCATGCCGCATTACTGTCACCGCAACTCGGCGTTCAGGAAGGCGAGCGTTCGCTCCCACGCGAGGGCGGCCGCGGCGGGATCGTAGGCGTCGGGGCGATTGGCCTCGAAGAACCAGTGCTTGGTGCCCGGATAGGTGTAGACAGCAGCCTGTCTGCCCGCCGCGTGAAGGTTCTGTTCCAACTTGGCCACTTTCTGAGCCGGAACGAATTGGTCATCCTCGGCGAAGTGGCAGAGGTAGGCGGCCTGCGCGCGTCGGTAGTCGAGGCCGGGATATGCGTCATAAAAGCTCACGACGGCGGCGATCTCTTCGGGCATATTGACGGACATGTCGAGCGCGTAGGAACCTCCCAGTGAGAAGCCAATGATGGCGACCTTGCCGCGACCATCCGCCAGATTGGTCCCCTCGTGCTGGCGCAGAAACTGTATAGCGCCCCGGATGTCACCGCGCCACCGCTCAACCTGCTGATCCAGCGCCGAGCCAAGCGCATCCGCTTCCTCGACCGAAGCGGTCGCCTTGCCACGGTAGAGATCGGGGGCGAGCGCCACGAACCCCGCCTCCGCGAGCCGGTCGCAGACCTGCCGGAACGGCTCTGTCAGCCCCCACCACGCATGGAGCACGACGACTCCCGGCGCTCCCGCTTCCATGGCATCATCCGGTTCCGCCAGATAGCCCGGCGCAGGCGTTCCCGCGGCATCGAACTCGATCATCCGTCCAGTCATACAGTCCTCCTGATTCCAGTGCGTGGCACTACGTACAGTCCACTCGCCGGTTCCACGTTGGCAGTTCTCACATGCGTGTTCCGAGTCGGAACGTGAGGTGACAAGAATGTCATCTCAGGCAGTGACCAGTCGACAGCAATTGACTGCGAACGGACATGAAACGCAGCACGCTGTTCACTGAAAAGCGCTCCTAGCATACAACCTGCTGGGATGGGCGATGGACCGATGTGTGGCCGCTGATGTCACGGCCACGAGGGCAGCAACCGTAAAGTCGGTGCGGACGTTCCAGCATGTGATGTCGCGGCAGCTACAGAGGAGGGGCGCTATGGCACAGCTTCGCATCGCCGTCATAGGCGCGGGGAATATGGGCGCCACGCTAGGGAAGAAGTGGCTCGCGGCGGGGCACGCGGTCGCGTTCGGCGTCGCCGACCCACGGGGCCAGCGGGCGCACACCCTGCGCGCTCAGCTTGGCAGTCAGATTGCAATCGGCTCGGTGGACGCCGCGCTCGCCACGGCGGAGGCCGTCGCGATGGCGATTCCCGGCGATGCGATGGACGAGACGATCGTCGCCCATGTCGCGCGTCTCGACGGCAAGATCATCCTCGACGCAACCAACCGAAGCGTCGTTGCCGGGCCGCTCAACAGCCTCGCCACCTTCCGCGCCCACACGCCCTTCGCCCGCTACTATCGCGCATTCAACACCTATGGCTGGCGTGTACTTGTGGTCCCCGTCATCGGCGGGGTCCAGGCGGATCTCTTCTACTGCGGTCCAGATGGCGCCAGCCGGGCGGTCGTTGAGCGGCTCATCAGCGACGTGGGGCTGCGTGCGGTGCGCGTCGGCGACATTGATCAGGTGGAGACGATCGACTCGCTGTTCCGCCTGTGGACGGCGCTGGGCTCCGACAAGCCAGCCCAGCCACACATGGCGTTCAGGCTACTGACGGACTAGGTCGTCGTGCCGGCCCCATGCCGGCGATGTTCAGTCGCGCGTCTGTCGGAGCGCGTAATCCATCGCGCCCTCTTCGAGAGGGACGGTGCGGCCCTGGCGCTCGCTCATCTGCCACGTGTGATCGAGGATGCCGACGTAGGTCGCGTAGCGCGTGCGGATGTCGGCGTTGGGCTGATACGCGTCGATGAAGGCCAGCAGCGGCACATGGTAGTGGGAATACCAGTCGCGCGCCGTCGCGTCCATGCCCACATCCTTCCCCGCGCGCTCGCTGAGCAGCCACTTGTGTATGGCGATATGCCAGTAGATACGCGCAGCGTAAGCGCGGGGAACACGCACGCCGAGCAGCTCTTTGACGCGGTGCACATACCATCCCGGCCGCAGCGTGGCGACGCGCAGGGCGCTGGTATTGCCCTCCGCCTTTGCGGAGTCCCGGGCTATGTCGCGGGGCACCGGCGAGGGCGTAAGCGCCGATACTGCCCGGGCGCCGATCGTCAGCACGCCATAGCCGAGCGTGTTGAGCCGCTGCATCTGGTGCTCCAGCTCGTGCAATTGAGCGGTCAGTGTGCTCTCATCACGTGCGGTCTCACGTTCGGCCCGCAGCCCCTGATAGCGCACGAGAAAGTACTCGGCATCCGATTCGGTGAGCGGCGTCTCGCCCTCGGGCAGGCCACGGGCGAGACGGATATCCTCCGCCTGCCATTCGAGCGATTCAGCGAAGGCCTCGATATCCTGCCGTCGCAGGCCCTCGCTGAGCGCGCCATTCACGATCTCGGCGGTCTCTCCATCGGCCATCACGGCAGTGAGGCGCTGGCCGCTCAGGTCGATGAGCACGTTCGCCAGCGAGGGGTCGCCCCAGTAGACGCCCGCTTCGTGCAGGTCGAGCATCAGCTCGGCGATCGCGCTCAACAACAGGCGCTTGTTCGCCGGTGTGAACGGATAGCGATACAGTATCGACTGCGGCAGCACCCGCTCCGCCAGCCGTGTGATGCAATACCCCGTATCGCCCGACTCATACACCGGCCGGCCAGCGATCTCGCCCGCCAGCACTGGCTCACCAGCGGTTACCACAAATCCGACCGGCTCCAGCGCCCGGCAGTGGCGACGATGCAACTCGGCGAGCACGTCGATCTCGTGCCTCGCCGCCTGCGGGCTCGTCTCTTTCAGCGCATAGCGGCGTCCGCCACGTTCGAGAAAGATCACCGGATGTCGCGATTCTCCCCGGCGAACCGAGAGCGTGGGCACGCCCGTGGCGTCCCACTCGTCGAGCGGCGTGCCCCACGGCAGGGATCGCAAACGCGACCAGTCGAGACGGGGCACGCGGGCCAGACGCACGGCGCTCGGCATACTCCCCTGCGCGCTCCGTGTCTCGCTCCGTGTCTCGCTCCGTGCGCTTCCCCCGCGCTCCCGGCGGGCGTCCTCCGACGATGCGGTTGAACTGGCGGACTCACTCATACGGGCGTTGTCGCATGGACGGCGCGATTCGTCAAGCAGGCTGAAGCGGTGGCGCCTTTCTCACGACGAACTCCCGTCGAGTCACGTTGCGCTTGCGACATTCTCTGACTACAATCAGAGAATTAGAGAAGCCGTGGCTGACGGTTGGAGACGTCTGGAGGATGTCATGGACACGCCCCTGGTTGAACAGGTCCGCAGCTTCAACCGCACCATGACGGAACGCGTTGGGGTGCTCAACGACCACTACCTTGGCCGCAACCATCCGCTTGGCGAGGCACGGCTGCTGTGGGAAATCGGCGTGAACGGAGCGAAAGGAGCCAGGGTCCGGGACCTGAGACGCCGGCTTGGTCTCGATTCCGCGTACGTCAGCCGGCTGCTGCGCTCGCTCGAAGGGCAAGGGCTGGTAGAGGTGAGGCCGAGCGAGCACGATGCACGAGTTCGCCTGGTCGCGCTCACCGAGGCTGGCCTGCGCGAGCGCGCTGAGCTCGATCGCCGTGCCGAGGCGTTTGCCCAGTCGCTGCTGGAGCCACTCAACGACGGGCAGCGCGCGAAGCTCGCCACGGCGATGGCGGAGGTCGAGCGGCTGCTTATCGCGTCTATGGTGACAATTGCTGTCACCGATCCGACGAGCACGGATGCCAGATGGTGCTTCGAGCAATACATCGCGGAACTCAACACGCGATTCGAGGCTGGTTTTGAGCCGTCGCGGAGTATTTCAGCGCACCCGCACGAGCTTACGCCCCCTAACGGACTCGTGCTCGTGGCACGTCTGCGAGAGGAGCCCGTCGGCTGCGGCGCCCTAAAGTTTCACGAGCATGCTCCAGCGGAACTCAAGCGCATGTGGGTTGCCCCACGAGCGCGCGGTCTTGGATTGGGTCGCCGCCTCCTGGGGGAGCTGGAGCGCGCGGCGAGGGAGGCTGGAGTATCGGTGCTTCACCTGGAAACAAACCATACCCTCAGTGAAGCCATCCACCTGTATCGCGACAGCGGATACCAGGAAGTCGACGCATTCAGCGACGACCCGTATGCTCACCACTGGTTCGAGAAGCACCTCTGATCAGAGAGAATGACACCACATGCAGCGCGCTCAAACGCCAGCATCATGTCATCCCGCGCTAGAGTCCCTGGTCGCCTATGACGTCCCCGGCACGCGATATGCAGTCAGGCCGTCGTGCCCCTGCCTGAGTGCCCGCAAGATCGGCGTGTTTCGGATGCATCTCTTGGCGTACCAGGCGGAGCAGGCGCAGCGGGCTGGAATCGGAGCGCTGGACACACAGCGTGGGCCGCATCAGTGCTTCCCCTAGAAGGTGAGAGAAAGATGGCGATCCAGGAGACAGTCAACGAGCTTGGGCAGCAGGAGTGGCTCGATCCAGTCAGCGAGGCCGTCCAGCAGGCTGTCGCGAACGCGGTCTCGGCGGCCGGCCCGGCGGGACGAACAATCGACAACGCGCTCAATGGCACCTGGCTCGGACACCCCCTGCATCCGGTGCTGGTCGAGGTTCCCGTTGGCACCTGGACGGCGGCGCTGTTTTTCGACGGGCTCAATCTGTTCTCACGCAAGAACGTGTTCGCGCCCGCCGCAGACGGCTCCATCGCGATCGGCATCGTGGGCGCGCTCGTCTCGGCACTGAGCGGCCTCGCTCAGTGGGAATACACCGTGGGCAGCGCACGGCGCAAGGGCATGCTGCATGCCTTGCTGAATACGACAGCGCTCAGTCTGTACACCGTCTCGCTCTCGCAACGTCTGCGTGGCAAACGGGCGGCAGGTGTCTTCACGGGGTTGTTCGGCTACGGCATCACGCTGGCCTCCGCCTACATCGGCGGCGATCTTGTCTATGGCGAGCGTATCGGCGTGGACCACGCGCCCGAGGAGACCCCGCCGAGCGAGTGGGTGCCCGTGCTGGCCAACGTCGAGCTGCCCGAGGGCGGCATGCGCCGTGTCCGAGCGGGCGCGGTGGACGTGATGCTCGCCCGCCAGAACGGCGTCGTCTACGCTCTCGCCGAGTCGTGCTCCCACATGGGAGGACCGCTCTCTGAGGGCACATTGGAGCCAGAAGGGTGCGTGACGTGCCCGTGGCATGGCTCGCAGTTCGCATTGGACGACGGACATGTCGTGAATGGCCCGGCGACGTACGATCAACCGCATTACGAGGCACGGGTGCGCGACGGGCGGATCGAGATACGTGGCTAAATATACACCCCCGCGAATAGCAACGCATTAGGGATGGCTCCGGGGGCATTCTGGCGAGCATGCATTTAGGCAGTCGTGGCACAGACATTGCTGCCGAGTGTGGAGCGCGACATACGCCCGGCGCAGAGTAGGACGGGCACTACGCAGATGGAGGATCCAAAATGGCGCAGACAAGTCCGATGGAAACGACTGACAGACGTTTAGTCTTCGAAGACAGCATTCAGGTCACTGCGCCTCTGCAAGAGGTGTATAACCGCTGGAACGACTTCACGCACTTCCCGGAGTTCATGAGCAACGTCGAGCAGGTTCGCGCGCTCGGTGGCGACCGCTATCACTGGGCCGCGCGCATCTTCGGCATCAAGCAGGAATGGGATGCCGAGGTCATGGACCGGCAGCCACAGAACCGGATTTCATGGAAGAGCGTCAACGGCCCGTACAACGCCGGGACCGTCAGCTTCAACGGCCTGGGCAACGACCGCACTGAGGTACGCCTGCGTCTGGAGTATGCGCCTCCGGGCGGCCAGATCGGCAAGACACTCGACACCGTCACGCAGTCGACCAAGCGCGAGGTACATGAGGACCTGGAGAACTTCCGCCGCATGATGACCGGCGAATCGGGCATGTCCGTCGATCGCAGCGAGCAGGAAATCGCGGGCGAGGGGACGACACGTGTGCTCGGCGCGCTCGCCTTTACAGCACTGGGAGCGGGCATCGGGGCGTTGTCCTCCGCGTTGGTCGAGCGGAACATGCGCTCCATTCCAACGTCGATCAGAAGCGCAAAGGCTAAAGGCATCGCATGGGGCCTGGCCTCACGGTTTGGCGTGGCCGGCCCGAACCTGCCGTGGACCGAGCGTGTCGCGACGCCCGCCGCGGTGATGGGCTGGGTCTGGACGGGCCTGAGTGCGGCCAGCGTGCTGACCTCGGCGGGCCTGCGCTTCGGTGGCAGAAAGAACGACGGGCTCTTCGTCGGACAGTGGGCGCCGACTATGTTGGGCATGGGATTGCTTTCACGTCTCATCGGCACACGCGACGTTGATCCTGGCGAACCGGCCTCGATCGTGAGCTGGGCGTTCTTCGGCGGCGCGATTGCCTCAGTGCTGGCATCGGCAAGTATCCACAGCCGCGGCTACCGCAAGGATGGCCTGTTCGTCGGCCAGTGGGCGCCTACGCTGATGATCGGCTCGGTGCTCTCGCGGCTGTTCAACATCTAGCATCGCGGTGCGGGCCCTCACAGCGCGCACCTGACTTCCTGGCCCTGGTGGACATGTGGCACACTCTGCCACTGCCTGCCGGGGCGTTTATTTCCGTGCAAGCTGCGCCACGTCCAATGCCACGCTGCGGAAATGTACTAGAGCTCGTACCCCACCCACGCCATCCGCGCCCGGTGGAAACGCCCGTTCGCAGCCCGTGGCCTTGCTCTTGCATAACAGGAGGAGAGAACGAACAGAACTCCACATGGGGGACAAGGACCAGTCTCCAGGCTGGCAAGTAAGGAGGAAAGTCGTCTATGGAGGCAAACAGATTCCTGAGCAAACGCGCGATTCTGGTACTGAGTCTCCTCTCGATCGTGCTGTTCGCGGTGGGGTTTTTCCTCGTCTCAATCAGCGTCCAGTGTACGTACAACAATGCCACGACGAGCCAGCAATACAACTGCGGCGCGAGCGGCGTGGGAGGCAGCACGCCAGGAGCAACGATCGGCAGTATCATCCTGTTTGTCGCGTTCTTCCTTGGCCTGGCGTCCTGGATTCTCGGACTGATCAAGGCCGGGCGCGTACGAGCGTGGGGATGGTTCATCATCGTCTTCCTGTTGCCGCCGGTCGGGTCATTGCTGTACGGCATATTCGGCCGCGAGCGGCCACCGGACAACGTGCCCACCTACGTCGAGGGGACGCCTCGCGCACCAGTCGTGTAATGAGCTAGCTAGTAGTCGTCGCTGCCCGGCACGAGCGAAAACTACAACAGGCCTCGCAGGCTCAATGCTCTGCGGGGCCTCGCCATGTCCCCTACTCCGCACGGAACCCACTTGCCCTTATAGCCTCCACTTGCTACAATGGCGCCGGGCGGGCAGGTCGCTCGCGATTGGGGTTCGGAGGAGCGCGCGTCACGTCGTGCGTCCGGGAGCACGTCTTTGAAGATCGCGACATTGATTTTCGGCATTCTTGGGCTCGTAGGACTCATTCTCGCTATCGTTCTTTTCTCTAGTGGTGGCTCGCAGTGCCTTTCGACCGCCAACGTCTCATCGGGTACCTGTAGTTCTACACAGGCTGTCGGCACGATAGGGCTTGGCTTACTCGTATTGGTCGTCGCCCTGGTCTTCACGTTCGTCGGCTGGATTCTGGGGATCGTGAAGACCGCGATGATCGGCCGCTGGGGGTGGTTCGTCGCGGTATTGCTGTTGAGCCCGCTGGGGTCGGTGCTCTACGGCATCTTTGGCCCCGCGCACCGTGTCGAGGAGCGTGCCCCCGCGCCGGTGGCCTCGCGCTTTCTCGGGCACGTACCAGATAGCCCGCCGCCGGCGGGGTGGGCCCGTTACTCGTCCCGGTCCCACCTCGCCGTCTGTCACAGAAGCCTCACCCGCGCTTCACGGGTTGTGCGCTCAACCGTCAGGTCTCATCGCACCTGACGCACGCCCCTCACATGCCACGCATCAGGCGGGCTCAAGCTGGCGCTCCGACGGCCGCCCGAACGCGATGTCGCGCGCGGCGGAGAGTGGCGTCGCGATGCTCTCCAGCGACTTGCCCTCGGCGGCAACTCCAAAGACAACCTCGACCAGCCCGGCCCCGATCATCAGGAACGCGCCCAGCAGATAGCCGTAGAACACATTGATCGGCCGATGCGTGCCAATCAGCGCGCCGAAGAGCACGGGCGCGAGCACGCCACCCGCGGCTGTGCCGATGGCATAGAAGATCGCGATGGCGATCGCCCGCGTCTCCAGCGGGAACACTTCGCTGACCGTCAGATAGGCCGAGCTGGCACCCGCCGAGGCGAAGAAGAAGATCACCGACCACGCGATCGTCTGGGTCACGGCGTTGAGCATGCCATGCAGGAACATGACCCCTGTGATCGTCAGCAACACGCCGGAGATGATGTAGGTGAAGCTGATCATCTGGCGCCGGCCAATGGTATCGAAGAGCCGCCCGATGGTGAGCGGGCCAACGATGTTGCCTATGGCGAACGGAATGATGTACCAGCCAACCGAAGCGGCAGATACATGGTAGAACGTCGTGAGCACGAGTGGGTAGGTGAAGAAAATGGCGTTATAGAGAAACGCCTGACCTACCATCAGCGAGAAGCCCAAAATCGACCGCGTCGGATACGTGTGGATCATCGTCTTGAAGATGTCTATCCAGGGGACGGTGCCACGCGGATGCATGGTGATCGTTCCCTGCGGCTCTGGCAGCGAATGGATGTGGTCTTCCTTCATCACCTCGTGCTCGATCTGCGACACGACCTCGTTGGCTTCGTCGAAGCGCCCATGCATCATGAGCCAGCGGGGGCTCTCCGGCACAAAGCGCCGCACGATCAGAATCGCACCACCAAGAATCGCACCCAGGCCGAAGCAGAGGCGCCAGCCGACGTCGGGGGGGAATGGCGGATGCAGCAGGAATACGGTGACGATCGCGCCAAAGGCCGTACCGACCCACCACGTCCCATTGATGGCAAGGTCCACGTGACCCCGAACGCGTGCCGGGATCAGCTCATCCACCGCCGAGTTGATGGCAGCGTACTCGCCGCCGATGCCTGCACCGGTGAAGAACCGCATCAGCGCAAACCACCAGAAGCTGAACGAGAATGCTGTCAACACCGTCGCGATCAGATACACGCCGAGCGTGATCATGAACAGCTTCTTGCGTCCCATCTTGTCTGTGAGACGGCCAAAGAACAACGCTCCTAGCACAGCCCCCAGGAGATACGTTGTTCCCGCGGCGCCCACCTGGGTATCAGAGAGGTGTAGCGTGTTGCGCTGTGTGAGGACACTGCCGACTGACCCGACGATGGTGACTTCGAGTCCGTCGAGAATCCAGGTTATCCCAAGTGCGACGACAACCAGCCAGTGCCACCGACTCCAAGGCAGACGGTCCATACGCGCGGGGATATTTGTCTCGACTACTTGTGGCTCCGGCTCAGTCTGAGGTCCGATGTGAGCTGCTGCGCTCATGTTCACCAGTCTCCTTCCGCTCTTTAGCGCGGCGTACCTGCGCCGGCTGCGCATCATCGCGCATAGTTGGCGGTGAATGACACGGCCCGCGAACGTGATGGGTACCCCATCCACTCCGCCGGGTCACTCTTCGAATCGCAGCGGTTCATGAACCTTGGCGCATCATGCGTCCCTTGTGGTGGGAACGTGTATTTGCACATGCCATACCACGAGTCGCAAGCGAACGTGACGCCAGGCATGACCACGACCGCCGGCAGAGACGCGTTGCTGCCACTGCCGGGTGTGCCCATATCTGTCGTGGGCATACAAAATCCCCTCTCGCACCATCAGGCAAGAGAGGGGGCAGAAGCAGGGAGCTGCGTAGACTCTATTTGCCAGCCATTGGCAGTGGCTTGCCGCGCAAACCCGTTCCGGCCGGCTCGGCAGGCTCCTCGGCGTGCTGCGTCTCGTGGATGCCGGTCTTGCGGGTGCGGCCCGCGCTCACCGGACCAAGCTCGCCACCGGGGTAGACCAGTTGCGCTTCGCGCTCCGGCAGAATGGCCGCGACCTCTTTGAGCACCGCGTCCAGGAACTCATCCTCGGGGACCGTCTTGAGGTAGACGCCCTTCTTGTAGATGACGCCCTTGCCGCGCCCACCGGAGAGGCCGATGTCGGCGTCGCGCGACTCGCCGGGACCGTTCACGACGCAGCCCATGACGGCCACCTGGATCGGCGTCTGCACCTTGGCGAGGCGCTTCTCGACCTCATTGGCGATCTTGATCACGTCGATCTCGACACGCCCACACGAGGGGCACGAGACGAACGTGACGCCGCGCTGCCGCAGTTCGAGCGAGCGCAGAATCTCGTACGCGACTGGGATTTCTTCCTCTGGCTCGGCGGAGAGCGAGACACGAATGGTGTCGCCGATGCCATCGGCGAGCAGCAGCGCGAAGCCGATCGACGACTTCACCGCGCCCGTGACGAGCGTGCCCGCCTCGGTGATGCCCAGGTGCAGCGGCACGTCGGACTGCGCCGCGAAGCGCCGGTACGCCTCGACGGCGGTCAGCACATTGGAGCTCTTGAGCGAGACCTTGTAGTTGTAGTAGCCCAGTTCGTCCGCCCAGCCGCAGTATTCGAGCGCCTTGCGCACCATGCGCTCGGTCAGCTCTTCACGCTCACGCAGCCGCTCCGCCGCGGGGTCGCTCTTGATGAGTTGCCCGTCCTCGGTGAGCTTCACCGAGACTTTTCGCATCGCTGGGCCGCGCTCCAACGCGTCGATCGAGCCGGAGTTGACGCCGATACGCATCGCGATGTCGGCTTCTTTGGCGGCGCGCACGATCTTCTCGAACGTCGTGCGCTGCTGGCCGGTCTCCTTGTCTTTCAGCAGGTTCCCTGGATTGATGCGCACGCCGTCGATGCCCTGCTCGATGGCGATCATCGCCAGACGCGGATCGTAATGGATATCGGCAATCAGCGGAATCGAAATTTGCTTTTTGATGGCCCCGATGGCGAGCGCGTCAGCCTCTTCCGGCACGGCCACGCGCACGAGCTCGCAACCGACTTCTTCCAGCCGGTGAATCTGCGCGACCGTCGCCTCAACGTCCCGGGTATACATCGTCGTCATCGACTGGACGGTGACGGGTGCGTCACCGCCGATCAGGACATTCCCAACATGAATTTGTCGAGTCTTTCTTCGCATTCGGTTCTCTCCCAACGCCCACGTGTCTCAACCTGAACGGCGCGGTTACTCCGACTGCGCCTGGAAGGTGTCGTGCCTCCACGAGATACAATCCCTGCAAAAAGCAAGCCGGATTCGTGGTCGATTGCACGTCCGGCTCGCGGTGGATGATGCGTGCCGTCCTCTCGCATTTTGCCACACGCCCACTGCCTCCACTACAAACTATAGCGCAAAGCGCACATCCCGGCACGCACACAGGTGCTCCAGGATATGGGCTCGGAGCCTCTCCCCCTACCCCCTCCCCTCTCAGGGGAGGGGTCGCTGTTCGGAGGTCGACGCCTGCGGGGGAGCGGTGTGCTCAGGGCTGAGAGAGGGGCCACCCGCTAATGGCCGCCGAAGAGGGTGCCTACGTCGTTGATCGTGACGATTGCCATCAGGCAGAGCAGCGCGCCCATGCCAATCAGGTTGACCAGCGCCTCGCGCTCGGGGCTGATGCGGCGTCCGCGCCGCAGCACCTCGATGATGACGAAGAGCACGCGGCCGCCGTCCAGCGCGGGCACGGGCAGAATGTTCACAATCGCCAGGTTGAGGCTGAGCGCACCCACCAGGAAGAGCAGCGTATACCATCCGCCGCTCGGCACAATGGCGGCAGCCAGGCCCGTATCGCGCACGATACCTACCGGCCCCTGCACAGCCTGATTCCACGGTAACTGCCCATGAACGATCTGATTGAAGGCGTTCCCCGTCAACGTGATGACTACGCCGATGTCACGTACGCCCGCGACCGGCGCCTGCCAGGCCGGTACGGTGTGGACTACGTACGGATGGGCAAACGTCCACCCCACGCCGAAATGGCCTTGCGTTGGGTCTGGGTGCACGAGTGCATTGACGGTCACCGTCTCAGTCTGCCCCGATGGAGTCCGCAGTTCCGTGCGCACGGGCACCGTCTTCGCCTTGGCGGGCGCGTTCTGCGTCGCCTGAGTGATCAAGACGGTGGCGTCGGGCGTGATGAACGGGCTGTTGGGGTCGGTCGCGTAGGTGCCGACGGTATGGCCGTTGATGGCGAGAATTTGGTCACCCGGCGTAATGCCCGCCTGGGCGGCTGGCGAGCCCGCGAGCACCGACCCGACGACCGGTCGCGGAACCGTTTGCCCAACCGCCTCGGCCGCCGAGAAGAGCACGATCGCAAGCAGCAGGTTCATCGTCACACCCGCTAGCAGCACAATCGCGCGCTTGCTCGCCGGTTTCGAGGCGAAGCTGCCGGGGTCCGGCAGGCCCTGCTCGTCGGTCATCTCGCCATTCTCGCCAGGCATGCGCACGAAGCCACCGAGCGGCAGCGCGTTGATGGAGTAGATCGTCTCACCGCGCTTCACGCCAATCAGGCGGGGCGGAAAGCCGATGCCGAACTCCTCCACCCGAATGCCTGCCCACTTCGCGGTGATGAAGTGCCCGAATTCATGCACCAGCACCAGCAGCGCGAAGACGGGAATCGCTACCAGGAGATACCAGCCGCTCATAGTCATTATGCTCCGTGCTCGTTGCCACTGCCTGAGTGCGTGGAGAGAGTCTTGCCCTGCCGAATCTCGTCAGCCACGCGCAACGCCTCATCCTGCGCCCACGCGGTCGCTTCCAGCAGTTGTTCTAGCGTTGGATTGGGAATGACGCGATGCCGCGCCAGCACTTCCTCTACTATACGCGGAATGTCGGTGAAGGTGATACGCCCACTCAGAAAGAGTGGCACGGCCTGCTCGTCGGCACCGGCCAGCACCGCCGGAGCAGAGCCACCAGTGCGCCCGGACTCGAACGCCAGCCGCAGGCAGGGGAAGCGCTCATAATCCACCGTCTCGAAGTCGAGCCGGGCGACGTCAGCCCAGCGCAGCTCACGCGCCAGCGCGGTGCCAGACCGCTCCCAGCGCTCAGGAGACGAGAGGGCATCCTGGATGGGCAGGTGCATGCTGGGCAGGCTCGCCTGCATCTTGATGGAGTCGTCGACGAACTCGACCATCGAGTGAATAATGCTCTGCGGCTGCACGACGACCTCGATCTTCTCGAAGGGCATGTCGAAGAGCCAGTGCGCCTCGATGACCTCCAGGCCCTTGTTGAGCAGCGTGGCCGAATCGATCGTGACCTTCGGCCCCATGTTCCAGGTCGGGTGCGCCAACGCGCGCTCGGGCGTCACCGTGCGCATCTCGTCGAGCGTGGCGTGCCGGAGGGGTCCCCCAGATGC
Organism: uncultured Ktedonobacterales bacterium; assembly: GCA_964427535.1. Lineage (GTDB taxonomy): Bacteria > Chloroflexota > Ktedonobacteria > Ktedonobacterales > JADMIN01 > CAYRVF01. Next base: position 29,215 of record CAYRVF010000012.1, read on the forward strand.
CGTCAGCAGCAGCTTGCGGACCTCTGCCGTACGCTCGCCGCGCAGACATTGCCACAGCGCGCTGTGCTCGCTATCTACCGGCAGAATCTCGACGCCCGCCTGCCGCGCGGCGCTCATCACGAGATGCCCGGCCATCACGAGCGATTCCTTGTTGGCGAGGGCAATCGTCTTCCCCGCCGCGATGGCCGCGAGTGTTGGCTGCACGCCAATCAGCCCGGACGTCGCCGCGACGACGACATCGACGCGCGGATCGGTGGCCACTGTGGTCAGCCCGTCGACGCCCCGCAGCGCCTGGGGCAGCGTGCGCTCGACCTGGCGGCACGTCTCGTCGTCTTCGCCCGTGCAGGCCACCAGGGCAGGGGAGAACTCGCGCACTTGCTCCGCGAGAAGGGCAACGTTGCTGCGCGCGGCGAGGGCGACGACCTCGATCCGGTCGGGGTACGCGCGCGCGACGTCCAGCGTCTGCCGGCCAATCGAGCCGGTGCTGCCGAGGACGGCGATGCGGCGACGTGGAGCGGTCATACGCGGAAATCTACCCTTCCCTAGCTCTGCTATGGCAAACGGACATCCCTGCTCACGAGAGCCAGCAACGCCCGTACCGTCGCTGGATTATAGCATAGCGGCCCGGGTTATCCGGCGGGTTGCCGGGACCCGGCAGAACCTACTCCCCTCCCCCCTTCCCTTGCGGGAAGGGACCGTGAGGCGAGCGTTGGCGGGGGAAGGCAGCGCGTAGGAGTCCCCTCATGAGATGCGGCGTCCCGTTCCGCGCACCCGCAGCGACGCCCTGGTACAGAACCTGCGGCCTTCCGAGGCGAGCGGGCAGGCGAAACGGCGTCAACAACGAAAGGGGAGCGCGCAATGGGCGACAAGAGCATCACGAAGGTGCAGGCCAGCACGGCGCCGAAGGGCAAGAACGGCGAGCGCTATCTCGCCTCAGGTGTGGGCATCTCGATGCGGATGTGGCGTGACGAGCAGCCAACAGAGAAGCCCGAGCGCGCCCGGCCGTACGAGTCCATCGGCTACGTCATCTCTGGCCGCGCGGAGTTGCACCTTGAGGGACAGATGGTGCTGCTGGAGCCAGGCGACTCGTGGGTCGTGCCGAAAGGCTCCTCGCACTCCTACAGGATTCTGGAGCCGTTCACGGCGGTTGAGGTCACGCACCCACCAGCCGAGATTCATGGGCGGGACGAGCAGTAGGTTGACCGCACCTCTACCCGATAGGCAGAACCTCACCCCCTACCCCCTTCCCTTGAGGGAAGGGGTCGCTGATGTAGTGGTATATGCCTGACGGAGAGGCTTCTCAGCCTCGACGCGGCCTGCGTTTGTATGGTCGAGGCATATCTCGCGCGCGCCCGCCACCCCCCGCATGGGCACGCTACGGGGCAGCGCGCGCAATCGCTGGCTTCTCGGCAGCGGATGGGATGGCGCGCGACAACACGACGACAACGGCGACGGCGGACCAGAACGTCAGGGCGAGGTCCGGCTCGAAATAGGCGCTATCGACCATGCCATGCACGATGCCCGCGAGCACCGATCCCGCCAGGCCGAGCGTAACCGCACGCGACCAGCCCGACGAGCGTACCCAGACCCTCCACGTCCGGCGCCAGAACGCGAGCAGCACACAAGTGAAGCCGACGAGTCCGAGCAGCCCGCCGCTCAGCCAGAGGTCGAGCACCAGATTGTGCGGGTGCGAGAGCGTGGGTTCGCGCACCGCCAACGTGAGGCGTCCGTTCAGATGGCTGATCCAGTAGGGTTGCGCCGTGTAGAGGTTGCTGTAGTAATACAGAAACTGATCGGGGCCGATGCCGAAGAGTGGGTGATCGCGAATCATATGCAACGCGGCCAGCCAGACCAGCAGCCGCACCTCGCCCGAGCCGCCGTGTCCCGTCACCAGCGCGGCTACGAGCGTGTCTCCCCGCCAGAGCGCGAGGATGGCGAGCGCGGCGATGACGATGGTCGTGATGATGACAAAGAGCGGGCGGGCGGAACCTCTCCCCCTACCCCCTCCCCTTAGAGGGGAGGGGTCGTGTGGCAGGCGTAGATGCTGCTGGGCGCCAGATGAAGCTGTCGGGACAAGAGTGTCGCGCGGACGAAACCGCTCAAGAGCGACTGCAGCGAGCACTACGGCGCATCCAATGACGGCTCCCACATATGCGCCGCGCGACCCGCTCCAGGCAAGCGCGGGAAGATACGCGACGGCGCAGGCCAGCGCGACGATCCGCCCAGCCCGTGAGGAGGCGCCACGAACGCAGGCCAGCGCGAGAGCCAGTGGCAGTGCTCGCTCCAGCGCCGCGCCGAGGCTGTTGCCGCTGCCGTAGATGATGCCGGTCGCTCGGGGGACGTCTCCCGCCGGTGTGAGATACCGCACGAGCGTGTTGCCCGCAGCCAGCGGGGAGAACGTGACGTGCAGCCAGAGCACCTGCGCCGTCGCAAGCACTGCCACGATCAGCGCCGAGCCGAGAAGCGACCAGACGAGCGCGCGGATCGCCGCGGCCGAGCGCACACAGAGCACGACGAGGACAAGATAGATCAGAGGCTCTGCGACCTCCCACCGGTAGGCTCGCAGCGCCTCGGGGAACCGCCGCGCGATGACGACGCCTGTCCCCGCGCCCAGCAGCAACAACACCGCGCCAAGAACGACGAGAGGACCGATGTCCACTACGAGCGGCCGAAGCTGTGCACGTGACGTCCGCAGTACGCGCTCCCATGCCGCTCGGGACCATCCGAGGTTCCGCCTGTCACCGTCCGCGCTTCGCGCGTCCACCAGCACGCGCGCATAGCGCTCGACGAGCCGGGCCACGCCGATGAGCACGCACACTGCCAGGGCCACCTCGCTCAGCGGGAAGAACTCGTGCCCGAACACGCGCTTCGGCACGTACCAGTATGGGAAGGTCAGCGGAAGCACGGCGAGCGCGAGGTCGAGCCTGCGCCAGGCGAGCACCGCAGCGACGATCAGCCCCGGCAGCGAGAGCACCGGCGACGGCGCGAGGTAAAACGCCGCGAGGCCCACGACGAGACCGACAACGGTGAAGACTGTGCACCGGTCTGTCGAGAGCCACGTGCCGGCTTCTGCCCATTGCTCGCTTGTCAGGGCGCTCTCGCCGGTCCGCGCCGCCAGAAGGTGTTTCTCCGCCGTCATCGTGTCGTGTCTCGCCTTCGCATGTCTGCCATAGCAGCGCGGGCGGAAGTTCTGCGCCCGTAAGCGTAGGGGATGCCGCGTGTCCCCGCTGTGTATCAGGATCGTGCGCTAGGAGCGCGACTCGGATGTAGGCGTCTCGTTGCCGTCGTCGTCAGGATTCTCGACGATGTCGTCGGGCTCTGCCTCGATGCGATCCTGCGCGACATCCTCCGTGTCCTCGTCTTCGGCCATCGGGAGCGGGGGCACGTCCTCTTCGCCGGGAAGCGTCGTGGCCATCGCGGGAATCGCGCGACTGAGCGCGACGCTGCCCCGCAGCATGCCCTGCCACGCCTGGGCGAGCGTCGTTCGCACCAGACCCAAACGCTCACGCTGGTCGGCGGACTCGCGCGCGCGGCGGGTACCCGGCTTGCCCACGTCCCACAGATCACGCGCGTCGATCACCTGACCCAGCGCCGCCTGTACCTGCTGCGCGAGATCGATCGTCTGGTTCAGCGTGACGAGCAGATCGCCTTCGGCAAGATCGATTCGCTTGAGCAGCCCGCTGAGTGGCGCCCCACGCCACCAGTTCAGCGCGATGCTATGGAAGCTCTCGACGATGCCGGGACTGATGCTCACACCTTCCTCGTATTCGAGCGCCTGCACTAGCCGCTCCACACGGTAGACCTGCTGCCGCACACCCTGCAGCCGCTGCGAGAGCGTATAGAAGTTGCGCAGCGTGCGGTCGCTGTTGTCGTACGTAAACCAGCTCATCACGTCGGCCAGCTCGCCCGGATCGAGGTCCTCGAAGGCGTCGCTGAGCACGAGCTCGGTCAGCACGATTCCGGCTGGGTGGAAGATCGCGCGCAGCATGCGGCCGCGCAGTGTCAGCTCGTCGTCTTCGTCGATGTAGCCGAGCATCCGCAGCACATAGACGGTCGCGTTCAGCTCGGCGGCAGCCGCGCGGCTAAGCGCCTGCGAACCATCCTGTCGCGCCCGCCGGCCCCGACGGGCAGAGAGCATGATCTCGTCCTCCGGCCGGGCGCGCCCGCCTCCCCACCGTCGATCGCGGCGCTGGAACTCGCGCAGGCTCGCGGCGACGGCATGGCGCAGCAGATCGAAGTCGCCTGGCCGCCAGAGGTTGAGCACCGAATTGTAGCGAATGGTGAACGCGCTGACGACCGGCAGCAGCGGCGCCGTGAGCTGGGCAAAGGCCTGCTCGAACGGGTCCCACGGCGAGTAGAGCAGAATCGCCGCACCGTGCTCATCCATTCCACGTCGGCCCGCCCGGCCGGTGAGCTGCTGATACTCGTTGGGCGTGAGCAGCCGCATCTGGGTGCCGTCGAACTTGCTCATGCTGCCCACGACGACGCTGCGGGCGGGCATGTTGATGCCGAGCGCGAGCGTGTCGGTCGCGAAGACGGCGCGCAGCTCGCCGCGCGCGAAGAGCGTCTCGACCATCACCTTCAGCGCGGGCAACAGACCCGCGTGGTGAAAGCCGATGCCGCGTGGCAGCAGCGCGGCCATCCGGCGCACCTGATCGAGCTTCTGGTCTTCCTTCGGCAGCAGGCGCACCCACTGCTGCACCTCCTCGTGCAGGCGCGTGCGCTGCTCTGGGCTGACGAGCAGATGCCCGGCCGCGCTCTGCGCCGCCTCCTCCACGGCGCGCCGGCCAGGGAGGAAGTAGAGCGCGGGCAGCATTCCCGCGCTCCGAAGCGCGGTCAATACCTCGGATGGCTCGGGCGCGCGCTTCTGCTGAGGCTGCTCCTCTTCGGCGGAGGCGCTTGACGGTGCGGACGTCCCTCCCGAAGGCGTACCTGCTGCCTCGAGGCGCTCGCGCATTGTGCCCGAGCCAGGACGCGCCGGGCTTGCGGGCGTCTCGGACGTCTCCTCAGGATAGGCGTAGCGGCGGTGACGGTTGAGCATACGCGCCAGTTTGGCCTCGCCACCTACGCCGGGGAAGCGCTCGACCCGGTGCCCATCGGCGTCCTGCACGAGATGCAGCTTGCCTTCATAGAAGAAGTAGTGCTCCAGCGGCACCGCGCGCTCGTCGTGGAAGATCAGCGACATGGGGCCATGCACCTGCGCGATCCACCGGCGCAGCTCGTCGGCATTGCTCACCGTCGCCGAGAGTCCCACGAAGGTGACGTGCGCGGGCGAGTGGATGATGGCTTCCTCCCACACCGGCCCACGCTCGGGATCGCTCAGATAGTGCAGCTCGTCGAAGATGACACAGCCCACGCCCGAGAGCTCCTCGTCGATGCGCGCGCGCCGGGCCATCGCCGCGACATCCGCTGCCTCGGCATCCTCACCGGCCACCACGACGCCGCGACGGGCGCGCGCCCGCACGGGAGCCACCAACTCGTCAGCCTCGGCGGCTGGCGACTGGCGCGCGACACGGCTGCCTTCGAGCAGCATGTTGCGGTAGATTTCTGTCGTCATCACGACGATCGGAGCGGCTGGGTTCTGCACGATATCGCCGGTCAGCAGGCCCACCTCGCGCTCGCCATATTTCGCACGCAGATCCCGAAACTTCTGGTTCGAGAGCGCCTTCAGGGGCGCCGTATAGATCGCCCGGTTGCCGTCTCGTCTTGCCTGCCAGATGGCGAATTCGGCGACCACGGTCTTTCCGGTGCCGGTCGGCGCGGCGACGAGCACCGAGCGCCCCTCGGCGAGATGGAACGCCGACTCCACCTGGAAGTCGTCGAGGGGAAAAGGCTCCCCGGTGACGAACTCCCCGACCAGCGCCGCTGCCTCCGGTGTGTGTGCGGGAATGTCGCTCTCCGGCCGCGAATACTCTTCGCGTTCTTCGCGTCGCGACCGCGAACGGTCAAATCGCTCGTCACCCGGCCGCCCGCGCCGCTGGTCGTTCGCGTAGCGGCTTTGGCGCGGTCCGCCATTGCCGCGACGCTCGCTGGAACGCCGCTGGCTGCCGTCCGCGCGCGCGCCGGAGGTCCGTGAGTCGCGCGCGCGGGAGCTCCGTTGCCCCTGCTCCGCATCCCGTCGCGCCGGACGCCGGCGCGGCCGATCTCCCTGCTCGTGGTCGTCTGTGTGCCTACTCATGTCTCTCGTCCTGATGATCCACGGGCGATGGTTGCCGGAGCATCTCGCTCTTCGGAACGAAAATTGGCACCTGCTCGCTCGTCACACGCACACGTGTCGGCGTATGCGTCCGAATCTCGCCGTCCAGCGTGATATCCATCGGCTTTTCAGTCCGGATGGTCACCGAGCGCGCCCTGAACCGCCGCATCCCTGGCAGCGCGAAGCCCAGCATCTCGTCGGCCGCGGTTGCGGTCTCTGGCGCGGCTCCACTGAACGACTCCTGTGGCGAGACACCGCCGGCATGCGGCGACTCGCGCAACCGGCCGAGCGCGGCAATCAGCGACTCCACGGTGGAGCGGAACTGGGCGGGGTCTAGCTCCTCGACAAGAAGGATATCGAGCAGGCGGTCGTGCAGATTCACACCCGGAAGGCGAAACTCCATGCTTCCACCAAAGACCGGCGTATTGACGATGCTGAGCTGCACTGCGCGGCTCTCCATCTCAACGCGGTCCCGCTGCTCTGGCTCGCTGAGCCCGTCAAAGCGCAAGTGCATAGGCACCGGCTTGTAACTCTTGAGTGACTCGATCGCCGAAGCGGCATAGGTGAGCGGACCCCACCGCTGCCGCCGCGCCACGTCCGTTGCCAGGCGCGCAAACTCGACGTTCATCCCTAACGTAAGCGCATGCAAGAAATAGGCCCCCCGCATCGGCGAGGGCGTGTCGGCGCCGCTGACATTCGCGCCCGACTCCGCGTCGTGCTCTCCCTCGACGGAGAGCGCGCCCGGCTCGGTAAGGGCAGGCAGCGCTTCTCCCCCGTCGATCTGCATCACGTTCCCAGCCGCGATGACGCGCGCCGCCTCCGCGAGATCCAGCGGAATGCTCAGCGAGCGGGCGATGTCGTTGGCGGTCCCGAACGGCAATATGCCTAACGGGAGGCCACTACCGCGCAGGTGTGTCGCGACGGCGCCGATCGTGCCATCGCCGCCTGCCGCGACAGCAGCGCGGAATCCCTGCTCCCGCCAGAGCGGTCCCTGGTCTACATGCTCGTCCAGCTCATTCACGAGCAGCCGCTGACCGACCGCTACTCCCGCATCCTGGAGGATGTGCGCCGCATCGACGCCGCCGCTGGCGTGGCCCGCGTGTGGGCTGACGACCAACACGACCGGTCCCCGGAATGGCTCGGCAGGCAGTGGCGAACCGTGTCCTTCTGGAGCCATGCAATTCCTCCTCCGTGATACGTCCTGGCCCACAACATCCTCAATACGTTCCGAGGCGCCGCTCGGTAGCAACCGCTCGCCGCGAGCGGGCTTCGTGACGCCTCCCGTCACGGTAGGCTCACCTTCCCCAGTGTACCCAACATCTCGCCAGCACTCCGTGTTCATTCAATACGTACATGCTTGTGAGATACGATACGTGAACGCTTGCGCGTAGTCGCAAGCTCGCCTATACATCTATGGGGGTAACTCGTCTCCGTATGCTTCGTTGGGCGAGGCCGCAGAGGCACACGTCCGTCAGGCACACGCCTGCGAGTGTCGCCCTATGAGAGACTGGAAGCGAATGCAGTGAAAGGGTTGGTCATGCCGTCAGATACCGCTGTGAAAGTGGGCGATCCGGCCCCTGACTTTACGTTGCCGACACAATCGGGCGCGACCGTGCGCCTGAGTGATTTTCACGGCAAGCGCGTCGTCGTGCTCTACTTTTACCCCAAGGACAATACTCGCGGCTGCACGGCTGAGGCGTGCGCCTTTCGCGACAGTTACGAGGTCTTTACCGATGCCGGTGCGGAGGTCATCGGCATCAGCGCGGACAACGTGGACTCGCACGAGCAGTTCGCGTCGCAGTACCGGCTGCCGTTCATTCTCGCCAGCGACGAGCGCGGCGCGGTGCGCAAGGCCTACGGTGTGCCCACCACGTTCGGCATCCTGCCGGGCCGGGTTACCTATGTGATCGATCGGGACGGCGTCGTACGCCACATCTTCTCGTCGATGATGAACTTCGACCAGCACGTGACCGAAGCGCTCACCACCGTCAAGCAGCTCCAGGCCGAAGCCTAGCGTACGCTGGCCTATGGCTGGCCCTCGCCCGCCTCCTCTCTCCCACCGTCAGGTGGGAGAGAGGAGGCAGCTGCACGCGGCGTGATGCGCTGGCGTCCAGGTTCCCCTTTGTCCTGGCGTGAGCCGGGGGAAGAGGTCAGGGATGCGGTCCTGCCGCTCACACCAGCCCGTGCTCGTGCGCCCAGAGCGCCGCCTGCGTGCGGTCGCGCAGGCACAGCTTGGCAAGGATGCTGGAGACGTGATTCTTGACCGTGCCCTCGGTAATGAACAGCGCCTCGCCAATCTCTCGATTGCTGGCCCCGTGCGCCAGTGCGCGCAGAATCTCGGTCTCACGCTCCGTCAGGTCCTCGACGGCGCCGCCAACCTCTGGACGCGCATACGCTGCCATGCTGGGAGAGTGCCGCTCTCCCGGCGTCTCAGCCTCGGCGACTGGAGAATTGGTCAGCCGGGCGACGAGCTTCGCGGCGACGGAGGGCTGCAGGGGCATCTCACCGCGCGAGACCGCCCGGATCGCTGCCAGCAGCTCGTCGCCAGTCGTGTCTTTCAGCAGGTAGCCGCGCGCGCCCGCCCGCAGGCCCGCGACGACATACTCTTCGTCGTCAAACGTCGTAAGGATCAGCACTGAGATGTCGGGCCAGCGCGCCCGTAGCCGCGCCGTCGCCTGCACGCCGTCCAGGCGCGGCATGCGCACGTCCATCAGCACGACCTCCGGCGCACACCCCGCGCGCACGAGTCGCTCGACCAGCTCGACGGCCTCCTGTCCGTCCCCGGCGGTGCCGACGACCTCGACGGCGCCACGATGAAGCTCAAGCAGGGTGCGAAAGCTCTGGCGTAGGAGCGCCTGATCGTCCACGATGAGTACCCGAATCGGCGTGGTCTCGGCCGTCTCCGTCCTCATGAGAGCTGCCCTCGCGCGACGGGCGCATCCACACGCAGCTCCACCAGATCACAGCCCAGCGCGCCGGCGGAGCAGCTCGGAGCACTTGGGCCCCTCAGTGCGGGCAGCGAGCACAAGTCGGCGGCGCCGTGGGGGATGCGCGCCTCGACCCGCCAGCCTCCCTTCGGATCGGGCGCCGCGCTGAGGGAGCCGCCAAGCAAGGCGAACCGCTCGCGCATGCCAATCATGCCGTAGCCGGGCGCATGTCCGTCTTCGCTCGACGACGCGCCCTGGCCGTTATCACGCACAAGCAAGACTGCCTCGCGTGCGTCCACCCGTAGCCGCACCAGCACCTTCGACGCCCGGGCGTGCTTGCGAATGTTCGTCAACGACTCTTGCACACAGCGATACAGGGCAATGCGAACCTCAGTCGGGAGATCCTGCGCGGGGCCCTCCACGTCGAGCACGACCTCGGTGCCGTCCAAACCTTCCTGGCAGGCGCCAATAAGCCGCTCAAGCGCACCCGCGAACGACGACGCGGTGGGGTCCGACGGACGCAGCGCGCCGACCGACTCGCGCACCTCGCGCAGACAGTCGGAGGCCACCCTGCGCGCCTCGCCAAGCTCGTCCCGCAGGCGGGGGTCGCGCATCTCATCCAGCTTGAGCGCGGTTTCGAGCTTCACCGCGAGCAGTGTCAGATGGTGGCCGAGCGTATCGTGAATCTCACGTGCCATCCGGTTGCGCTCACGGGTGACGGCCAGCTCTTCCACCTCGTTGGCGTATGCGCGAAGCTGGTCCTGGGCGTCTTCGAGCTGCGCGACAAGCGCCTCGGCTCGGGCGCGCTGGATATGCTGCTGGCGCACCACACGCGGCAGGAAGAAGCAGAACGCCCAGGCGGGCAGCATGGTAAGTTGGCTCTGCGCAAACTGAGGGATGCCCGCTAGCACAAGCAGCACCGAACTCGACAGCCCCCAGACGACAGCCGACAGCAAGAGCGCAAGCCCCCACCCATAGAGTGAAGAGACAACCGAGATCGTCACGAGTGCGAGCAGCCAGTCCCAGCCCATTCCGGCGAGTGTAGCGGCGACAACCAGGGTCGTCGCGGCGATGAAGCCACTGGCGAACGCCGCGACTCTACGGGGTGAGCTGCGCAGCATGCTCAGACGGTAGTACATCGTCAGCCAGGCGAGATTGCCGCCCGTCAACAGAATGAGCCCCAGCGGAGTGATGGTCCGTGAGGTCAGCAGCGAGTCGAGATAGCCTATGATGATGGTGCCGTAGGCGGCGATATCCATGAGGCCCGTCGGGTCCCATCGCGCCGTGGCGAATCGCACAGCCCCCCGGCTGACAGGGATCTCCATAGTGACCATCCTTCCCTTCTTCAACCGGATCGCCGTGCAGCATACACGGATAGTATATCGCCCGCTGACTCCGTTACGTCCTCGCGTATGGATGTGTGGCGGACCTCCGTGGTAACCTGCCCGTCCCTGTGTTGATGTACGGCGACGCGGGCCTCGGGGTTCGAGGGCCGTGCGCCTGTGAGCATGAGTGGGTGCGCATCTGGCGCGATGATTGCTGCTAGCAGGAGTATTGGGGTCGAATTCTATGGCAGCACACGACCGGGACATACCTGACCGTGTCCCCAGGCACAATGACCGCGTCAGGATGTCCGCTCTACAGGAAGGACCCGACCAGGCGGCACCCACTTGGCCCACGCGACGCCGCGCCACGAGCGCACGGCGGAGGGCGGAGCCGCACTCCCGCAGAACTGCCGGCGCCGATGCCGAGCACCGGCGCTCCGCCGCACAGCGCGACAGTCTACAATGCGACAGCATTATGCAAAGCGTGTGCGGATATACGATCAATGTCTGTATAATGTCGGCCGGGGCAAACGCTACGGCCCGCGCATGGCAGAACAGGCGGGGCGTGCCGGGGAGCGTGTGGCAGACGACGCCATGACCGCGAAATTTTCGGCCCGCATGTAATACTTTTGTAAGTAAAGTCATGCACGCTGGCTACACACACTTCCAAAGAGAAAGTAAGGTATACTGGAGAACAAAAGTCAGGTGCTCACCTGATGTAGCGCTCTCCGTTTAGTGGATACACTTAGCCAAGCCTAAACAAAATTTGTGCAGAGCCGCGTGCGGCTGGTGGCGTCAGACGGGCGCCCGGTGGGGAACCCAAGGGGTCTAGCAGGAGGAAGCACAACATGGCTGCTCCGCATCCACATACGATCGACGAGACCGCTGATCGACTGTTACTGTCGGCAATCTCGGAGATGATCGCTCCCTCGGGCGACGGACGTGACGGCAAGTCCTCTCTCCTCGCGGAGGACCGCGAGCCAACTGATGCCGAGCTGGAGGAGCTCAGCAAGGAAGAGGAAGACGCGCTCTATGGTCGGGGCGCGGGGTCCTATGGTGGCGCGGACGGTAGCGAAGACGCCTTCCAGAGCTATCTGCACGATATTCGTGGCCTGCTGCTGCTCTCGCACGACGAAGAGATCATTCTCGCGAAGCGCTCCCAGGCGGGCGACATCCGGGCAAGGAAGCGCCTGGTCGAGGCGAACCTGCGGCTCGTGATCTCTATCGCCCGCCGCTACACGAATTCAGGCGTGCCGCTCATCGACCTCATCCAGGAAGGCAACCTCGGCCTGATGCGCGCGGCCGAGAAGTTCGACTGGCGGCGTGGCTGCCACTTCGGCACCTATGCAACCTGGTGGATACGCCAGGCCATCAGCAGAGCGGCCGGTGAGCAATCGCGCCTGATCCACCTGCCGGAGCACGTCGCGACCCGCCTACGCAAGGTGCGCCGCGTCGCCTCGCAGCTCTCGCAGGAGAACGGCGGCGACCCGCTCGCGGTCCAGATCGCCGAAGCCGCCAACATGCCATCCGAAGAAGTTGACGACCTGCTGCATATCACTGAGCAGCCCGTCTCGCTCGATGCCCCCGCCGATACCGACAACCGCCTCGCCCTTGCGGACACACTCGAAGATATTGGTGTGCAGACGCCCGCCGACATCGCCTCGCAGCATCTGCTCGGCGAGGAGCTTCACCGGGCGCTCTCGCAGCTCACCACCCGCGAGCGCTCGGTCATCATCTTGCGTTATGGCATCGGCGACGGCCGCAGCCGCACGCTGCTTGAGGTCGGCAAAGAGCTGGGCATCTCGCGCGAACGTGTGCGTCAGCTTGAGATGGTCGCCCTCGCGAAGCTGCGCTCGGCCAACACCACGCAATCACTCCGCGAGTTGGCCTGAGCGCCAGACTCGTTTCCGCGAGGAGCAAGGGTTCGCCCTTGCCCTCGCTGCACATAAAGAGCGGACGCCCAGGAGGAATCGCCTCAAGCGTCCGCTTCATTGTGTCTCGCGCGATACGTTTACCTGGCGAGCAGGCAGGGCAGCGCCTTTACCAGAGATCGCCGCGACCGAGCAGAATGTAGAGAATCGGTCCAATCCCCCAGATGAGACAGACGATACCCCACAGCACCTTCTCGCCACCGCTGAGCTCAGAGCGCGTGGCAAGGTCAATCCATGCGAGCACGACCGCAATCGGGTGCAAGAATACCGCAATCAAAATCTCGATGAGAAGCTTTGTGCCGCTGGTCCGTTGCCGCACAGGCTGCCTCCTTCACCTATCACGTACCACGCCCGCCTGAGACACACGCGACTCTCCGGCGACGCCTACTGCGTATACGCAAGCTAGTGGTGATCGGGTTGCAGTTGCTGGCCCGCCGCGTTCGAGACGATCATGATGCCGTTGTCTCCGATGCGTAGCACCTCGTCCGCCGGAAACGATGGCTCGTTGTGCCGCAGTCGCTCCCACATCGATCCCGCCAGCACGTACGAGAGCACCGTATGCGCATCGTCATCGATCTGGAGCGCGCTAACCGTGCCGAGCAGGTGCCCGTCTTCGGTGACGACCTTCGTCCCTTCAGCCTGCTTGAGCGTGACCGCATGTGCCAGCTCCGCGAAGCGATCCTCATCGTTGATCGCGTCTGGCGAACCGATGGTGAGCGCGTCCCGACCAATGGCGGACACATTGTCACGTGGCAACGCCTCAGTATGCCCGAAGATGCCGCCACCGCTCATCTTCACTCGAAAGCCAAGCACCTGCCGGTACGCGGCATCGAAAAGGATATCGTCCACCTCGCCGACCTTCTGAGCGTTCGCGAGATTGACGACCGCCCGCCGCGTCAGATCCCGTGCATTCATTGCCATGTTGCTCCTTCATGTCTGGCTTGGACGCCCACCTGAAGGCCATCCTCATCCTATCCTTCACTCGTGCGAACGCCGAACACGCTCTTCCTGCATACAGGCAGATTTCGCATATCTCGTTCCAGTTCAGCGCGTGGGCCCCGGCCGACCGTGGCTGATAACAACCGGGCTGAGGGTATCGCGACGGCCGCTAAACGGCCGCTAAGAGGAGTGCGCGATGGCGCTCGCGCGACGGCACGTGGCACAAAACCTGCTTCCATGCGTCTGACCCAAGCGAGTCGAGACGCATGCCACACGTCGCGACTGGCAGTCACACTCTGAGATCAACCACCGAGGAGCGAGCACGTGGCAGTTGAGCCCCAGGCGTCCGACGACTCTGAGCAGATGCCTTCACGCATGGAGGGAACTATGTTTGCGCGGACGAGCAGGTCCGCGCAAAATCTCCCCTCCGCGTCGAAGCGATCAGACATAGACCATCGCTCGCACGACCGACATCCGCGACAGGGGATGATCCATGTCGACGTACGTGCGGGGGCCCCCGGTAGCGTCTTGCCCAAGCGCTATGAAATCGTACCTGACCAGGTCTCGGAGCGCAAATACATCGTCGATCAACTGCGCCGCCAGCTCGATTTCACTCGTGCGATCACCAATACCCTCGGTGAGGGGCTCTTCTCCATCGACGCCGAAGGCTGCGTCACCTTCATGAATCCGGCGGCAGAGCAGATGCTCGGCTGGGCGGAGGACGAGCTGCTCGGGCGCCGACTGCACGAGGTCATCCACTTTCAGCTACCGGGCACCCTCTCGGACCACGATGCCACGTGCCTGCTGGTCACCGCCGCGCGCTCGTCTGAGCCGCTGGTGTGCGAGCACGACATCTTCACCCGCAAGGACGGCTCAGTATTCCCGGTGGCGTATGTGGCGACGCCCTTCACTCCTGAGGGCGAGCTGACTGGCCTCGTGCTCGCCTTCCGCGACGTGACGGCCAGCCTGCGCGCCGAACAGGAACGTCAGCATCTGCTGCTGCTCGAGCGCGAGGCACGCGCCGAGGCCGAGGCGGCGCAGCAACGGCTCGCCTTCCTCGCGGACGCCAGCGTCGTGCTCTCCTCGTCGCTCGACGACGCGGTGACACTCGAATCGCTGGCGCGTCTGCTGGTGCCCCGTCTGGCCGATTGGTGCGAGCTGACTGTGCGGCAGCGCAACGGGTCGCGGCGCTCGCTGCTGGCGTTCGCTAGCGGCGCTCCAGCCGAGGTGGACATCCAGGAGGCCGAGCACACGGAGGAGCTTGCCAGCGTATGTGACACCAGCGAGATTCTGCGGACTGGCCAGCCCCAGCTCGTATCTCGCCTCGCTCCCGACCAGGTCGCCTCGTTGCGCCGTGCCCATGCCCGGCCCGACGACTCCGCGCCGGAGCCAGGCTCCTATCTGGGTGTGCCGCTGGTCGCGCACGGCCGCACGCTCGGCGCGCTGGCGCTCTACCGGCGGCCCACCTCCTTGCGCTATACCGAGGATGATCTCTCCCTCGGGTTGGAGCTTGCCCAACACGCGGCGCTCGCCATCGAGAACGCGCTGCTCTTCCGCGAGACACGCGAAGCGCTCGATCACCGCGACGCCTTCCTGGGGATTGCCTCGCACGAGCTGAAGACGCCTCTGACGAGCCTGAAGGTCGTCACGCAGCTCACCTCGCGCCACATCCGTGAGACGAGCGAGCTGGGCACGCAATACGCGGCGCGTATGGATCGCTCGATCCGTCGGCTGGAACGCCTCATCAACGATCTGCTCGACGTCTCGCGCATCCAGGCGAACAAGCTCGAGCTGCGCAAAGAGACCTGCGATCTCGCGGCCCTCTGCCAACAAGTCGCGGACGAGCAGGCATTGGCGACGAACCGGCAGATACGCATCGCCGCGCCCGACGCTCCGGTGCTTGTAGCGGCAGACCCTGAACGCATCGAGCAGGTGCTCTACAACGTGCTCGCCAACGCGCTGAAGTACTCCGCGGAGTCAGACCCAGTGCTGCTCACGGTGGAACGCGACGGCTCCGACGCACGAGTGAGTGTGACCGACACCGGCATCGGCATCGCGCGCGATGCCCTCCCGCACCTCTTCGAGCGCTTCTACCGCGCGCCCGGCGTCAACGTGCAGACGGGCTCAGGTGTGGGCCTGGGGCTGGGGCTCTTCATCAGCCACGAGGTGCTGGAGCGCCACGGCGGGCGCATCTGGGTGACGAGCGAGCCAGGCGCCGGTACGACCGTGGCCTTCAGCCTGCCGCTCGCGAGAACGGTCTAGGGTGTGTCTGACGGATCACGCGCCGAGCCGGAGGACGCTGGGAGCGAGGACGACCAGCGCGCCGGTGTCGTCCTCGAGTGGGTGCCATCTCCACCGGGTCAACGGTAGGACGGGGCGGCAGTTTCCGAATCGGTGGCCCCGAGGAGGAATAATCCCTCCTACACCGTATCTCGTCATCTCGTCGGAGCGAGGAGCACCCATGAGCGGCCCCATCACGTACAACCAACGCATGATCGAGCAGTTTCGCGCCACTGGCGGCAC
>CAYRVF010000012.1:45065-51924 GCA_964427535.1 uncultured Ktedonobacterales bacterium
AACGGCAGGATGGGGCGGTAGTTTCCGAATCGGTGGCCCCGAGGAGGAATACCCCATCCTACACCGTATCTCGTCCTAGCGAGGAGCACCCATGAGCGGCCCCACCACGTACAACCAACGCATAATCGAGCAGTTTCGTGCCACTGGCGGCACTGCCGACTACCCCGGCCCAGTGGTGTCGCTCACCACCACTGGGGCCAAGAGCGGCCAGCCGCGCACCACGCCGCTGGCCTATTCGAGAGATGGCGAGCATCTCGTCGTCCTCGCCTCTGCGGGCGGCGCGCCCACCCATCCCGCTTGGTACCACAATCTCGTGGCGCACCCCAGTGTGACGGTGGAAGTGGGTGCCGAGACCTTCCCGGCCCGTGCCACAGTGGTCGAGGGCGCGGAACGCGACCGCCTCTATGCCCAGCACGCCCGGGTGCTCGGCTTCGCCGAGGCCGACTATCGTCAGAAAACTGCCCGGCAAATCCCGATCGTCATCCTCACACGCATGGCCTAGGTCCTGTCTGTCGCATCAGCGGCGATGCCAGATGAGGAGTGTCGTTCGCGCCCGAGGCAACCGCAAGCAAGGCGAGAGTCTGAGTTCCACCAACACCTGGAGGTCGCGCCCGGCTCGGCCGGGCTTCGCGGCAGTAGCCCCTAGACGACGCCTGGGGGGCGTCTGTCGCGGGTTCACCTGTCGGCTGCTGACACGTCTATCCCCAACTATAGTTGAAACTGACCGAACGTGCGCTGATGACAGGCGAGAGATCGAGTGGTTATACTGAGCGCATGACCAAACACATCATCGCGGGGAGCGCCGGCTTCGTCCTCGAGGATGGCATTCCGCGCCTTGGACCAATCATGCGCTATGGGCTGCGGCTCACGAGCAAGCAGCGTCCCCGGCTGTGCTACATCGGCACGGCTGGCGGCGACGACGCTACCTGGACGGCTGGGTTCTACACGGCCTGCATGGGCGAAGACGTGACCCCGAGTCATCTGCAGCTCTTCCCCATGCCGAATGTGCGTGAGGTACGTGCGCATCTGCTCGCCCAGGACATGCTCTGGGTCAATGGCGGGTCCGTCGCCAATCTGCTCGCCGTGTGGCGAGTGCACGGCCTGGATGTGATCTTGCGCGACGCCTGGGAGCGCGGCATCGTGCTGGCGGGGATCAGTGCTGGCTCGGTTTGCTGGCATATCGGCGGCACTACCGATTCGTTTGGCGTGGAGCTGCGGCCAGTCACCAATGGCCTCGGATTTCTGCCGTATTCCAACGGCGTCCACTACGATAGCGAGGAGCGCCGCCGTCCTCTCTTCCACAAGCTCATCGCGGATGGCACGTTGCCGGAGGGCTATGCCACCGACGATCAGGTGGCGCTGCACTACGTCGATGACGCGCTCCACAAGGTCCTTGCGCAAACGGCCGACAAATACGCCTACCACGTTGCCAGACGCAGCGATGGCGTCGAGGAGACTAGAATCGAGCCGGAAGTCCTCGGCGAGGTGCTGCCCGATGCATCATGACGGGAGCCAAAGGGCGATCGAGGCGATGACGACCAGCGCCCGGTAATTGCCTGCACGCTTCTCAGAGCGGGTCGCCACCCCACGCGAGTGTTTGAGCCGATTGATGTAGCGCTCGAGGATGTTGCGCTTGGCATAAATCGCTTGGTCGAAGACCAACGGGCGGCCAGGTCGTGCCGCCCGCTGCGCCCGCTGGCCGCAGCGCTCGGGAATGGTGTGCGGGATGTGCCGCTGGCGCAGCAGTTGACGACAGCTCTCCGCGCTGTCGCCGTTGTCGGCGATGAGCCAGTACGGCCGGGTGCGCGGCCGACCGCGCCCACCGGGTCGGCGGACACGGATCCCGTCGAGGACAGGTCCCACTTGCGTCCTGTCATGGCGTTGGCCGGCCGTGATCACCACCGAAAGCGGTCGTCTCTTGCCGTCGCAGGCCAGATGGAACTTGGTGGTCAGCCCGCCGCGACTACGCCCGAGTCCCTCGTCAGCGGTGTGCTGGACCCCCTTTTTTCGTCGGCCCGACTCGGCGGACGACGGGCGCCACTCGCATGCTGATGGGCACGGGTGGTGGTGCTATCGATGCGCACCTCCCATGCGATCTCGCCCACCGCATCGGATGTGGTCTGCACCTGGTCGAGGATGCCGTCCCAGGTCACATCCCGCCGCCAACGGTAGAGCCGGTCCGCGCAGCTCTGCCAGGGCCCGTAGCGCTCCGGCAGGTCCCGCCAGAGTGCACCGGTCCGCAGCTTCCACACAATGCCATTGATGACCGTGCGATGCTCCCGCCACTGCCCGCCTGATGCTCATGACTGCTCGGCAGCAGCGGCGCGATCACCCGCGAGGTTTCTCTTGTCAACTCGCCGCGTCCAACCAGTTGGCTACCTTCCTCCAGGTGCGTTCGGACCCAGCGTAGCACATCCGGTTCAATTCATCAGACACGCCCTAGTCCCCGTGGAGCAGCACCGCTCCCCCAACCCCCTCCCCTTGAGGGAAGGGGCACTGAGGTAGGCGAAGTGGCAGATGGCGAGGTTTGCTCATACTACTCGGCAGGTCCCGTTTGAAGGGGCAAGGCATGCCTCGCCCGCACAGCCCCAGACGGATGGACTGCCGTGGCCGAAAACACGCCGACACACGGCTCGCACCGAGGGGCCACCAGCTAGACAGGCAGGCTCACCACTTCGAGGGCAGGCGTAGTGGGGCAGGCGACGGCTCTCTCACAGGGTCACCGCCGTCCGGCGAGATACTCTAGCGCGGTGCGAGCCATAACCTCAACGCCGATGGGCAGCGACTCTTCGTCGATGTCGAAGCGCGCGCTGTGATGGGGCGCGTCGATGCCACGCGCCGCATTGCCCGCGCCGACAAAGAAGTAGCACCCTGGCGCGGCGGCGAGGAACGAAGCCATGTCGTCGCTCGCGGGTTGTCGCTGGTCGCCGCCCGGCACGTGCTCCGCGCCGACCGTCGCGATGGCGGCCTGGCGGACGCGCTCTGCCATCTCGGCGTCGTTGACGCAGGGTGAGCATCCCGCTAGCACCTCGTAGACCGCCTCAGCGCGCAACCCGGCGGCCACGTCGCGCGCCACCTCGCCGACCCGCCGCCGCAGGTACTCGCGATCCGCCTCGTCGTACGTGCGGAGCGTGCCGCGCAGCGCCACCTCGTCGGCGATCACGTTGAAAGCGGTGCCGCCAGTGATGGTGCCGAAGGTGACGACGGCGGGATGAAACGGCGAGATTTCGCGGCTCACGAGCGTCTGCACGGCGACCACGATCTGGGCGGCTGCGACGATAGGATCGACGGCGAGCTGCGGCATCGCGCCATGCCCGCCGCGTCCGCGCACGCGCAGCGCGATCTCGTCCGCGCTGGAGAAGACCGGACCCGGCGCCACAGACACGTCGCCGACGGGAATCGGCGACCACAGGTGCAGCCCGATGACAGCGTCTACATCGGGGTCGCGCATCACACCGTCGGCGATCATGCGGTCGGCGCCGTCAATGCGTTCCTCGGCCGGCTGGAAGGCGAACTTCACCGTGCCAGAGAAGTCTTCCTGGCGGGCAGCGAGCAGGTCGGCGAGGGTCAACGCGATGGCAATGTGCCCATCGTGTCCGCAGGCATGCATCCGGCCGGGCGTTCGCGAGGCGAACGGAAGCCCGGTCTCTTCGGTCACCGGCAGCGCATCGATGTCCGCCCGCACCAGCAGCGTGCGCCCGCGCCCGTCCGCCGCTGCCGTGCCGCGCAGCAGCCCCACGACGCCCGTTCCGCCGACGCCCTCGCGCACCTCAAGCCCGGCCCGGCGCAGATGCTCGGCGATGGTAGCGGCGGTCTCGTGCTCCTCAAACGATAGCTCAGGGCGCGCATGGAAGTAGCGACGCAGCGCGATCAGGTCGTCACGCCGCCTAGCGATATCCGCCGCCAGGTCCTTCTGAGCCATGTCGTCGTGCTCCCTCGTCTCTTCAGCCGCCCGCGCGGACTAGCGCTCGCCCCGGGATCATACGCGGAAGCCATTGTATCACCTGCCGCGATGCGAATATGTGCCGCCGCGACGGTCCCGAGTGGACCCATTCGGTATACTTGCTCCAAAGAGCGCGGCGCGCTGGCGAGAGGAGCTTCAGCACCGCCCGCAAGCTGAATCTAATGAAAGAAGGGGAGCTCATGCGAGACGAGACGGTGGAGAACGTGATCGAGGCGCTCGCGGACGTGCCAGGCCGTCTGGAGGCGCTGACCGCCCAGGTGATGTCTGAGGAGTCTCCGACAGAGACATGGACACCCTCAATTGCCGGGGGCACCGCGGGCGAGGGCGAGTGGACGGCGAGCGAGATCGTCGGGCACCTCTGCGATGCCGCGCGCATCTACGGCGGACGCATGCGACGCATCGTCTATGAGAACGACCCCCATCTCGCCCGTTACGATGAGCAAGAGCACGTTGCATATGGCGGCTATCGCTTCAAGCCGCTCGGCCCGCTGGTGCGCCAGTTTCGCGAGCTCAGCGGTGGGACCGTGACGTTCCTTCGCAGCCTGCCCGAGACGGCGTGGCAGCGCACCGGCGAGCACGAAGAGGCAGGCCGGGTGACGCTGCGCGAGATGGTCCAGACGGAAGCCGATCACGAGCACCTGCACCTGCGCCAGCTCGCCGACGTGCTCCGTGTACCGTCCGCGTAACGGCTGAGGTGGTTGGTCGCGGCAACGAGCCGTCGCGTCGGTCGTTTCCCTGGTTCTGGTTGCCGCCTGACTCGCCGGTAGCATATACTCGGCTAGTAGCAGGTATATTCTCCCTAGGTGAAGCATCACGTGGCACGAGAGGCGCAGCGCCTCGGCTCGAATGTGGCATTTCGTGCCCGAGAAGGATCGGTTAGTCGATGAGTTCGGCACAATTGAAGCGCGCGATGGTCTATCTCGGCGGCCTGGGCACGCTGATCCTCGTCATCGGCGGCGCGGCGTCCGGTGGGACAACCTCGTGGCTAGTGATTGTTGGCGCGGTCGTCGCCCTGCTCGGCGCAATTGCCGCGGTGTTCGCGGCGCTGCGGGCGCATGAGATGGGGTGGCTCGCATACATCGGAGGCGTCTTCGTCGCCGGCATTCTCTTGAGCCTGATCGTGCTCAAGGAATTCAATCTCGTGACGGTCTTCTCACTGCTGGGTCTCGCCGCCTTCGTGTATGGCGTCACGAAATCGCCAACCGTCGTGTCGCGCGGCGCGATCGGCGCGAACGGGCTGCTCTCCATCGTCACGCTGGTGATCGGGGGCACGGTACTCAACCAGTCGCTCGGCGACTACAATGCCGCGGCAGGCACACATTACGGCATTGCGCTGTATATCGTGAGTGGCGTGATCGGCGCGGTGGGATGGATCACCGGCATAATGTTCGCGGCACGCATCGGCGCCTGGGGCTGGTTTGTAGTGGTGCTGCTCCTCACAGCCATCGGCGCGTGTATGTTTGGCTTCTTCGGTCCCACCGCGCAGGATGTGCGGCAGGCGCGTGAGAGCGCCGAGCAGCGCCGTCTCGCCCAGCGCAACCGTGCCGCGCCAACCGTGGAGCGATAGCGAGAGCGTAGATCGCGGGGAGGGTATCCCCTTGCCGAGCCGCCAAGCAGAACCTCACCCCCTACCACCTTCCCTTGAGAGAAGGGGTCGCTGTATGTGCGGCGGCGAACGGAAGGGCGTTTGATTGAGGCGCGGATAAAAGGACCTCACCCCGGCCCTCTCCCTGCGGCGAGAAGGGAGCATCCCGTAGTCTGGCGGTTGCCCGAAGGTCAGTTCCGTTGCTCCCCCTTCCCCTGGCGAGGGGAAGGGGGATGGGGGGATGAGGCCCCACTTCGCTACCCCAGCGCGATGGCCGTTCCAGTGCGGGCGCTTTCCCTGGCGGCTTCGATCACGCGGAGGGCCGCGATCGACTCGGCGGGATTGACGGGCGGCTGTGCGCCGGAGGTGAGCGCGTCGCGGACGCCCGCATAGAACCGCTCATAGGCGCCGGGCAGCGTCTCGACCAGGCTCTCCAGCCGGATGCCACCGACCTCCGTGGCGAGACGCCCCCACTGCTCGCGTGGCTCATGTCCCCAGCGAGGGTCGCCGGGCCGCATGCCGCTGGAGAGCGCGTCTTCCTGCGGGTCAAGGCCATTCTTCTCGTAGGCGCCGCGCAGGCCGCTAAGACGGAAGCGGGCACCCAGGATCGGCGCGACCGCGCTCATCCACAGGTGCGCGCGCACGCCGCCGGGGAAGTGCAGCGCGACGAACGTATCGTCGTCGATGCGCGCGCCCGGCCGCCGCACGTCGGCTTCGGCATAGACGCGATCGGGCTGGCCGAACAGCACCATCGCCTGGTCGATGAGGTGGCTGCCCAGATCGAAGAGCAACCCGCCAGCTTCCTCCGGCGCAGGCAGCTCGCGCCAGGCGCCCTCCTTCGGATCAGGCCGGTAGCGGTCGAACCGCGACTCGAAGCGCGTCAGCGCGCCAAGCGCGCCCGCATCGATGATGCGGCGCAACGTCAGAAAATCGTTGTCCCAGCGGCGATTCTGGAAGACCGTAAAGAACCTGCCCGAGGCGCGACTCGCCGCGAGCAGGCGCTCCGCATCCGCCACTGAGGGCGCGACCGGCTTGTCCACGACGATGCCGAGCCCTGCCTCCATCGCGGCCAGGCCGAGTGGCACGTGCGTGCGGTTGGTCGTCGCGACGACCGCCAGGTCGTACTCGGAGGCGTTCCGCCAGATCTCGTCCGCCGACGCGACGATCCGCGCGTCGGGGAAGTCGCTGTGCGCCCGCGCCTGACGCTCCGGATTGCTGGTGACGATGGCGGCGACACGCATGCCGGGGGTAGAGGCGATGAGCGGTGCATGAAAGACCGCTCCGGCGAGACCATATCCCAGAACGACGAC
>CAYRVF010000012.1:52024-58487 GCA_964427535.1 uncultured Ktedonobacterales bacterium
GACCTGGCGCTGCGGATCGACCATATCGGCTCGACATCCGTGCCAGGGCTGGCGGCCAAGGATGTTCTGGACGTGCAGGTGACGGTGTGCGACTTCACCGACGACCTCGATGCCGCCATGCTGCGCTCCGGGAAGCTCGCACAAACGCCCTACACCGTCGATCACGTGCCTCCAACGGCGGCATGGACCGAGCGCGACTGCCAGAAGCGGCTGTACTCGTCGGCGCCGGGCGTGCGGCGGATGAATGTGCATGTGCGCCGCGCGGGCAGCGGCAACGGTCGCTATGCGCTGCTCTTCCGCGACTATCTGCGCACGCACCCGCTCGCCGCCGCCGCCTATGCCCAGGCGAAACGCGCGCTGGCGAGCTACGCCCCGTACGACTGGGACCTGTACTACGACGTGAAAGACCCCATCTGCGACATCCTGATGGCAGGCGCGGAAGACTGGGCGCGGATGACCGGCTGGCATGTCGGGCACTACTCCTGAGCGGCGTCGGACGCGCGCCTTCGACAAGCGCTCTGTGTCAGGCTCGGCGTCACCGGCGTGACGCACGGCATGACGCTTGCGAACGGAGTGGGCGCTATGTTATACTAGTTCGGTGCGTGGCGTTGCGGGCGGTAATTGCATGACATCATCGTCGGCCCATTCGCCCGCGAGAACGATTCCATTACTAGGGCCGGAGAACGTTGGAATGAAGACGTATAAGCTGAAGACGCATAAGGCGACCGCCAAGCGCGTTTACGCCACGGGGGGCGGCAAGTTCATGCATCTCAAGTCCGCCCGGACGAAGTATCGCCGCAAGAAGGATCCCACACGCAATCGCTCCCTGAGCAAGCCGACCGTGATGGCACGGGGCGATGCCCACAAGATGAAGACGCTGCTGCCTTACGGCTGACCAATTGGCGCGGGCGAGTTGACGGAAGCCCCGGTCCTCGTACCACGCGACAGCGCGCTAGTGGAGTTGGCCGGGGAAGAGGAAGAGCATGCCACGAGTAAAGCGGGGCGTCACCGCCCACAAACGACACAAGAAGGTCCTGAAGCGGACCGAAGGGCACTGGGGTGCGAAGCATCGCAACATCAAGGTCGCCCATGAATCGATGATGAAGTCGCTCGCGTACGCCTACCGCGACCGGCGCAATCGCAAGCGCGACATGCGCCGGCTCTGGATCAGCCGCATCAACGCGGCCTCCCGGCTGTATGGCATGCCGTACCGCGACCTGATCCACGGCCTGCAGGTTGCCCAGGTCGACGTCGACCGCAAGATTCTCGCGGACCTCGCCGTCACCGACCTTAAGGCGTTCGGCGCTTTCGTCGAGGCCGCGCGCAAGGGCATCGCCGCCGTCCCGGCCGCCTCATAAGCCTGAGCCTTGCAAGGCAGTGCCGCAGAGCGGGCACGATCGATAGACGATCGTGCCCGCTCTGCGTTTTTCCTTTTCCGCCGCGTGGCACTACACACGCCTGACTCTGGCCGTCCCATCCCAGGCGGATCATGCCTCGCGCACCGATCACCGTGGCAATTTGCCGTTCGGTGGCTTTTCCTCACAACCCCACTAGACGCGTCATCGTACAGGCATTATGTTTGATGCGTTCCCGGAGTTGCTCAGTGTTATGCGTCCCACTATCCCGACTAGGAGAGTTCCGCATGAGCATGAGTCCAGGCGAAGGTCCATCCGGGCAAGACTACCCACCCCCCAACTCCAGCTACGGCGCGCCACCGACTAACGCATACCCCTCAGGCAGCGGCTACGGCGGACCAGCCAGCACAGGCGGCTTCAATCTGCAAGATCTGTGGCGTCGATGGAACATCGTCCTCCGCAATCCGAGCGTCGCCACCTTCGACACGCAGCACGAGGGCGCGAACTGGGCGACGATTCTTATCAGCCTCGTCGCGCTCGGCTTCCTTCAGGGCGTCTTCGGCCTGATCACCAATCTTGAGTTTCACAACGTCTACGGCTACAATTACAGCCCGTTCCGCAACTTCGGCGACATCATCGGCACGCCCATCGGTTTCCTTATCGGGGCTGGCATTCTCTACCTGATCGCGCGGGCGTTCGGCGGCCGAGGCACCTTCCTGACCCACGCCTGGCTGCTCTCGCTGGCCTATGTGCCGCTCAGTGCGATCAGTGCGATTGCGGGCATCATCCCGTTCCTTGGCGGACTGATTGGGCTGGCGGCGGCGATCTACATGGTCTTTCTGGCCGTCTACGCGACTGCCTCGGCGCACCGGCTCCCAGTAAACACCGCCATCTGGGTCGTCTTGATTCCGACACTTGTCGCGATCGCGCTCTTCTTCCTCCTGATCGTCGCGGCGGCGGCGCTCATCGTGGGGTTGGGCCTGACCGTGCCAGGCTTGCCGTAGCGACGTTGTCCCCCTCCCCCACCTGATGGCGAGAGAGGGGGAATCTGGACGCGTGCGCCGGGCGCCGCGTAACTTCTGGCTCCTCTCTCTCGGCGTCAGCCGGGGAGACGTTGGGAGAGGGGGCCAGCCGCCGGAGGACACCCAACGCTACTTGCTGAACGCGGACGCCTCTAGCGGACCGTAGGCGGTGAGCACCTGCGTGTCGGTGAGGGGGTAGCGGTCGAGCACGCGGCGGATGTCGTCGAGTGTGACGGCCTCGATGAGGGCGATCTCGTCATTCAGCGAGCGGAGTGTATCTCGGGCGACCCACGTGTAGGCCAGGTCTTGCATCCGGTTGAACGCCGAATCTCCGTCGAGCACTGTGCGACTGATCAGCTTATCCTTCGCTCGGCGCAGCTCATCTTCGTGTACGCCGTCTTCCTGCATCGCGTTCAGCTCTGCCCTGGCCAGCTCCAGCACGGCGGGCGCGTTTTCGGGCGTGGTGCTAAGAAAGGTCAGCAGCATGCCTGTGTTATCCAGCGGCGAGACCGAAGCGGCGGCGGTCTCGGCAAGTCCCTTCTGGTAGATATTCCAGAAGAGACGCGAGCCAGACCCATCGCCCAGCACCATCGACATCAGCTCCGCCGCATAGAGGTCATCATCCTCTACGCTGACAGAAGGGGTCGCCAGCAGCATGAGCTGCTGCTTTTGCTGCGGCTTCACAACCACATTCGTCGAGCTTCCCTCGGGCTGATATGGGGGCGCGTTCCGACCGGCCTCGCCGGTGTTCCAGGCGCTCGTCTTCTCACCGAGGAGTCGGACCACTTCATTCCAGTCGAAGTTGCCCGCGATCGAGAAGATTAGGTTATTGGCCGCATAGCGCCTCTCGAAGTAGGCGCGCATCTGCTCGACGGTCAGGTTGCCGATGCTCTCTTTCGTGCCGAGCACATCGTGCCCGAGCGTGTTGCCCGCATAGTAGGTCTGCATCAGCTTGCGGTAGGCCTGGCTCGTCGGCACATCCTCAGAGCGCGCGATCTCTTCGAGGATGACGTTGCGTTCCATGCTGAAATCCTCAGCGTCGAGGCGCGGGCGCATCATGTCGCTCAACAGGTCGATCGCGTCGGGCAGGTACTCTCGCAGAATGCGCGCGTAATAGACGGTCTGTTCGACAGACGTAAAGGCGTTGAACTCAGCGCCCATCCTATTGAAGTCGAGGGTGATCTGCTCGGTGTCACGCCGCGCCGTGCCCTTGAAGACCATATGCTCGAGAAAGTGCGAGACGCCGAAAATGGCCGAGTCGTGCTCGTCACGCGCGCCGGTGCGCACGTAGAAGCAGAGCGAGACCGATTCGAGGTCGGGCATGTACTGGCCGAGAATCTGGAGCCCGTTTTCGAGGCGATGCGTAGAAAACTGAGCCGACTCGGTGTTCGTGGGCGAGATGTCGGAGGCCGTCATGGATGCTCTCTCTTTGTATTGGGTGCGGTCGTCTGCGGCGAACGCGGCGAGCGGGATACGCATTATATAGGTGGATGATACCTGCTCCCCGAAGAAAGCGTCAACGCGCGCACGTCCACATTGGAGCATATTTTGCGACACAGCAGCGGAAGAATGAGCGAGGGCCCAGTCAAAGGGGGGACACGATGGCAAATCGCGGGATACCAAAGCCACCAGGAACGCCGCACCTCAGCCGCGACGACATCACGAAGACATTCACTGGACTGGCCTCGATCAATTGGGGAACCGAGGGCCTGACGCGCCACGAGATCAAGCGGCAGTTCCCGCAGCTTCCGGACGACGTCTTCCTGCGTCTGCCCGAGAGCAAGCGTTTCACCTCCGTCGACGAGGTCCTACGACAGGCGGGCGTCGCGGAGAGTCGCGCTGAGGGAGACTTTTTAGGCCCCAATCCCGACTTGCCCGAGGCTGCCTCCATCGCCGACGGCGGACCTCCTGGATGGGGCGGCGACCCGATCTACAGCGTGGGCGGTGTGGAAGAGCCTGGCAGCGCCGAAGACACCGAGGACCTCGACAGCAGCGAATCGTAGCCGTCGAGGTCCTGTGCAGGCGATGCGGAAGAAGAAACGAGCGTGCGGAACGACTATTTGTTCCGGTACCAGTCCGCGTTGATCTGGATGAATTCCTTGTACTGCTGAGGCACCGCGCTCTCCTCGAAGATGGCACTGACTGGGCATGCTGGCTCGCAGGCGCCACAGTCGATGCACTCCTCGGGGTTGATGTAGAGCATCTCTGCCTCGTCAAAGCCGTCCTCACCAGGAGCGGGGTGGATGCAGTCGACGGGGCAGACGTCGACGCACGAGGCGTCTTTGACGGTAATGCACGGCTGAGTAATTACGTAGGTCATACGGGGAAGCACTCCTCACTGGATGAGATTGACAGCACCCGCCGACGGGGTGCGCGTCGCCCTTGAGTTGGATTGGGGAGGGCAGGGCGCGCCTGGCGCCATCCGCCGGCGCCGCTTCGGCCAGCGAGCACACAGGATCTCCGCGGCGCATCAATCGCACCCCATTATACAAAGTCTCGCCGCGTCACGCTACCGTTCTCCGCGCGGGATGCCGCGAGATGGTAGGGACACTCGCCTTGCGCGTGTGCGCTGATGACGTGGGACATGTGAGTGCTTTGGAGAGAGTGGGCAACACCAGCTGAATTCGATCGGGTCGAGTCGTCAAGTACGCCAGACGCTGGACTACAGCCTGTTGTACGCCTCATGCGTCCCAATCCAGATCCACGTAATGGTGTCCCCCTCAAGGAGGCCAATTGCGCGATAGTGGGCGCCAACCCGGACAGAGTAGACACGCGGGTCGGAGGAGCTTATCCGCTTAAAGTGGAGGCTAGGGTGCCGTGGATTCTGCCTGAAGAGCTGATATGCTGCGCGCGCCTGCTCCTGGATGTCATCTGGCAATGCGACATATAGCTCAAGAAATCGTCTGATACGTCGCGACTTGAACACTACTCCCAGCCGCCGTCTTCGACATCACCGCGAGCAATATCCGCGTCCGCACTCGCGATGAGGCGAGCCAGCGCTTCCTGCCCGTGCGGGCTGTTCACGAGCGCATCCCACTCTTGCTCGTCGAGCCACTCTTCGATTTGGGCCGCCAATTGCCGCTGCGCATCTTCAGAGAGCTGCAGTTGCGCGTGTTCGACCGCATGGCGCAACTCATCGATCATAGCGCTTCCCTCCACGTTGTCTATCATGCAAAAGTATACCATCCAGGCATAACACACAGAGTCGGCAGGCTGGCATATCACGCTTCGCTGCGTCAATCACTGAGTGGTCATCAGCCGCCGTGGTCACCCTCGTCTTCCGCCTCGATCTCGGCGAGCAGCTTGCGGTCGAGCGGGGAGAGCTCCATCCGGGCAAGCAGGTCCGGGCGGAGGGCGCGCGTACGGCGCAGCGACTCTTTGCGGCGCCAGCGGGCCACCGCGCCGTGGTTGCCACTGAGCAGCACATCGGGCACACGCCAGCCGCGAAACTCTGGTGGACGGGTATACTGCGGATACTCCAGCAGCCCAGCGGTGTGCGACTCCTCCTCAGTCGAGCCTGGCGCCAGCACGCCGGGCAGGAGTCGCGTGACGGCATCCACGATCACCATCGCGGCCAGCTCGCCGCCTGTCAGCACGAAATCGCCGAGCGAGATCTCGTCGGTGGCCAGGTGCTCGCGGACACGCTCGTCGATGCCCTCATAGTGGCCGCAGAGCAGCGTCACGCGCGGCTGCTGGGCCAGCTCACGCGCGATCTTTTGTGTGAAGACGCGCCCCACTGGGCTGAGCAGAATGATCGGCCCGTCCACATGTACACGCTCGACGGCCTCGAAGAGGGGATCGGGCTTCATCACCATGCCCGCGCCACCGCCGTAAGGATAATCGTCGACGATATGGTGGCGGTCGGTCGTCACGTCGCGAGGGTTGTAGAGGGTGATGTCGACCAGCCCTCGCTCGCGGGCGCGTGCGAGGATGCTCTCATCCAGCGGCCCCCGGAACATCTCGGGAAACAGGGTGAAAATGTCGAAGCGCACCAGTGGCTCTCTTCA
Organism: uncultured Ktedonobacterales bacterium; assembly: GCA_964427535.1. Taxonomy (GTDB): domain Bacteria; phylum Chloroflexota; class Ktedonobacteria; order Ktedonobacterales; family JADMIN01; genus CAYRVF01. The sequence continues at coordinate 58,409 of CAYRVF010000012.1, forward strand.
TCTCGTGCGCAGCCGCCGCGCCGGAGGGCTGCTCGCTGGCCGTGTGATACACTGAGGCGAACGGCGTGCGCATGCCAGC